>JBDTVO010000125.1:0-7681 GCA_040007135.1 Devosia sp. | reverse complement strand
GAAGGCGATGGTGTGGGGCGTGTAGTCGAGCCCGACATCGCCCATGCCGAACGACTTGATGATGAACAGGCCACCGAAGCCGATGCCGTCGCGATAGAAATCCATCGACGAGTGCAGGTCATTGACGTGCACATGGACGTGGCCGATGCGGGTCCCCGCCGGCATGCGCGGCTCGAGCGTCGGTTTCGGCCCGAGTTCGTCGAGCAGGGCCTGCAGGTCGATCGGCTCGCGGCCGGAATGCGGTTTGCCGTCGACGGTCTTGGCATAGGTGTAGTCGCCGGTGTCCGGATCGCCAAGTGAGCCGCGCCAGGGCGTCTCGAAGGTGATCTCGATGCCGTTCCCGTCAAGATCCCACAGATAGATCGCCTCGGAGACGAGATGGTCGGTGGGCGAAATATCGACGCCGCGCTGCAGCGCGCGCACGGCGAACTGCGCCATGTCAGTGCGCTTGGGGACGTGGATCGCGACATGATAGAGTCCGGTCGTGCGCTTGACGACGGGCCGCACTGCGCCGGTCTCAAGCTCAATCAGCACGGTGCTGCCGACGCCCAGCTTGAGGACGTTGGCATCTTCGCCGACGAGGTCGAGCCCGACCACGTCCTGCCAGATGGCGAGCGCCTTCGCCCGGTCGGTGACTGCGATACGGACCGGGCCGAGCCGCGTGGTGAGCGGCAGGGCCGGAGCGCTGCGGATTTTCGACTGCGATTCTACCGGAAAGATCATCTTCGCCTCCGCGATGGGATGCTCTCGATATAGGGCGTCGCCACCCGTCTCGCCAACGCCCCTGGTTCACCCAGGCCGAAGGGACTGTTCACGATCGCGCCCCGTCAGGCGAGCCGTCGCCGCCGGTATTCGCTGGCGAGCCAGATGATTGCTGCGGCAAACAGCAGCCCGGTGACGACGCTCACTCCATCGAACGCATGCCACAGGCTGAGGATGTAGGGGCCGGCCTCGAAGGGCGAGCCGGCGGTGAACATCCGTGTGTAGTCGACATCGGTGAGGCCGAACTGGAAGCGCTGGCTGATGTAGCTCCAGACGTAGCCGCCGCGCGGACCGGTGCCGAACAGCGCCACGTTCTCGACCACGGCGATGAGGCCGGGGATGGCAAAGGCGAGCGGCAGGCTCCAGCGTCCGAAGACAGCGGAGAGGCCGGCCACCCAGGCGAAGAACGGCGCATACCAGAGCAGCCCTAAGCCCAGGTGGACCAGCATCAGAAGCGTGATCTGGGCAAAGCTGGCCAGCGCCTCGAGCGGGAACACCGGCACGATCAGGCCGGGCATCAGCATCGTCGCGGCGCTGACGAGAGCGTAGTGCATGACGCCGGTTATTGCGGCGACCAAGGCGATGATGACGGGGAACAGCACGATGCCGGCGAGGAACTTGCCGGCGAGAATCCGCAGATCCGACACCGGCATCGATTTCCAGAACAGCATCGCATTGTTGCGCCGGTCGGCGCTAAAGGCGTCGCCGAAGTAAAAAAACAGGGCCAGGGCCAGGTAGGAGAACCACAGGCCGACGAGGGCGATGTAGCCCAGCTCGAACAGCTTCAGGCCGGCTGGCAGAGTCATGCCGACCACGACCTTCACGCGGTTGATCCCAAGCCCGGACAGCGCCGCCAGCAGCAGGATGCCCATGACCCCGAGCGGGAAGTAGAGGAAGGCGACGCGGTGCTCGAGATATTCGCGCCTGAGCAGCGCTCCCCACGATCTGAGCATCATCATGGCGTTGTCCCCGGACGGCTCATCAGCGCGACAAACAGGTCCGACAGCGTCGGCGTGGTGACGGCGCCCAGCGCCGCGAGGCTTTCGCGCGGCACCCCGTCGAAGACCATGACCGTCTGGCCGAAGCGGGTCTCCTCAAAAACCGGATGCAGGCCGGTCGCGGCGGCGAGCTTGTCGGCGGGGACCACCACTTGGGCAAAGCGCTGCGCCACCTCCACCATCGGCTGGTGTAGGACGAGCGAGCCATCGCGGATGAACATGATGTCGGAGAGCATGAACTCGATCTCGTCGACCTGGTGGGTGGTGATCAGCAGGGTACGATCGGCAGTCATGTAGTCTTCGAGCAGGCGCCGGTAGAAGCGCTTCCTGTAGGTGATGTCGAGGCCGAGGGTGGGCTCGTCGAGGACGAGCAGGCGGGCATCGATGGCCATGACCACGGCGAGGTGCAACTGCGCCAGCATGCCCTTGCTGAGGCTCGAGATGACGGCCTGCTGCCGCACGTCGGTGCCCTCGAGGAAGCCGAACGCCTTTTCCGTCGAGAAATTTGGGTGGATCTCGGCGACGAGCCGGAACAGCTCGCGCACCTTGAGGAAGCGCGGCAGGCTGGCGACATCGGCGATGAAGGCGACATCGCGCATCAGCCGGGCGCGGTGCCGGTACGGGTCGCGCCCCAGCACCGTGACCGAGCCGCCATAAGAGGTGAGGCCGAGCATGGCGTTGAGGGTGGTGGTCTTGCCGGCGCCGTTGTGGCCGATCAGCCCATAGATGCGGCCGGCTGGAATATCGAAATCGAGCCCGTGCAAAATCTCGCGTGCGCCGAAGCGCTTGGTGAGGCCGCGGACGCTGACGATGGGATCGGTCATCTGGGCTCCTTGAGGAGAGTCTTGAGGTCGAGGCCGAGAGCGGCGACGCGTGCGCGGATGCGCGGCCACTCCTGGTTGAGAAAGGTGTCCTGCTCGTGCTGGCGCAGCCGGTCCCGGGCCCCGCCGGCGACGAACATGCCCATGCCGCGCCGGCTCTCGACCACCCCCAGCGCAACAAGAGCGTTGTAGGCGCGGGTGACGGTGAGCGGGTTGACGGCGAGATCGGCGGCAATGCTGCGCACCGACGGCAGCGCCTCGCCCTCGGTCACCGCGCCGGAAAGAATCATCTCCGCCAGCCGCTGGCGGATCTGCAGGAAAATGGGTTGTGTCTCGTCGAAATCGGTCATGGTGTGTTGGTTATGTATTACAGTGCATCTGTGGTGTCAAATCTCCCTGTTGTCGGCAATCTCGTTGCTGCAGCGCACCGCGGCGCCATGCTATGAGGCCGGCGGAACAGGGACGGACGGCAGATGCAGATTTTCGTGCTCGGCATGCATCGGAGCGGCACCTCGGCGGTGACGCGCCTGATCAACATGATGGGCGTGTATTTTGGACCGGAAGGGTCCTCGATCGGCTTCAACGACCACAACCCCAAGGGCTACTGGGAACGCAAGGACCTGCTGGTCCTCAACCGCCAGCTTCTCAACACACGCAGTTGCAGCTGGTTCGACGTCAGCCGCTGGCCCGTGACCGACCGGCCGGCGCCGGACCCGCGTCTCTCGCATGGCATGCGCGCCTTCGTGCTCGACCTCGACGCGCACCGGCCGTGGCTGGTCAAGGACCCGCGGCTTTGCATCACCCTCGAGGACTGGCTGCCGGCGCTTGAGGCGCCGCTTGCCGTCATCGTCTCGCGCGATCCGCTGGAAGTCGCCCGGTCGCTCGAGCAGCGCGAGAACATTCCGATCGACTACGGCATCGCGCTTTGGGAGTACTATGCGGTCCACACCATCCGCAACGCCGCCCGGATGCCCCGCATCTTTACGACGCACGAGCAGATCGTGACATCGCCGGTGGCGGCGACGCGCGCCCTCTACGACGGCCTGAAGGCCAACGACGTGCGGCGGATCGAGCTTCCGGCCGACAGGGAAATTCTCGCCTTCATCGAGCCGAAACTGCATCGGGCCCGGCGCGCCGATGTCAGCGCTTCGCTGACCGCCCACCAGCTTCGGATCGATTCGATGATGCGCGGCGCCGAACCGTTGGATGCCGCAGTCGAAGTCTCCGACGAAAGCCGCAAGCTGACGGTCCGAGACGGGCCGGCCCTCAAGCTCAAGCTCAACGCGCTCTACCAGGCCGCGGCAGCCACGCAGCGCTAGAGGCGCCCGTCCATGGCGCGATCGAAGATCTCGAGCGCCAGCACCCTGGTCAGCGCCACCGGATTGCCGCCGGCCGTGGGATCGACGATTGCCATGTCGCCGATGAGGTCGCGTTTCAGATCATCGACCTTGAGGTCCCTGAGCGTATTGGGGACGGCGAGCTTCTGGCGCAGCCCGGAGACGGCATTGAGGAACGCCTCGAATGAGGGGCTGAGGCCACAATAGGCGGCCAGCCGGGCGATCTTTGTCTCTATGGCGTCGCGGTTGACCACCAGCACATAGGGCATAAACACCGCATTGGTCATGCCGTGGTGGGTGTCATACAGCGCCCCCACCGGATGGCTCAGTGCATGGATGGCGCCGAGCCCCTTCTGGAACGCCGTTGCGCCCATTGCAGCGGCGCTCATCATGTGGCCGCGCGCCTCGATGTCGCCGGGATTGGCCGCAACCTTCGGCAAATTCTCGAGTACAAGGCGGATGCCTTCGACCGCGATACCGTCTGCGAGCGGATGGTATCCCGGGGCGCAATACGCCTCGAGGCAATGGGCGAGGGCATCAAAGCCCGTGCCCACCGTGATGAAAGCCGGCATGCCAACGGTCAGTTCCGGATCGGCGATGACGATCTTCGGCATCATCAGCGGATGGAAGATCACCTTCTTGGTGTGCGTCGTCTCATCGGTGATGACGCTGGCGCGGCCGACTTCCGAGCCGGTGCCGGCAGTGGTCGGCACGGCGATGATCGGAAAGATTCCTTTGGGGTCGGCGCGCGTCCACCAGTCGCCGATGTCTTCAAAATCCCACATCGGCCGCGTCTGGCCCGCCATGAAGGCGATAGCCTTGCCGACATCGAGCCCGGAGCCGCCGCCGAAGGCGATGACGCCGTCGTGGCCGCCCTTGCGCAGCGCCGCGACGCCATCATCGACGTTGGCGGATACCGGGTTCGGCTTGACCTCGGCATAAACCCCGACATCGATCCCCGCGGCCTTCAGTAGCGCAATGGTGTTCTGCGTCACCGGCAGATTGACCAGTCCCGCGTCGGTGACCAGCAGCGGGCGGTTGATGCCGGCCGCCTTCAGCGCCTCCGGCAACTCGGCAATGCGGCCGGCGCCGAAGCGGACCGCGGTGGGGTAGTTCCAGTTCGACTTTATGGCCATGCTCGTCACACGATCTTGAGGTGGTAGGACTTCGGCTGCGTCAGATTGTGGTAGCCGATCTCGCTCAGCCCGCCGCCCTTGCCGGTGTCTTTCACGCCGGTCCACACCAGCGCCGGATCGAGATAGTCGCAGCGGTTGGCATAGACGGTGCCGGTTTCGACGCGGGCGCCGAGGCGGGCCACAGCGTCGAGATTGTCGCTCCAGATCGATGCCGTGAGGCCGTAGGGGCTGTCGTTCATCAGCGTGATCGCCTCCTCGTCGTCGGCAACCTTCATGATGCCGACCACCGGGCCGAACGACTCCTCGCGCATCACCGCCATCTGGTGGTTGACGTTGGTCAGCACCTCGGGCGCGAGATAGGCCGAGCCCTCATCGTCGAGGGCATGGCGCGTGTTGAGATGCGCCTTGGCGCCCTTGCGCAGCGCCTCAAGCGTCTGCCCGCGCACGATGTCGGCAAATTTCGGCGCCGCCATCGGCCCGACGACCGTGTCCGGATCGAGCGGGTTGCCGAGCGTCCAGCCCTTCGAGACCGCAACGAAGCCGTCGACGAATTTGTCGTAGACGTCCTTGTGCACATAGATGCGCTCGACCCCGCAGCAGCTCTGTCCGGAGTTGAAGAAGCTGCCGTCGACGAGGTTCTCCACCGCGTAGTCGAGCTTGGCATCGGGCCGCACATAAGCCGGATCCTTGCCGCCAAGCTCGAGCCCGAGCGTCGCAAATGTGCCCGCCGCGGCGCGCTCGATGCGTTTGCCGCCTTCCACCGAGCCGGTGAAGTTCACGTGGTCGATGGCGCCCGAGCCGATCAGCTTCTCAGTGTCGGCGTGCGAAAGAACGAGGTTCTGGAATAGTCCGTCCGGCAGGCCGGCAGTCTTCATCGCTTCGGCGAAGCGCTCACCCACCAGCAGCGTCTGCGTCGCATGTTTGAGGACAACGGCGTTACCGGCCATCAGCGCCGGCACGATCGAATTGCAAGCGGTGAGGAACGGATAGTTCCACGGCGCGATCACCATCACCGTGCCCATCGGCTCGCGCGCGATCCAGCGCTGGAACCCTGGCTTGTCGGGGCGCGGCGAGGGCGCCAGCGTCTCCTCGGCGATGGCGATCATGTGCCGCGACCGCTCTTCGAGGCCGCGCATCTCGTTCTTGTAGCGGATCGGCCGCCCCATCTGCCAGGCAAGCTCGGGCACGATCTCGTCGTTCCGCGCCAGCAGCGCATCGACGAAATGGCTGAGGATCTTGCCGCGCTCGCGCACAGTCACCGCCGCCCAGGCCCGCCGCGCCGCTTTGGCCTTCGCCACCGCCGTGTCGATCTCGGCGCCGCTCGCCGCCGCGCGTTCAGCGTAAACCCGCCCGTCCACGGGAGAGATGATTTTGACCTTCTCGGTCATGCCGTCACCTATCGAAGGAATGCTGGCGGCTGTTTACGACCTCTCGAACCCGCGCTTCAACTCCCAATCGGTGACGCGGCGGTCGTATTCGAACTGCTCCCAGTCGGCCGTGTGGACGTAATGGTCGACCACCTTCTGGCCGAACGCCTCGATCAGCATTTTTGACTTCTTCATCGCGGCGCTGGCGTCGCGCAGGGTCTTGTGCACTTCGCGCAGCTTCTTGCCGACATAGGCGTCGCCGGTGAACGGCGCCTCGAGCTCCAGCTTGTCCTCGACCCCCTTGAGGCCGGCGGCGATCAGCGCCGCGTAGGCGAGATAGGGGTTGAGGTCGGCGCCGCCGATCCGGCACTCGACGCGCACGCCCTTGGTGTTCTCGCCGCAGAGGCGGAAACCGGCCGTACGATTGTCGCGGCTCCAAATCGCCTTAGTCGGCGCGAACGTGCCGGCCTGGAAGCGCTTGTAGGAATTGATGTAGGGCGCGAGGAAATAGGTAATGTCGCCGGCATAGGCGAGCAGCCCCGCCATCCACGACTTCATCATCGGGCTCATGCCGAGCGGATCCTTGCTGTCGACGAAGACATTCTTGCCGCCCTTGGCGAGGCTCATATGGATGTGGCTCGACGATCCGGCGAGGCCAAAATCCCATTTGGCCATGAAGGTCACGGACTGGCCGGCGAGATGCGCGATCTCCTTGGTGGCGTTCTTCAGCACCACATGCCGGTCGGCCATGGTCAGCGCCTCGGCGTAAGTGACGTTGATCTCTTCCTGCCCCGGCCCCCACTCGCCCTTCGAGTTCTCGACCGGAATGCCCGAGGCCTGCAACTGCTTGCGCAGCGCCCGCATCACGCCTTCTTCCTTCGTCGTCTGGAAGATGTGGTAGTCCTCGATGTAGTAGCCGGCCGTCTCCATGTTCCGGTAGCCCTTGTCGTAGGCGCTGCGGAACGTCTCGTTGAACAGGTAGAACTCCAGTTCAGAGGCGAAATTGGCGGTCAGCCCCAGCTTCGCCAGCCGCGCCAGCTGTGCCTTCAGCATGGCGCGCGGGCTGTGCGGGATCGGCTCGTGGTGGTGATGGTCGACGAGATCGCAGAGGATCAGCGCCGTACCCTCGAGCCAGGTGGTCTTCATCAGCGTGCCGATGTCGGGCTTCAGCACGAAATCGCCGTATCCGAGCGCCCAGCTCGCCGCCTTATAGCCGGGCACCGGCTCCATATCGATGTCGTTGGCAAGGAGGTAATCGCA
>JBDTVO010000124.1:0-7681 GCA_040007135.1 Devosia sp. | reverse complement strand
GTGTAGATCGTGCCGTAGCGCCCGGTCGCCATGATGTAGACGTAACCGCCCATGGTGCGAATGGAACATGCGGCTGGGTGGCCGGGTCAATCCCCGGATCACGTCCGGGGACGGCCATGACGCCTGAGAGGTTGGAATGACAACAATCGCCATCGCCGGAGCCACCGGCCGTCTCGGCCATCTCACCGCTGCGGCACTGCTTCGCCGTGGTGCGACTGTCCACCCGCTGGTTCGCCCCGGCACGCTGCCCGAAAAGCTCAAGGGCCTCGACGGCACGGAGATCGCCTGGGTGGACTATGGTGATGCTGCCGCACTGCGGCGCGCGCTCGGGGGCGTCGATGTCGTGGTCTCCGCCCTAAACGGCCTCCGCGATGTCATCGTCGACACCCAGGCGGCGCTGCTCGATGCGGCGGTCGCGGCGGGCGTGAAGCGGTTCATTCCGTCCGACTATGCGGCCAACATCTTTGCGCTGGCGCCCGGCGAGAACCGCAATTTCGATCTGCGCCGCGCCTTCCACGACACGCATCTGGCGCAGGCGCCGATCGCCCGGACGTCGATCCTCATCGGCGGCTTCATGGATCTGCTGCTCTGGGGCCGCGGCATCGATTTCAAGGCGCACCAGGTGAACCACTGGGGCTCGCCCGACCAGCCGTTGCAATACACCACCACCGCCGATGTCGCCGAGATCACCGCCGCCGCGGCGCTCGATCCCGAGGCGCCGGCCGTGCTCGAAATGGTCGGCGAAACGATCACCGCGCGGCAGCTCGCTGCAACCGCCGGCGAGGTGCTTGGAACGCCGTTCGCATTGAACCGCCTCGGCAGCCTCGACGACCTCACGGCGCTGATCGCCAGCGAGCGCGCCGCCCATCCCGAAGCCGAAGCCGAAATCTTCCCGCGCTTCCAGCAGCTGCAGTACACCCACAACATGCAGTCCGGCCGCGGCGCTCTCACCCACACCGACAACACTCGCTACGGCCTGAACCTCACCACGGTCCGCGACCTGCTCACCGCCAACGCCGCCCGGCTCAAGGGCTGAGGCCCTCGGCGGGGCCGGTCAGGGCAACGCGCCCGCAGTCATCTCCCTCCCCCTGTGCGGGAGTGATCGAGGGTGGGGGAGGGGAGCCCCAAGCGCGAAGCCGTTGCCTCACACAACTCCAGTCGGGTGAAACCATTGAGCAGCCTCCGGCTGGGTGGCCGGGTCACGCCCAGCCATGACGACCGAGGGATGAGTGACCACTGCACGATCAGGCAAGCCGCTGCCGCATCACATAAATCCGCTCCCACAACTTGACTTATCCCCAC
Source organism: Devosia sp. (assembly GCA_040007135.1). GTDB lineage: Bacteria > Pseudomonadota > Alphaproteobacteria > Rhizobiales > Devosiaceae > Devosia_A. The sequence goes on along the minus strand of JBDTVO010000124.1, from coordinate 6,379 downwards.
CCCCTCCAGCCCATTGTATATTCCCCGCATCCACCCCGCACGGACGGGACCGTACGACGAACGGGCGGAGTGGACAGGTAGGGCGAGGGGCCGTCCCCTTCGCAGGTTCGGGCTTAACGCCATGTCCCAGCGGCATGGCCTGACCCCCGCTCCGAAATCCTGCCGCCGCGGGACGTTTGACGTCCCACACATTTGCCTCAGGACGTCCAATGTCCCGCGGCCCCGTCCTCCTCCACCGGCAGCGGCGGAGGCCCGCAACCGGCCCACCGGACGCGTCGTCATGCGCGCGCCGCCACGAAAAGCGCACCGCAAATGTCGATTCTCCGAAATGCCCCTCGTCGTGGGGATGACAGCGCCGATGGCGGCGCGCAAAACCACAGCACTGGAGACACCAAAATGCGCAAACTCACCGCAGGCCTGTTTCACGCGATCGACGGCGTCGTCGAGGCGCCCAATCTCTGGCAGGGCGACGCCTTCGACGACGAACTGGGGGCGCTGCTCGGCGGCGTCATGGGGCGGGTCGATACCGTGCTCATGGGCCGCAAGGGTTTCACCGAGTGGAAGAAGGATTTCGGCGAGGGCGGCGATCCCTATTTCGGACCGTTCATCAACGGCGTCACCAAATATGTCGCCTCGCGCACCCTCAAGGGCGACATCGGCTGGCAGAACGCCACGCTGATCGAGGGCGACGTGCCGGCCTTCGTGCGCGAGCTCAAGGCGAAGCCGGGCGGCGAGATCGCGGTGATGGGCGGCATCAGCCTCGTGCGCGAGCTGTTCCTTGCCGGCCTCCTCGACGAGCTGACGCTGATCACCCATCCGGTGATTGCCGGCGACAACCGGCGGCATCTGTTCCAGCCGGGCGATCCGACGACGCAACTGGTCCTCGTCGATATGCAGCGCACCAGCCGCGGCAACATCGTGTCGACCTACAGCGTCAGGCGATAGCGTCGAGCTGGGCCAGCAGCGCTTCGCGCTCGAGCAGCAGGCCCTTGTATGCGGCCTGCTCCTCGCTCAGCCCGCGCAACTGTTCGGCGAGCCCGGCGGCAATCGCCGGGCCGTCCGGCCGGCCACGCAGCGCCACGATCGGCTCCACCGAAATGCGGATGCTGAAGACGATGTCGCGGCTTTCCGGCAGCTTCAGCAGCGTCTGCCGCTCGAGCCGCAGCACGGCGTGCTCGCCGCTCATGCCGAAGCGGGGGACGTCCGGATGCCCCGCTTCCGGATGGTGCAGCCGCGCGTCCTCGAACAGCGACCAGTTCCAGCGGATCACCGGGGTCGCAGGCCGCAGATTGTCGAACATCCGTTCGATCAAGCCGGCGTTGCGCGTGCCGGCGCCGAACTCAGGCACCGGCCCATGCACCTCGTGCATCGGTTTGCCGAATTTCTCCAGCAGCGACCACGACGACGGAAAGCTCAGCGATCCGGCAACGAGCCGCCAGCCGGTCTCGCCCTTCCGCATCAGCACCAGATCGTCCTCGACCAGCATCGCCGCCCGCTGCAGCGCCGGTGTCGCCGCATCGTCGAGGTGCACGCTGTGACCGGCAGGGACAACCAGAACCAAATTCTCCTCGCGCCGGTAGAGCGCCGGATAGCGCACCGGCAGATACGCCGCGAGCATCCCAAGCAGCTCCACCTGCGCCGCCTCGGTCCCGGGCTCGGCGACGAACACTGGTGCGCCGACCGCCAGCAGCCGTGCCTTTTCGGCGAGATAGGGCGCGAGCCGTTCGGTCACCTCGATCCAGTCGTTCGGATCGAGCGGCTTCAGGCCGATCTGGAAGGCGCGCGGCAGCGGCGACGGAATGTCCATTGCGCCATCAACACCGGCGGCACGGCGGCGGGCAAGGGCCGCCGTCAGCGCAGCTCAGGCCGGCAACCGCCAGGCGATGGCCTTGCCGGCGCTGTAGCAGCCGGTGCCCACCTTGTGGCCGTGGTTGCCCGACACCAGCTTCACCCGTCCATCGGGGCAGGTGCCCACCACCACCCCCACATGGTGCGGCATCACCATGATGGCGCCGACCTGCTTCGGCTTGGCCGTCCTGCCGTATCGCGCGAAATCGCGGGCGGCGTAGGAGCCCAGGGTCTTGAGCCCGACCTTCTTGAGCGTCCGGTCGAGGTAGCAGGCACACCAGGCGCTGGGGCAACCCCTCGGCCGGCCGTGGCCGACCTCCCTGGTCATGGCGGAAACGAGAGAGCTGGCAGTGGCCGGCACCGCCGGCAGCAGGGCAAAGACCATCACGGCGGCAAAGGCCGCCTTCAGCGAAGCACGCATAGGTTGGACTCACGCAACATAACGACCCTCGCCGGTCCCATGCCGGTGTGGCCTCGGTTTGGCCCTGATGCGGCAGTGTTGCCGCATATGTGGCTGCACGGACCTCTGGCCCCAGGGCTCGCCGGTGTGGTTCAATGGGGCACACCCAACGGCCTCAAGGAGCACCCATGTCGCGCATAGTTGTCGTCGGCGGTGGTGGCCGCACCGGGCTCCTCGTGGTCAAGGCGCTCCTTGCGGCAAAGCACGCGGTGGTCGCCACCATCCGCAGCCCGAAGCAGATGGCCGGGCTGGTGAAGCTTGGGGCCGAGGTGCTGATGCTCGATCTCGAGAAATCGACGTTCGATGCCTGGGTGATGGCCCTCAAGGGTGCCGACGGGCTGGTCTTTGCCGCCGGTTCGGCGACGGGCGAATCGAGTGCGCTCGACCGCAAGGGTACGTTGCGCACGCTACGTGCCGCGGAGAAGGCAGGGGTGAAACGCTACGTCAGCATCGCCTCGATCGGCGCCTCGACCGGCATGAAGCTCATCGGCGAGTGGGCCACCCCGGAAATGGTCGACTATTACAAGCAGAAGCGGGCGGCGAACAAAGCCATCGCCGCGTCGGGCCTCGACTGGACCATCGTCGAGCCCGGCGAGCTCACCGACGGCAAGGGCTCGGGCAAGGTCACGCTCAGCCAGGCCGACATCCCGCTGAAGCGGGTCTCGCGCGCCGACGTCGCGGCAGTCGTCACGGCGGTGTTGGGCGAGCCGAAATCCATCGGGAAGGCACTGCAGCTCACCGCCGGCGATATGGCAATTGCCGACGCGCTCAGGGCGGCCCTCCGCGCCCGCCCGGGAAAATAGCGCGACGCTGTCGATTCCATCCGAACTCGTTCGTCGTGAGCATGAAGGCCGTCGCTCCTGACATTTGCTGTCAGTGCCGCGGGCCATGCTCAGGCTGCATAACGGGAGTATCAGATGATCGCTTGCCAAAGCCGGCCGGGAGGCCTAGTTACCGCGGCCGCCTGTCGCCCCGGCGCAACACTCAAATTCTATCGTTTTGTCCGCACTGGCATTGCCGCCAAGGCGTTCCCATTTGTCGTCGCTGCGCGGCGCTCACAAGGAGATATTCGATGACCTCCGAAACCATGTCCCCCGACGTTGCGATGGGGGCAGGCGTTGCCGCCGCGTCCGATCCGGTGCACGCCGCCCGCAACAGCCTCGTGATCAACCTGCTGCTGGTGTCGGCCTTTGTGCTGATGCTGAACGAGACGATGATGAACGTGGCGATCCCGACGATCAAGGACTCGCTCGGGGTCACCGCCAGTGCGGCGCAATGGCTCACCACGGCGTTCCTGCTCACCATGGCGGTGGTCATCCCGGTGACCGGCTTCCTGCTGCAGCGGCTCAACACTCGCCCGGTGTTCATCCTGGCGCTGTCGCTGTTTTCGACCGGCACGGCCATTGCCCTTCTTGCGCACAGCCTCGAGGTGATGGTGCTTGCCCGCGTCGTTCAGGCGTCGGGCACAGCGGTGATGATGCCGCTGCTGATGACTACGGTCATGACGCTGGTACCGCCCGAATCGCGCGGCAGGATGATGGGCAATATCTCGATCGTCATGTCGCTCGCCCCGGCCCTTGGGCCGGTCGTCGGCGGCACGATCATCCATTTCCTGCCCTGGCAGTTCCTGTTCATCCTGGTGCTGCCGATTTCGCTCGGCTCGCTGTTCCTCGGCTGGCGGCTGATGGTCAACGTCACCGAGCCGCGCTACGCGCCGCTCGATGTGTTCTCGGTCATCATCTCGGCCTTCGCTTTCGGCGGGCTGGTCTATGGCCTGTCGGCGTTCGGCAACCGCGACGGCTTTGATCCGCTGCAGGCCTGGGGCTCGCTCGGTGTTGGCATCGTGGCGATGGCGATCTTCATCTGGCGGCAGTTGATGCTGCAGAGGAAGGATGCGGCGCTGCTCGATCTGAGGACCTTCAAGTCCTACAATTTCAGTGTTGCCAACATCATGTTCGTCATCGCCATGGCGTCGATGTTCGGCAGCATCGGACTCCTGCCGTACTACCTGCAGGACGTGCTGAAGCTCGACGTGCTCTATATCGGTGGCATCCTGCTGCCCGGCGGGCTGCTGATGGGCCTGCTCGGGCCGTTCGTCGGCCGTCTCTATGACCGGATCGGGCCGAAGCCGCTGATTATCCCAGGGATGATCATCGTCTCCGCGGTGCTGTGGCTGGGCACGTTGCTCACGCCGGAAACGCCGTGGCAGGCCGTGCTGGTGGTCTACACCTTCATGTGCATCGGCTTTGCGCTGCTGTTCGGGCCGCTGTTCACGCTGAGCCTGGGCTCGATCAAGCCGCAGTTCTACTCGCACGGCTCGGCGATCCTCGGTTCCGTGCAGCAGGTCGCCGGTGCCGCCGGCACGGCGCTGCTGATCTCGGTGATGGCGGCAACGCAATCGTCGCAGATGGCGATCGGTGCTCCGGAAGCCGACGCGTTGTCCGCCGGCATCCGCGCGGCGTTCCTCATCGCCGCGGTGGTGTCGCTGCTGGCGGTGGCGACGACGTTCTTCTTCCGCAAGCCCGAGCCCGTTCCGCAGGGCGGCTGGGGTGGCGGCCACTGACGATCTAACGGCGCTCAGATGAGGCACAAGATGGCACGCTGGTCAGTAGCCGATATTCCACGGCAGACTGGCCGGCTTGTCGTCGTCACCGGTCCCACCGGGCTCGGCTACGAGGTGGGATTGGCGCTGGCGCGCGCCGGGGCGGAGGTCATCCTTGCGGGGCGGAATGCCACGACGGCAAAGGGTGCAATCGACCGCATCAGCGCCTCGGTGCGCGGCGCGAAGGTGCGTTTTGAGTCCCTCGATCTCGTAAGCCTTGCTTCGGTTCATAGCTTCGGCAAGCGGATGATCGAGGCCGGCCGCCCGGTCGACCTCCTCATCAACAATGCCGGCGTGAGGATGCCGCCGCGGCGCCAGCTCACCGCCGACGGCTTCGAGCTGCAGTTCGGCACCAACCATCTCGGCCACTTCGTGCTGACGGCGGAGCTGCTGCCGCTGCTACGGCAGGCGGGTGCACCGCGCGTCGTCAGCGTCTCCAGTATTGCGGCGAGGGGTGGGCAGATCCACTTCGACGATCTGCAGTTCGAGCGCGGCTACAGACCCAGTCCTGCCTACGCCCAGAGCAAGCTCGCCAATCTACTGTTCGCGTTCGAGCTGCAGCGGCAGAGCAATGCGCAAGGCTGGGGCATCGCCAGCATCGCTGCGCACCCGGGCGTCGCTGCCACCGACCTGATCAACAAGGGACCGGGCGCGTCGAGCGCCATGGCATTGGCCACGAGGCTGCTGCCGTTCGTGCGCCAGTCGGCCGCCCAGGGGGCATTGCCTATCCTTTACGCCGCGACCTCTCCCGACGCTGCACCGGGCGGCTACTACGGGCCGGATGGGTTGCAGGAAATGCGCGGCTATCCCCGTCCTGCGATGATCGTGCCGCAGGCTGCCGACGAAGCTGTAGCGAAGCGGCTCTGGTCCATCTCGGAGCAACTCGGCGGCGTGCAGTTCAAGCGGCCGGCTCTGGCGTAGAGCAACATTCCACCTACACTTGGCGAGGCTCAGGCGCGTCGCCAGCTCACTACCGCGACCACGGCGCCGACGATGGCGAGAGCGATGCCGACGTAGAGCCACAGGCTCTGGCCCGACATCACCGAGCCACCGATGACATTGCTGCCCTGCAGCACCCAGAACAGCCCGACGACCACGAAAATAATGCCGACGATGCGGCCTGTCCTGCGCATTGCGAAGGTCTCCTGTTGCGCTATCAACGCCAAGGCACACGGGCACAATCCTGTGCCTCGGCTATTTTGTCTTTTGCTGTTCCGGCCTGGCGAGTTCGATCGACTTTAGGATGACGCGCCGGGCCTCCGCTGCGTCACCGACGTGGGAAATCTTCGCCCACTTGCCGGGCTCCAGATCCTTGTAGTGGGTGAAGAAGTGCTTCACCCGTTCCACCTGGATCTGCTGCATGTCGGCGATGTCGTTGAACTTGTCGTACATGGCGGTGAGCTTGTGGACGGGGACCGCGAGGATCTTCTCGTCCTGCCCGCCGTCGTCCTCCATGAACAGCACGCCGA
>JBDTVO010000123.1:0-7687 GCA_040007135.1 Devosia sp. | reverse complement strand
CGTCGCGGCCGAGCTGACGCCGGAAGCCATCATCGGCGATTTCGATTCCGTGCGGTCGATCGAGGCGTGGCTCGGCCGGGCGCGGCTGATCCGGCTCGAGGAGCAGGACACCACCGATTTTGAAAAGGCGCTCTACTCGACGCGGGCGCCGCTGACGGTGGCGATCGGCATGACCGGCCACCGCTTCGACCACACGCTGGCGGCGCTCGACGCCATCGCGAAGCAGGCGCGCGACCGCAAGATCATCCTCATCGACGAGCACGATCTGGCGCTGGCGACATCCGGGCGGTTCGAGTTCGACGTGGACGAGGGCGAGCGGGTGTCGGTGCATCCGCTGTGGCCGATCGATTTCCACCGCTCGTACGGGCTCAAATATCCGCTCGACGGGCTGCGGCTCGCGCCCGGCGAACGCACCGGCACCTCCAACGCAGCGGTGGATGGACACTTCGTCATCGAGCCCGAGGTGTGGTCGGTGGCGCCGTGGCTGCTGGTGCTCGACCGCAAGTACCTGTTCACACTGTGCGCGAAACTGCTGGGGACGAAGTAGGGGACCAAACCAGCAAGGCCGTGCAGTCTGGCATTTCCCACCCGCTCGTCGGGAGGGGGGACCAAGCGCAGCTTGGTGGGTGGGAGGCGCTGGCGCGTCGCCGGCAGTCAGGAAATCATCTCTCGATGAGCATTGCTCAGGCTCGTTCACAGCGAAAGCACATGTCGCCTGCCGAGGCGCGCATGTGGATACTGCTTCGCACCCAGCCATTCCGCCCGGCCCATTTTCGGCGACAGGTTCCGCTGGGGCCGTACTATGCCGATTTTGCCTCGCACAGCTTCAGGCTCGTGATCGAGGTCGACGGAAGCCAACACATGACCGACGCCGCAGGGGCGCATGATGCAAGGCGAACCGCCTATTTGGAGTCCGAGGGTTACCGGGTTCTGCGGTTCACCACGATTGAGGTCCTTCGCCAACTCGATGCCGTAGGGTCGGCCGTATTGGGTGCAATCGAAGGGTCGTAGTCCGTCTGTTCCCTTATCCGGCCCGGCTATGCCGCTCACCCTCCCGTAAGGGGACAGAAAAGTGTCGGTGGTTCCCACCCACCGCTCCCGACAAGCGGGAGGGAGAGCGAGGAGCCTATGCGTGCTCGCGGGCGCGGGCCTTTTCCTTGGCGGCGTGCTGGACGGCTTCCTGGACTTTTTCGAAGGCGCGGACTTCGATCTGGCGGATGCGCTCGCGGCTGACGTTGTATTCCTGCGCCAGCTCCTCAAGCGTCGACGGATTGTCCTTCAGGCGTCGGGCCTGGAAGATCGCCTTTTCGCGGTCGTTGAGATCGGACATGGCACCCTTCAGCAGCGCCATACGCTCGGAATATTCCTCGGAATTGCCGAGCGTGGTTTCCTGGTCCGGGGTGTCGTCGACCAGCCAGTCCTGCCACTCGGACGAGCCTTCGTCGGCGCGCATCGGCGCGTTGAGCGAGGCATCGCCGGTGAGGCGGGCGTTCATCGAGATCACATCGGCTTCGGTCACACGCAGCGTGGTGGCGATCTGCTTGACCTGATCGGGGTGAAGGTTGCCGTCATCGAGGGCGGCGATCTGCCCCTTCACCTTGCGCAGATTGAAGAACAACCGCTTCTGCGCGGCGGTGGTGCCGATCTTGACCAGCGACCACGAGCGCAGGACGTATTCCTGGATGGCGGCGCGGATCCACCACATGGCGTAGGTGGCGAGACGGAAGCCCTTGTCGGGCTCGAAGCGCTTGACGGCATGCATGAGGCCGACATTACCCTCCGAAATCACCTCGGAAATGGGCAGGCCGTAGCCGCGATAGCCCATGGCAATCTTGGCCACGAGCCGCAGATGCGAGGTGATGAGGCGTTGCGCGGCGCCGGGATCCTCATGCTCCTTGTAGCGCTTGGCGAGCATGAACTCTTCGTTCGGCTCCAGCATCGGAAACTTGCGGATTTCCTGGAGATAGCGATTGAGGCCACCCTCGGCGGAGAGGATTGGCAGATTGGACTGGGCCATTTGGCACCCCCTTATTCCCCCGCGCGTCCGCGGCGGGATTTCCCCACCGGCACCCGAAACGGCATGCCTTTGGATGTGAACAATATATAGGTCGAAACCGGGCCGTGATAAGGCCCGCGCCGCGGCGATGCCGCAGGCGTGAAAGGCAGGCTTTGTGCGGGGTTTTTGCCCGCGGGCCGGGAGCGGGCGGGAGCGAACCCCCGCCCTGCAGGAGGCTAGTGCATGTCCTTGTGCTCGGGCATGTCCTCGAGCTGGTCCTTGGTCCAGTTGGTCACGGCGTGGACGTCACCCTTGTCGTCGCGCATGAAGTCGAGGTCGGCGGCCGACACGGCCACCGGCTTGGCGCCGATGCCGAGAAAGCCCCCGACATCGACGACGATCTGGCTGGCGGCGCCCATGCCGTGTACATGCGAGACGGTGCCGACCTTGTGATCCTCGGCGTCATAGATGGTGGCGCCCTTGAGGACCGAAGGCGTGAGGTCGGCCTGATTGAGGCGCATGTGATTGGAATGATCCATTGGTCTTTCCTCCATGTTGGGATGAAGGACAAACCCTCCGGCGGGGCGAGGGTTCCGATCTTTGTGGATCGCCAAGTCAGCCGCGTGAGGAGGCGCGGTCGTAGGGCGCCAACGCGTCAGCCAGACCCTCGAGATCGGGGGGAAGGGGCGCCTCGAAGGTCATTTCCTCGCCGGTGGTCGGGTGTTCGAAGCCGAGTTGGGCAGCGTGCAGCGCTTGGCGGCCGAGGCCATCGACGATCGCCCGCAGGTTGTCGGGCAGGCGGCGGGACTTGGTGGCGTAGCCCGAGGCGTAGAGCGGATCGGCAACCAGCGGGTGGCCGATATGGGCCATGTGGACGCGGATCTGGTGGGTGCGGCCGGTCTCGAGCTCGCAACGCAATTGCGTGATGTCCCAGCCGTCGTCGCCGTAGCGCGCCTCGACGGCATAGTGGGTGATGGCTTCGCGCCCCTCGCGGCGCACCGCCTGCTTCAGCCGGTTGGCGCTATCGCGGCCGAGCGGGGCATCGACGGTGCCCCGCCCCTGCTGCGTGTGGCCCCAGGCGAAGGCGGTGTAGGCCCGATGCAGCGGACCGGTGCGGCCATGATCGGCGAACTGCGCCGAGAGGCCGGCCATCGCCGCATCGGTCTTGGCGGCGACCATGACGCCCGAGGTGTCCTTGTCGAGCCGGTGGACGATGCCGGGCCGCTTGACGCCGTTGATGCCGGGCAGGCCGCCCTTGCAGTGAAAGAGCAGCGCATTGACCAGCGTGCCGTGGGTCGAGCCGGGGGCAGGGTGGACCACCATGCCCACCGGCTTATCGATGACGATCAGGTCGTCGTCCTCGTAAAGAATGGCGAGCGGGATGTCCTCGGGCTGGGGGTCGGCGTCAATTGGCGGCGGGGCGCTCAGCAGCAGCACATCGCCGGCCTTGATGCGGGCATTGGGCTCGCTGGCCGTTTGGCCATTGATCGCCGCCGCGCCCGCCAGTATCAGGTCCTTGATGCGGCTGCGCGAGAAGGCGGGGAAGGCCTTGGCCAGCACGGCATCGAGCCGGCCACCCGCGAACTCGTCGCCGGCCGTCAGCACGAAATCCTCGTCCTCGCTCCCGGATGGCTGCATTGACCGAAAACCCCGACGCCGAACTCACACCCGAAGCGCGCGCCCTGATGGCGCGTGCCCGGCGGAGCTTCCTGTTCTCGATCGGGCTCCTGCTGCTGGGCCTTATCGCGGTCGGGGGCGCCATTGTCTACAAATCGATGCAGTCGGCTGGCCCGACGACATCTGGCAGCGATTACACCATTGCGGCGCTGAAGATTCCGAGCGGCGCCGAGATCGTCTCGGCGGTCGCCGCCGACGGCAAGCTCACGGTCACCTACAAATCGGGCCCGATGACGGTGGTGCGCCTGTTCGATGGTCGCACCGGCGAGATGATCCGAGAAATCCCGGTGGTGAGCGAGTAGGCCCGCCTAAGTTCGGTCCTGCAGCTCGCGCAGGGCGGAGAGGCGGTCGGAGACGGCGCTGCCTTCGCCGACGGGCTCGGGCTTGCGGGGCGCGGGAGCTGCCGGCTTTTCGGCGAATTTCTGCACCCGGTCGACCAGCGATTGCTCGGGCTCGGGCACATCGCCTTCGACCGCATAGACCAGCCGGCTCACCTCCGAGGCGATGTCGTTGAGCTTTTCGCGCAGGTGCGACTGCTCCATGCGCTCGGTGTCCCAGTCGGCCATGATCGTGGTTTCGACGGTGTGCACCTTGGTGCGCAGCCGCTCGAGCTCGTCCTCGATGGCGAGCTTTTCGGCCAGCAGTTGCTCGTGCTGGCCGTTGGTGGAGTTCACTACCCTCGCGGTGTCGCTGAGGATGGCGGTCACCCGCGCTTCGGCGTCGGCGATGCGGGCCTCGGCGTCGATCAGGGCGTCCTCGCGGTCGCTGGCGGCGTCGTCTTTCTTGGCGAGCGAGGCGCGCAGCTCGGCAGCGGCGGCCGTGGCGTCGGCGTGGCGCCTGTCGGCGCTTTCGACCTGGCCGAGCAACGAGCGGTTCTGGGTGTCGAGGCTGTCGGCGCGCTTGCGCTCGGCCTCGAGCTTGCCGATCACCAGCTCGATGTCCTTCTTGTACTCACCGCTCAGCGGCTTGCCGTCGAATTCCATCGGCCGCGAGGCGCGGCCACGCAGGGCTTCGCGGGCGGTCTCGAGCTGGGCCACCCTGTCGGCATATTCGCGGTCGCGCATGCGCAGCCGCTGCGCCAGATCGGCGCCTTCCTTCTCGAGGTCGAGGATGCGGCGGCGCAGCTCCGCCTCGCGCTCCTCGAGCTCGCGCGTCTGCTGCAGATGCAGGTCGCGCTCGGTCTTGATGGCGCCGACTTCGTTGCGGCGGCGGTTGATGTCGCGCAACTGCTCGCTGAGCCGGCGGCGCAGGGCTTCGACGTTCATCTCGAGCCGGCGGGTCGAGAGGGCGAACTCGGCGCGCAGCTGATCCTTGTCGGCGCGGAACTCCGCCATGGTGATGGGGGTGGCCGCCTCGATGCGCTTTTTGGTCAGGCGCACGGCGCGGCGCCAGACGGCGGGCATCACGGCAAGCGCGACGAGCGCTGCAATCAGCAGCCCCAACGCGAAATACATGACGCTCTCAATGCCCATAAAAGGCCCCGACACTATGCCCGATCACGCGCGGATGGCTGCGACCGGACGATGACAAAGACGGCGACGCACAGCCATCTTAGCCGCCGATTAACCTTACCGGGAAGGGGGACGCGGACGATTGTGCAGCCTCAATCTCGTGGGGGGGCGGCGGGATTGGGGACTACCGGGCCAAGACGGGATTGGCCTAGGATGAGGCACAGCCAACCGGAGACCGACATGCCCACCGCCAGCAAGCCCGCCAAGAAAGCCACCGCCCCGGCGAAATCGGCCGGCGTCTTTTCCAAGGAAGAGAAGGAGGCGATGAAGGCCTACGCCGCCGAGAAGAAGGCGCAGAAGGCCGGGGCGGACGGCGAGGCGGAGCTGCTGAGCAAGATCGCCGAGATGAAGGGCAACGACAAGGCGATGGCCGAGCGCATCCACGCCATCGTCAAGCAGGCGGCGCCCGGCCTGATCGCGAAGACCTGGTACGGCATGCCCGCCTATGCACGCGAGGACGGCAAGGCGGTTCTGTTCTACCAGCCGGCCGGCAAGTTCAAGGCGCGCTATTCGACCCTGGGCTTCAACGATTCGGCGATGCTCGACGACGGCAATGTGTGGGCAACCAGCTTTGCGCTGGTCAAGCTCGATGCCGCCGACGAAAAGAAGATCGCGGCGCTGGTCAAGAAAGCCGTCAGCTAGAGCGTCGTTTTACGGGACGTCAGAACGGGTTCCAGGTCGGCTGCTCGGTGAACTTGAGGTAGCCGACATTGATGCCGCTGCGCAGCCCGACGCCGGAGCGGATGGGGACGATCACCAGGTTGCCCTGCTTCATCACTGTCATGCCGAGGCCGCCGACCACATACACCGAGCCATCGACGCCCGGTACGCGGGTGAAGATATCGTTGGTGGATTTGAGGTTGTAGACGAGCATCATCACCTTGGAGCCGTCCCCGCCGACGTCGAGGCCGATCGAGGGACCCTGCCAGAACACCGGGTAGTCGCCCTTGTTGCGGGTATAGAGCGTGCCCTCGCCGAAGCGGCCACCGACGAACAGTGCCCCCGAGCCTTCCTCGCCCAGCACATAGCCGTTGGGCAGTCCGAACTGGCTGGCGGCCTTTTCGACCAGCGAGGCGAGGCCCTGCGACACCGAGCCGAAGAACTCGCCGCCGGTCTTGACGATTTCGTCGACCGAGAAACTGTCGGAGACGGAGCCCGCCGCCAGCGTTGGCGAAGCAAATCCCGCCACCAGCGCGAGGCTCAAGAGCAGTCGTTTCAGCATCGGTCGGCTCCTCGTGACCACCGCCCGGCGGGCGGCCTTTACCAAGCGCTCACGCAAAGCCGCTAGGCTTCATCGCGCCCCGATGGGGACATGAGCGTGCAACGCGGCGATGATGCGGCAAATCTGTAAACAAGTCTTAACCATCGCCGCCTGGGGGCTACTTTGCCTGCCGGCGATGGCGGATTCGCTGGTCACGACGATCGTCACCGACCCGATCACGGGCGTCGCGATCGACGGCTACGATCCGGTCTCGTACTTCATCGACAGCGAGCCGCAGCCGGGCAAGCCCGACTACGAATACGACTGGCAGGGGGTGCCCTGGTATTTCGAGAGCGCCGCCAATCGCGATGTGTTCATGCGCAACCCGTCACTCTATGCGCCGCAGTTCGGCGGCCACTGCGTGACGGCCCTCGGCCGCGGGTTCCTGAGCGATGGCAAGCCGCGCCTCTATGTCATTGACGCGCTGAAGCTCTATTTCTTTTACTCGAGCGCCAACCGCGATGCGTATCTGATGAGCCGCACCACGACCCTCAGCGATGCCGGCAGCAACTGGCCGAGACTTGCCGTGGACCTCAGCGGTCCCGGCGGGATTGGCACCGAGGCCGCGCCGGCCGTCGATGCCGGGGCTTCGGTTGCCCCAGCGGCGGCAGCGGCTAATCTCACCCAAACTGATTCTTCGGAGATGCCCCATGGCTGATTTCATCGAGCTGAACGCGACAGATCTTGCTGCCATGTTGTGCTCGCGCGTGTGCCACGATCTCATCAATCCCGTGGGCGCCATCGGCAACGGCCTCGAGGTGCTCGCCGACCCCAGCCAGTCGGCGATGGCCGACGGGGCGCAGGAGCTGATTGCCAATTCGGCCAAGCACGCGCGGGCCAAGCTCGAATTCGCCCGGCTCGCCTACGGCGCGTCGTCGACGGCGGGGACGGATTTCGACACGCGCGAGTGCGAGCGCGTGGCGCGGCTGCTGTTCGAGATTGAGAAGTCGGACCTCGACTGGCAGGTGCCGCTGATGCTGTTGCCCAAGCACAAGGCCAAGCTGCTGATGAACATGATGCTGATCGCCGCGATGGCGGTGCCGCGCGGCGGTGTCGTCAAGGTCGAGGTCACGGGTCCGGCGGGCAGCGAATCGTTCCGCTTTACCTCGACCTCGGAGCCCGACAAGCGGCAGAAGACGCTGATGCCGTCGGGGGCCGAAGGATTGCTGAGCGGCCGGCCGGAAGAGGGCGTCGATGCGCGCGGCATCCAGCCATTCTACACCGGCATCCTGGCGCGGATGA
>JBDTVO010000122.1:0-7705 GCA_040007135.1 Devosia sp. | reverse complement strand
GCGGTCGCCGGTTTCCCCGATGTCGCGAGGGTGATCAAGGACCATGGCGCCGCCGATGGCGAAGGCTATCCGCTGAGCAAGGAACTGCTGCTGTTGTGGACGCAGGTCGCGGCACACCAGCCGCAGTTCAAGTCGCGCGGCGTGCGCGTCGTCTCGGTGAGCCCGGGGCCGGTCGAGACGCCGATCCTCAAGGAGTTCCGCCAGGTGCTCGGCGATGCGCGGGTCAACGGCGACATTGCGCCGGTCGGGCGCGCCGGCACGCCGGGCGACATCGCGCCGGTCGTCGCCTTTCTCTGCTCGGACGGGGCACGCTGGATCAACGGCGCCAACATTGCCGCCGACGGCGGCCTCGAAGCCTCGATCAATGCACAGGTTCTGGGATTTTAGGGAGCAGACGATGGACATCGGATTTCTGATCGACGGCGAGGAGCGGCAGGCGCTCAGCGGCGCCACCTATGACCGCAACGATCCCTATACGGGCAAGCTCGCGACCCGTGCCGCAGCGGCCGGCGCCGCCGATGCCATCGCCGCCGTCGAGGCCGCCGCCGCCGCCTTCAAGACCTGGAGCAAGACCGGGCCGGGCGAACGCCGGACGCTGCTAATGAAGGCGGCCGATATCATGGAGGCGAAGGTCGGCGAGTTCACCCGCCTGATGGTCGAGGAGACCGGCGGCACGCCACCCTGGGCCGGGTTCAACGTGATGCTGGCCGCCGGCATGCTGCGCGAGGCGGGCGCGATGACGACGCAGATCGCCGGCGAGGTGATCCCGTCCAACAATCCGAGCACCATCCTCGCGATGGGCATCCGGCAGCCGGCGGGCGTGGTGCTCGGCATTGCGCCGTGGAACGCGCCGGTGATCCTCGGCACACGCGCCCTTGCCATGCCGCTCGCCTGCGGCAACACGGTGGTGCTGAAGGCGTCCGAGAGCTGCCCGGGCATCCACCGCTTGATCGGCCAGTGCCTGCTCGAGGCGGGCATTCCCAAGGGCGTCATCAACGTCATCACCAACGACCACAAGGACGCAGCCGAGGTGGTCGAGGCACTGATCGCGCATCCGGCGGTGCGGCGCGTCAACTTCACCGGCTCGACCGCGGTGGGCAAGCGCATCGGCGAGCTCGCCGGGCGCCATCTCAAGCCGGCGCTGCTGGAACTGGGCGGCAAGGCGCCGCTGGTCGTGCTCGACGACGCCGATATCGACGGGGCAGTGAACGCCGCCATCTTCGGCTCGTTCATGCACCAGGGCCAGATCTGCATGTCGACCGAAAAGATCATCGTCGACGAAAAGGTCGCCGACGAATTCGTCGACAAGCTCAGCAAGCGCGCGGCGCAGTTGCCGGCGGGGGATCCGCGCGGGCATGTCGTACTCGGATCGCTCGTGAGCATGCATTCGGCGGAAAAGATGGATGCGCTGATCGCCGACGCAGTGGCCAAGGGCGCCAAGCTCAAGTCGGGCGGCAAGCGTACCGGGACCGTGGTCGAGGCCACCGTGCTCGATCGCGTCACGTCGCAGATGCGGGTCTATTCCGAGGAATCGTTCGGGCCGGTGAAGCCGGTGATCCGCGTCAGCGGCGACGACGAAGCCATCCGCGTCGCCAACGACACCGAGTATGGACTCTCGTCGGCGGTGTTCAGTCGCGACATCCAGCGCGCATTGCGGGTCGCGGCGCAGATCGAGTCTGGCATCTGCCACATCAACGGCCCGACGCTGAACGACGAGGCGCAGATGCCGTTCGGCGGCGTCAAGGGCTCGGGCTTCGGTCGCTTCGGCGGCAAGGCGGCGATTGCCGAGTTCACCGACCTCAGATGGATCACCATCGAGGACCCCAAGCAGGGCTATCCGTTCTGATGCAATTCGCCCGCCTCAACGACGTGACGCTGCACTATCAGCTGATCGGCTCGCCCAGGAGCCGGCAGGTGCTGGTGTTCGTCAATTCGCTGGGCACCGACTTCCGCATCTGGCGCGACGTCGTGGTGCGGCTGGCGGGCGATTTCGCCGTGCTGCTCTACGACACGCGCGGTCACGGCCTGTCCGAGGTCGGGCCTACGCCCTACACGATGGCGACGCTGGCCGAGGACCTGGCGGCGCTGCTCGATCACCTCGGGATTCGCAACGCGACGATCTGCGGCGTCTCGGTGGGCGGCGTCATCGCGCAGCAGCTCCACGCGCTGCGCCCCGACCTGGTGGGAGCATTGATCCTCTGCGACACGCTCGGCAAGATCGGCGACGACGCCTTCTGGGCGAGGCGCATCGCCGCGATCGAAGCCCACGGCATCGACGCTGTCGCCGACGGCATCCTCGAGCGCTGGTTCACACCATCGTTCCGGCGCCCGGGGAGCCCCGACTATGCCGGCTATCGCGCCATGCTTACCCGGCAGCCGGTCGAGGGCTATCTCGCGACCTGCGCGGCGCTGCGCGACGCCGACCTGCGGCCGTTCTCGCGCGGCATCGACGTGCCAACCATCTGCATCGTCGGCGACGAGGACGGCTCGACGCCGCCCGACGCCGTCGCCGATTTCGCCCGGACAATCCCCCGGGCACGCTTCGAGCTGATCAAGGATTGCGGTCACCTGCCGTCGATCGAGCAGCCGGAGTCGCTTGTTGCCATCATGCGTGCGTTCATTTCCCTCGCTGCAACGGAGTTGGTTTCCCATGTCAGTCACTGAGAGCAAGTCGCCCCGGTTGCGGCAGGGGGAGGAAACGCGCCGCACGGTACTGGGGAGCGAGCATGTCGCCCGCGCCGAGGCGGCGACGACGGAGTTCGACGGCCCGTTCCAGACGCTCATCACCGAGGCGGCATGGGGGCATCTTTGGTCGCGGACCGACTGGAGCATGCGCGAGCGCTCGATCGTGACCATCGCGCTGCTCGCCGCGCTCGGCCACACCGAGGAACTCGCCATGCACATCCGCGCCACCGTGCGCACGGGCGCGACGGAAGCCGACGTGCGCGAGGCGCTCTTGCATGTCGCCATCTATGCCGGCGTGCCGACCGGGAACACGGCGTTCCGCGTGGCGAAGGAAGTGTTTGCCGAAATGGGCGCCGGGACGACGACGTGAGCGCACCAGGCGACAACAAGGGACCGGAGACGGGAGCCTTCTTGCCGCGCGACCGGCTGTGGCATCCGCCGGCGCTGACGCCGCGCTACAAGACCAGCGTTCTGCGCTCGCCGCAGCGGGCGCCGGTGTCCTTTTCGAACACCATCTCGGAGATCGCCGGGCCGGCGTTCGGGCACGCGGTGCTGGGCGAACTCGACAACGACCTGATCTTCAATTTCGCTCGCCCGGGCGAGGCGGCCATCGGCGAGCGCCTGCTGGTGCACGGCCGGGTGCTGGACGAGAGTAATCGACCAGTGCCGGGTGTGCTGATCGAGTTCTGGCAGGCCAACGCCGCCGGTCGCTATCGCCACAAGAAGGACGGCTATCTCGGCCCGCTCGATCCCAATTTTGCCGGCTGCGGACGCACCATCTCCGCCGACGATGGCTCCTACTGGCTGCGCACCATCAAGCCCGGCCCCTATCCCTGGCCGAACGGCGTCAACGACTGGCGGCCTTCGCACATCCATTTCTCGATCTTTGGCTCGGGCTTTGCGCAGCGGCTGATCACCCAGATGTATTTCGAGGGCGACCCGTTGATCCGGCTCGACGCGATCCTCCGCGGCATCGCCGACCCGGCGGCGATCGAGCAGTTGACCGCGCCGCTCGACATGACGGCGAGCGTTCCGATGGACAGCCTCGCCTACAAGTTCGATATCGTGCTGCGCGGCCGCCGTTCGACGCGTTTCGAAAACCGGCTGGAGGGCAACTGATGCCGCAGCCGCTCGACACGCTCCGGGAGACGCCGTCGCAGACCGCCGGCCCGTTCGTCCATATCGGGCTGATGCCGAACTTTCTCGGCATCGCCGGCCTCTACGCCGCCGATCTCGGCAACCGCCTCTGCAACGACAAAACCAAGGGTGAGCGGATCGCCATCGAGGGACAGGTGTTCGACGGCATCGGCGAGCCGCTGCGCGATTGTGTCATCGAACTCTGGCAGGCCGACGCGGCCGGGCTCTACGCCAGCGCATCGGAGACGCGCGGGGTGGCCGATGCCAATTTTGCCGGGTGGGCCAGAACGGCCGCGGACCCGCAGACCGGGCTGTTCCGGTTCGAGACGATCAAACCCGGTCGCGTGCCATTTCCGGACGGCAGGCTGCAGGCGCCGCATGTGAGCCTGTGGATCGTGGCGCGCGGCATCAATCTGGGCCTCAACACGCGGATGTATTTCAGCGACGAGACGGAGGCCAATGCGGCCGATCCGATCCTCGCGCGGATCGAGCACAAGACCCGGCTGCCGACGCTCGTAGGCCAGCGCGACGGGGGCGGCACCTACCGTTTCAACATCCACCTGCAGGGGGCCGATGAAACGGTGTTCTTCGATATCTGAGGTGCCGCGGTGACGGTCAGTCCGCTCGATCATCCGCTGCTTTCGGGGCTGCTCGGCGACGGCGAAATCGCCGCCTATTTCGAGCCCGAGGCCGAGCTTGCTGAGATCATCCGCTTCGAGCGCGAGCTGCTGATGGCGGAGGAGGCGGAGGCTGTTGTCCCGGCGGGCACCGGCGAGCTGGTCCTGCCGTTGCTCGACGAGTTCGTTCCCAATATCGCCAGGCTGCGCGAGGCAACGGCGCGCGACGGCGTGATCGGGGTGGAGTTCGTGCGGCAATTGCGCGAATGGGTCGGTCCGCCGGCCGATCAGCATGTGCATTTCGGCGCCACCAGCCAGGATCTCGTCGATACGGCCCTGGTGCTTCGCCTCAAGGCCATCCTGCCCATCCTCGAGGGCCGCATCAAAGGCCTCATCGGAGCACTCGACGATCTCGAGCGGCGGTTCGGGGCGCAACGGCTGATGGCGCGCACCCGCATGCAGGATGCCCTGCCGATCCGGGTGAGCGACAAGCTCGCCACCTGGCGGTCCCCGCTGCAGCGCGATCTCGAGCGGCTCGAGGCGATGTGGCCGCGACTCCTCGTGCTGCAGTTTGGCGGTGCCGCCGGGACGCTGGACCGGCTTGGGGACAAAGGCCCGGCCGTCGCCCGGCGACTGGCAGCATCGCTCGGCCTGGGCCTGCCGGAGCGGCCGTGGCACACGCAGCGCGATACGATCGTCGAATTTGCCGGCTGGCTGGCGCTGGTCAGCGGCAGCCTCGGCAAGATCGGCGCCGATATCTGCCTTCTGGCGCAGAACCGGGTCGCCGAGATCGCCATGGCGGGCGGCGGCGGCTCGTCGGCAATGGCGTTCAAGTCGAACCCGGTTGGGGCCGAAATCATGGTCGCCCTTGCCCACGCCAACGCCGCCCTCGCGGGCGGCATGTACACCGCCATGGTGCACGAGCAGGAGCGGTCCGGGGCGGCGTGGACCCTCGAATGGCTGCTGCTGCCGCAACTGCTGGTGGGAACGGGCGCATCGCTCCGCACAGGGCTCGGGCTCCTCGGCAAGGTGACCAGCATGGGGCGCGCCGAATAGTGCGCACCCAGGTCGCCATCATCGGCGCCGGTCCCGCCGGGCTGTTGCTCGGCGCGCTGCTGGGCGAGGCCGGTATCGACAATGTCATCGTCGAGCGCAGCAGCGCCACGCACGTCCTGTCGCGGATACGGGCAGGCGTGCTCGAACAGGGCACGGTCGATCTGCTGACCTCAGTGGGGTGCGGCGGACGGCTGCAGGCCGAAGGCCTCGTCCACGACGGCATCGAGATTGCGTTCGACGATCGTCTCCACCGCATCGACCTGCGGCAGCACTCGGGCGGAAAGACCGTCACGGTCTATGGCCAGACCGAAGTGACCCGCGACCTGATGGAGCAGCGCGCGGCCAAGGGCCACCTGACCATCTACGAGGCGGCCGATGTTGAAATCGCCGACTCCGGCCGGGCGCCGCATCTGGACTTTTCCGTCGATGGGATCGGCCAGCGTCTCGACTGCGACTTCGTTGCCGGGTGCGACGGGTTCCGCGGCGTCAGCCGGCAGGCCATTCCGGCGGCGGCGCTGCGCGTGTTCGAGCGGGTCTATCCGTTCGGCTGGCTGGGGCTTCTCGCCGACGTGCCGCCGGCGGGCGCGGAGCTGATCTATGCCCGGCACGAGCGCGGCTTTGCCCTCTGCTCCATGCGCTCCCCGACCCGCAGCCGCTACTACGTGCAGGTCCCCGCCGAAGAGCGCGCCGAGGCGTGGACCGATGAGGCATTCTGGTGCGAACTGCGCCGCCGGCTACCCGACGAGGCGGCGGCCCGCGTGACGACGGGACCGTCGATCGAAAAATCCGTCGCGGCGCTGCGCTCATTCGTCACCGAACCGATGCGGCACGGGCGACTGTTCCTCTGTGGGGATGCGGCGCATATCGTGCCGCCAACAGGGGCCAAGGGACTTAACCTTGCGGCCAGCGACGTGCACTACCTCGCCGAGGGGCTGACCGAGCACTATCGCGAGCACTCCGGCGCCGGACTTGCTGCTTATTCGGCGCGTGCCCTGGCGCGGGTATGGAAGGCCGAGCGCTTTTCCTGGTGGATGACGTCGACGCTGCATCGTTTCCCCGAAGCTGGAGCGTTCAGCGACCGGTTGCAGCTGGCGGAGCTCGACTACCTCGTTCACTCCGATGCAGCCCAGCTTGTGCTCGCCGAGAACTATGTCGGGCTGCCGTTCTAAGGGCGCTCCACTGGACGCCGCGTCGTCGGCGAGACCAGGCTCGCGCAACGCGGCAAACGCCACACCGGGCGCGGCGGATGTTGCCAGCGATACCTACGGATTTGCCAGTTTGTCCGAGAAAGCGGGGGTCGCACAAGGGGGGAAGTTGGCGCCCGCTGGAAAATCGGCCCTTATTCTGATGTCTTTTTGTCGATAAGAAACCGTATGCCCGGCGACAAGGAGGATGAGCCTCCGCCGTGGCGACAAGGGAGTAGTACTATGAGCACTCTATTTGGCCGTCGCACGATTCTCGCGCTGACTGCCGTCACTCTGCTGAGCGGCATCGCTGGTGTTTCCTCGATCGCACGCGCCGCCGACGTGACCATTCCGGTCATCGTCAAGGATACAACGTCGTTCTACTGGCAGATCGTTCTGGCCGGTGCACGTCAGGCCGGCAAGGATCTGGGCGTCAACGTCCCCGAGCTCGGGGCGCAGTCGGAATCCGATATCAACGGCCAGATCTCGATCCTCGAGAACGCCGTTGCCGGCAAGCCGGCCGCCGTGGTGATCGCGCCGACCGAGTTCAAGGCGCTCGGCGCACCGATCGATGTTGCCGCCAAGTCCGTGCCGATCATCGGCATCGACTCGTCGGCGGACTCCAAGGCGTTCACCTCGTTCCTGACGACGGACAACGAGGCGGGTGGCCGGATTGCCGCAGACGGCCTGGCCGAGGCCATCAAGGCCAAGACCGGCGCCATCAAGGGCAAGGTTGCCCTGATCACGCATTTGCCGGGCGTCGGTTCGCTGACGGCTCGCGACAAGGGCTTCAAGGAGCAGATCGCCGCCAAGTATCCGGACCTGACCCTCGTTGCCGAGCGCGTTTCGGACGGCACCGCCAATGGCGGTCTCAACATCATGACTGACCTCCTGACGGCCAATCCGGATCTCGTCGGCGTGTTCGCCGACAATCTGATCCAGGCGCAGGGCTCGGGCCAGGCGATTGCCGAAGCCAAGGTGGGCGACAAGGTTGCGCTCGTGGCCTTCGACAGCGACGACAAGACC
>JBDTVO010000121.1:0-7813 GCA_040007135.1 Devosia sp. | reverse complement strand
GTACGGCATGAGGCGCGTCGCGGGCGCGGCTTGGGTCATGGCATTCATGGCGGTCGGCTTATCGCTCCGGGCGGGGTAAGTGCAAGCGCCGCAGCTCTCAGCCGCCCCCCAGTTCTTCGGCGAGACCGATGAGCAGTCCCCCAGGCCCCCGGATGTAGCAGAGCCGATAGACGTCCTGATAGTTGACCATCTCGCCGACAAGACGGACCCCATGCCTGCCAAGCCGTTCCAGCGTCGCATCGAGATCGTCCACCGCGAACATGACGCGAAGATAGCCCAGCGCGTTGACGGGGGCATCGCGATGGTCCGCCACGACGGATGGCGTGAGGAACCGGGAGAGCTCGAGCCGGCCATGCCCATCGGGAGTGCGCATCATGGCAACTTCCACGTGCTGATTGCCGAGGCCGGTCACGCGGCCGGCCCATTCGCCCTCGATGGTGGCTCGACCCTCGAGTTCGAGACCGAGCTCGCGAAAGAAATCGATCGTTACGTCGAGGTCCTCAACCACAATTCCCATATTGTCCATGCGCTGGACTGCCATCGGTGCATCCTCGGCTGAACCCGCGAGGCGCGAGGACACGCGCCCGGCCGGCCGGTTTGCAAAAAAAGGGGCCGCCAGTGGCGGCCCCCCGATCTCGTATGGTCTCTCGGCGGTCTCTTGAGACTGAACTCCGGACCGCTGCGACGACTACAGAGGCTGCTCCATAAGGAAGCGCAACGATCCAAGACCCGTTGAAACCTGCGATTTCTGATGCACTGGATCACCTCCTTCGGTTGTTGAACTCGAAACCAAGGTGGTCGATTTTGCCTATGTTGGCAAGAGGGACGGCCCCGGCAAATTAGCGGGGCGCTCCAGCCGCTCCCTTTACCAATATCCGCCCGGCTGGATGCTTTTCCACGGCGGAGCCTCCATAAGTTCGGCATGCGCGTGCTGCTTCTCATCGCCGCTTTGCTGGCCGGGATCGCCCCGTCGGAAGCGGGAATGTACCGGCTTCAATATAGTGGTTTCTACCTGGCCCTCGACGAGACCTGCGCGACGATGCGCAAGGCGCCCGACAAGATCTGGATCCACTGTGCTCCAGATGGTCAGGATGTCACCCTCTTTGCCACGCTGACGCGAAACAAGGTTTTGCCGGCGCCGAGCGTTGACGAAGACTTCAAACAGATCGCACGGACCTACCTGGCGACGATGCTGGCAGAGACAGAATGGCAAGGCCTTCTGCCCCGCCTAGATCTTCTCGGCGGCCTGCGAAAAATTGGCACCTTGGTCACCGAGGGCTTTGTTTGCCCGACGGTGGTCGACGCAAAAACCTTCTGTTGGAAGGATGCCGAGGCGTGCATGTCGATGCGTGTGGTTCCTGGCGAGGCCGGGTCCCTCGCGCTTGTCGCAATAGGCGCTTGCACCGTGCAATCGATACCGATCGGCAAGTCTGGTCGTTTTGGAACCGAGAAGGCGCTGCCGGAGACGGCACGGGCCATGGTCGGAAGCTTCGGGAGCCTCGTGGGCTTCTAAGCCGCGATCCGCTCGCTGACGCCCTGCTGCGTCAGCTCGGCCACCACGTCGCCCGGCGCGATGACGGTTTTCCGGTGGGTGATGGCGAGGATGGTCATCTCGTTCGCCAGCGCGCGGATTTCGCCCATGATCTCGGCCTCGGTCCGCTCGTCGAGGGCCGAACTCGCTTCGTCGAGGAAGAGGATCTGCGGGTCGGCGTAGAGCGCCCGCGCAATGGCGACGCGCTGCCGCTCGCCGCCCGACAGCTTCAGCCCGCGCTCACCGATCCGGGTCTCGAACTGCTCCGGCAGCCCGCCGATGAATTTTCCGATCGAGGCGCGTTCGACGGCGCGGCGCAGCTTCGCCTCGTCGAGCGGCCGGCCGAGGACGATGTTGGCGCTGAGCGAATCGTTAAGGAGCATGATCTCCTGCGGCACGACGCCGATCACGGAGTACCAGTCGGCGCGCGCGATGTCGTTGAGGTCGACGCCGTCGACGAGGACGCGCCCCGTGGTGGGCTCCAGCGATTTCAGCGCCATCTTGAACAGCGTCGTCTTGCCCGAGCCGGTGGCGCCGGTGAGGAAGTTGAGACGGCCGCGATGCGCCTCGAAGCTCACATCGGAAACCGCCGGCGTGTCGCGGTAGGCAAAGCCGACATGGTCGAAGGCAATGGTGCCACTGGCGAGGTGAAAATTATCGTGCGGCCTGACGTCCGGTTCCTCCACAGCCGCCCACATCTTGGCGAACGGAATAAAGCGCGTGTAGGAGCGCAAAATATCGTCGATCGACTGGCCGATGGTCTGGAACGGCCGATTGAGCTGCAGCAGCAGCGAATCGAACAGCACCACGTCGCCGATCGACAGCTCCCCCGAGCGATAGCGCGGCAGCAGCACGAAATAGGTGATGGCGATCTGGGCCGCGAGCATGGCGCCGAAGATCAGGCCGTAGAAGATGCGACGGCGGGCGAACTTGGTCCAGCTGTCGCGGACTTCGCGCGCCTGTTCGGCGAAACGGCCGGCGATCCACTGGTCGCCGCCGAAATAGCGCAGCGTCTCCATCGCGTTGATCGAGTTGCCGACGAATTTGGAATTGGCCTGGTCGGCCTTGATCGCCGCCTCGAGGAACGGCCGGGTCCAGCGATTGGCGAAGAAGGTGAAGGTGATGAACGCAACGCCGTAGACGAAGACGATCAGCACGATCTCAAGATTGATCGACGCCCCAAGGACCAGCAGCGTCAGGATGATCTGGACGATGCCGGGAATGAGGACGATCAGCCCGAGCTGCACCAGCGTGTAGACGGCGTTCTGGCCGCGCGACTTCGCCTGCTGGATCTCGGCTGGATTGTAGTCGATGAAAAACGCGATGGTCTTCTTCAGCAGGCGTTCGAAGAACGCCGTTCCGGCGATGAAGTTGAGGTTCTCCGAGGTCATCACCGCCAGGTAGTTGACCATCAGGTTCAGCGCCTGGCTCAGCCCGAACAAGACGCCATAGCCGGCAAAGGCCCAGACGATCGCCTCGCCGAAATTGTCCGACCGCAGCGTGTCGATGAGGCGCGAGAACACGTAGGGCGCGGCGATGCCGGCGACCGAGGAGAACAGCACGATGACCGCGACGCCCGCCAGCAGCCCCTTCGCCTCGGCCCAGTAGCGCCGGTAGATGTAGCCGAGCGGCGCCGTCATCTCGGCCCAGCTCGCATCCATCTGCTGCTCTTCGCTGCCCGTGGCGCCGCGCGGGCGGAAGGCATTCTTGCCCGGGCGAGGCCGGGGTCCGGTGGTGATAGCGGGCATGGTCATTGAGCGACAGATTTAGGGAGCGATGGCCCGAGGGGCAAGTCACCGGACAGTGAGGTGGCAAACGGGAGCACTCGGGTCCCTCCCCCAGAAAGGGGGAGGGAGCGGCGGAAGCGGCAGACCTTACTCCGCCATCGCTGCGGCGCGTTCGAGGGCTTCTTCTTCCTTGCTCTGCGGCACGGCGGCCTTCTTGGGCCCGCGCAGCAGGAGGATCAGCGGCACGGCAGAGATCGACAGCAGCATCATCAGCCAGAAATCGTCGAGATAGCTAAGGATTGCCGACTGCTGCGCGACGAGGCCGTTGATCTGCGACACCACCACCGGGTTGCCGCTGAGGAGGCCTGGGACCTGGTTGGCGACCGCCTGTGAGGTTGCCGTGATGCGGCCCGCGAGTTCGGCGTGGTTGACCTGCAGCATGCTGGCGAGCACGGCCGTGACGATCGAGATGCCGACTCCCTGCCCCATGTTGCGGACGAGCGAGAACATCGCCGTGCCGTCGGCGCGGAACTTTGGCGCGATGGTGGCGAACGCCATGGTCGAGAGCGGCACGAACAAAAATCCCATGCCAAAACCCTGGATGACGCCGGTGGTGATCACCGGCCAATAGTCCATCTGCAGGCTGAAGCCGGTCATCTCATAGAGCGAGTAGGCCATGCAGCCGATGCCGAACAGCATCATCAGGCGGGCGTCCACCTTCCCCGTGAGCCGGCCCACCACCATCATCGACATCAGCGTCGCGACGCCGCGCGGCGCCATGATGATCGACGAGAAGATCACCGGGTAGCCCATGAGGTTCTGCAGCAGCGGCGGCAGCAAGGCGAGGCCCGAGAACAGCGTGATGCCGACGATGAACATGAAGATCGAACCGAGGGAGAAATTGCGGTCCTTGAAGATACGCACGTCGATGAACGGATTGGCGGCAGTGAGGCAGTGGACGACGAACACCCAGATGCCGGAAATGACGAGGCCAAGCTCAAGCCAGGTTTCGGCCGATTCGAACCAGCCGTTCTCGGCGCCGCGATCGAGCAGCATCTGCAGCGCTCCGACGCCGAGCGCCAGCATACCGAAGCCGAAGAAGTCGAAGCGCCGGGTCTTGATGTCGGTTTCCGGCATGTAGAGCAGCAGCATCGTCACCGCGAGGACGCCGACCGGCAGGTTGATCAGGAACACCCAGCGCCACTCAAAACTCTCAGTCAGGTAGCCGCCCAGCGTCGGCCCGATGATCGGCGCCACCATGATGCCCATGCCGTAGATGGCCATCGCCTGGCCGATCCGTTCCTTGGGATTGATGTTGAGCAGCACCGTCTGCGCCAGCGGTGCGATGAAGGCGCCGCAGAGACCCTGGGTGACGCGGAACAGCACCATCTCGGGAAGGCTCGTGGCGATGCCGCAGAGCGCCGAGGCGATGGTGAAGCCGATGACGGAGAACAGGAACAGCCGCTTCTGCCCAAACCGGTCCGAGAGCCAACCGGTGAGCGGCGTCGCGATGGCGGCGGCGACGATGTAGGAAGTGAGAACCCAGGTGATCTCGTTCTGCGCCGCGCCCAGCGACGACGCCATGTGCGGCAGCGCCACGTTGGCGATGGTGGTGTCGAGCACCTGCATCACCGTGCCAAGCATCAGCGCCAGGGTCAGCAGGCCCTTGTGCTTGACGATGACGGTGGGCGCCGAAAATGTCTGCGGTGCAGCCTTGGCCATGTCGGCCTCCAGAACGGACGGGTGCGCGGCGGACCA
Organism: Devosia sp.; assembly: GCA_040007135.1. GTDB lineage: Bacteria > Pseudomonadota > Alphaproteobacteria > Rhizobiales > Devosiaceae > Devosia_A. The sequence continues at coordinate 2,797 of JBDTVO010000121.1, read as the reverse complement.
GCCGCCGCGCCTCTGCTTACTTGCCCAGCATCTTGTCGAGGGTGCTGTGGCCGGTGTCGATCGACACGCCGGCGCTCATGCCGGTCTTGAGCAGCGCCACCTTGTCGGCTGGGCACTCGACCCGGACCGGCAGACGCTGCACCACCTTGACCCAGTTGCCCGTGGCGTTCTGCGCCGGGATCAGCGAGAACTCCGAGCCGGTCGCGGCGCCGATGCTGGCCACCGAGCACTCGAGCTTGTCGCCGAACGCGTCGACCTTCACTGCGGCCGGCTGGCCGGTCTTGATGTCGCCGAGCTGGGTTTCCTTGAAGTTGGCCTCGATCCAGGTGCCATCCGTCTCGACCAGCGAGGCAATGGTGGTGCCGGTGGCGACGAACTGCCCGGCGTTGAGGCTCGAAACGTTGGCGACGATGCCATCGGCGGGCGCCACAACCGTGGTCTTGGTGAGGTTGCGCTGCGCTGCCTCGACCTGCGCCAGGGCGGCCTGCACCGCCGGATGCCTGTCGGTGTCGAGGTTCGGATCGCCGGCCAGCGAGGCGATGGCGCTGGCCACCTGCTGCTGCGCCGCGATGACGCCGGTCTGCGCCTGCTCCAGCGCCAGCTTGACGTCGTCGAGCGTGGCGTCGGAAGCGGTGCCGCCCTTCACCAACGCGGCCTTGCGGTCGAAGGCCGCCTGCCGGATCTCGACGGTCGACTGGGTCGCCTTGAGATTGGCCTGGGCGGTGCCGTAGCCGACCTTGAGCTGCTCGACGTTGACGCGCGCCGAAGCGAGCGCGGCGTTGGCCTGGTCGAGCGCGATCTGGTAGGGCGCCGGATCGATGGTGAAGAGCACATCGCCGGCCTTCACCGGCTGGTTCTCGGCAACGTTGACCGAGGTGATGCGGCCGGCAATGTCGGCGCTGAGCGACACCTTGGCCTGCTGCACATAGGCGTTGTCGGTGTCCTCGTAGCGCCCGCCGGTGAGCCAGAACCAGCCGCCCGCCGCGGCGAGGATCAGCGGCACCGCGACCATCAGCACCAGCCGGCGCGAATTGCGCTTCTTCGGGGCAGCGGCCGGAGCTTCGGCCGCGGGAGCTGCCGCCGGTCCGGGACCGGGCTGCGGCGGGCTCTTTTCGGCACGCGCCAGGTTGACGATTGTTGCCTCGCCAGGCTTCGGTTCAGTTGCACGCGCGTTCATTCTGCGGGTTCCTTCAGCTCGGCGTTCAGCGCCGTGAGATTGTCCTTGATGCGGTTCAGCACACCGATGAGCTGGTCGCGCTCGGCGGCCGACAGGCCATCGATGGCGTGCGTGTAGAGGTCGTGTCCGACGCGGCGCACTTCCTGCACCAGCCGCTGCCCTTCCGGGGTCGCGACGGCCCGCTTGGCGCGGCTGTCGTTGGGATCGGCGGAGCGCTCGACCAGCCCGCGCTTTTCCAGGCGGTCGAGGATGCCGCTCAGCGTCATGGGATCGGTGTCGATGCAGCCGGCGAGCTCCACCTGGCTCATGCCGTCGTTCATCGTGATCTCGGCCAGAGCCCGCCACTGCGGCAGGGTGATGCCGTGGTGGCGCGCCTCTTCCTCGAAGCGGCGCTTCATCAGCTTGGACACCTCGGCGATGAGGTAGCCCAGCGGCATGGTCTTGGCGAAGGTGGGAGAGGCGGCCATCGGCTTGCTATGTGTGCTTATGATAAGTGCACATATAATAAGCCCACTTAGGGTGTCAACTGCACCCCGCACGTAGCAGGTGCGACCGTTTCGCATGGGTTAACGTGCGGTAAAGGCAGGCCTATTTCTGCCGGGCGATGAACACGCCGTCCCAATCCTCGCCTGGCGAAACGATGCGCATCGCCTCGAGCCGGCTGGCGTAGACGTCGTAAAGCCCGGTGATTGAGACTGGCGCCAGGGCCTTGGCGGCGGCCGCGAGGCCCCCGGCCATCTGCAGCGCCTGCTCGCGGTAGGCGAGGAGGAACCGGTCGTGCGCCACACGGAACGCCTGGAACTCCGCCGTCTGGGCAAATGTCGCGTCGCCGAGTAGGGCGAAAAGGGCCACCGGCTGCGTGCGGCCGATGACGCGCACCCGATCGACTTCGACCGAAGCGAGGTCGGTGGCGCCGGCCTGCGTGTGCTCGGTGATCAGCACCGGTACCTTATACTGCTTGGTCAGGCTTTCGACGCGCGAGGCGAGGTTCATGCTGTCGCCGATAGCGGAGTATGAAAAGCGCTGCACCGAGCCGAAATTGCCGACGTTGCAGACGCCGGTGTTAAGCCCGATGCCGACGCGCAACTCCCTGCCCGTGTCGCGGTTGAGCTTCGCCAGCGTTTCCTGCAGCTGCAGCACGCCGAGGCAGGCCTTGCGGCGATGATCGTCGATATCGAGCGGCGCATTCCAGAAGGCGACGATGGCGTCGCCGATATATTTGTCGATGGTCGCCTCGGCTTTGAGCAGCACGTCGGTCGAGGGGGTGAGAAAATCGTTGAGCAGCTTGGTCAGCTCGTCCGGCGTCAGCTTCTCCGAGATCGAGGTGAAATCGCGAATGTCGGAGAACATGATGGTGAGCTCGCGCAACTCGCCGCCGAGCGTCAGCGCATTGGGATTTGACGCGAGGCGGCCGACGAGATCGGGCGACAGGTAACGGCCGAAGGCGGAGCGGATGAATCGCTTCTCACGGTCGGTCCACAGCAGCAGCACCGGCGTTGCCGCGGCGCCGGCAACGAGGATCGCCACACTCGGCAGCAGCGGATCGAGCAGCAGGTGCTGGCTGACGAACGCCCACCACGAGGTGCCGATGACTGCGGCAATGAGGATCAACGCGCCGAC
>JBDTVO010000120.1:0-7835 GCA_040007135.1 Devosia sp. | reverse complement strand
GATTGCAGCCAAAACGTTTTGGTTCCAAAACGTTTTGGGGCTTGATTGTGAAGCCTTGCACGGCGGTTAGCGGTGAGCCAACGTTGCACAAAGCCAAAGCCTTGCCAAGGGACGTTGCGGGGCGTGGTCGGAACGCCAGATCCGCCGTGGCCACGAGCAGATCGCCGGGGTTGCGGAGACACCTAGCGGGTGTTGTGCAGCATGCCCTGAAAGGCGCGGTAGCTTCCCTTGGGGGTGCGCTGCTGGGTCGCGTAGTCGACATGCACGATGCCGAACCGGGAGCTGTAGCCGTGCGCCCACTCGTAATTGTCGAGCAGCGACCAAGCAAAGTAGCCACGGACATCGGCCCCCTGCTCCTGGGCCGCCAGGACAGCCCTGAGGTGTGCGTCGTAATACTGCGTGCGGCGGCTGTCGTCGCCCTCGGACATGCCGTTCTCGGTGACGTAGAGTGGAACCTTGGTGTAATCGTGCGAAACGCGGACGAGGAGGTCAGTGAGCCCTTCGGGATAGACCTCCCAGCCGAGATCGTTGGTCTGGAGCGGCCCCTTGACGGTGGTGAACGGCAGCGCCGGCTTGTCCGGTGCGGCCGCATACAGCGCACGGGTGTAGTAGTTGATGCCGGCCCAATCGAGCGGGCGGCTCACCACTTCCATATCGCGCTCCCAGCTCTCAGGCAGGTAAGGGGCGAGCGCCCTGGTGACGATTTCTGGATAGGCGCCCTTGTAGAGGCCACCGAGGAACCAGCCGTTGTAGAGACCGTCGCCAAGCTCGAGCGCGGCGAGGTCTTCCGGCTTGTCGGAGGCGGCTTCGGCTTTTTCGAGATTGGTGACGATACCGATGTTCTTGACGCCCCCTGCCCGCAGCGCATCGACGGCGGTGCCGTGCGCATAAAGCACGTGATGCATGGCGCGGGCGGCGGCGCGAAGGTCGCGAAGGCCCGGCGCGTGGATGCCAAGCAGGTGGCTCAGCACCGAGACGCACCAGGGCTCGTTGATGGTGGCGGTGGCGTGCAGGCGGTCACCGTAGCGGTCGGCGATGAGCGTCGCATAATCGGCGAACCAGGCGGCGATATCGCGGTTCATCCAGCCGCCGCGATCCTGCAGGGCGCTCGGAAGGTCCCAGTGGTAGAGCGTTGCAAACGGCTTGATGCCGCGCTCCAGCATGCCGTCGATCAGCCGGTCGTAGAAATCAAGACCGGCCTCGTTCGGCGCGCCGATGCCCTCGGGGATCAGGCGCGGCCAGGAGAACGAGAACCGGTAGGCGTCAAAGCCGGCGTCGCGGACGAGATCGAGATCGCCCGGCCACAGGTGATAGTGGTCGCAGGCAACGCTGCCGGTATCGGCGTTCTTCACATTGCCGGGAGTGGCGGCAAAGGTGTCCCAGATGCACGACCCGCGATCCTCGCCGCCCTCGATCTGATAGGCCGAGGTCGCCGCCCCGAAGACGAAGCTCGGGCCGAACTGGCGACGGTCAACGGAGAACATGCAACCTCCAGGTGGCGCGACGGTGGTCTCGCAGCGGCGAGTGCGTAGCAGCGCCGTCGAGGTTTGTCACCGCGGCCGAAGTGACGAGTTGCGGCTGAGGATTTCGCGGGCGATGGCGCGGAATGCCTCCGCGCGTGGTCCGGCAGGGTCGGTCGCGACCACCGGATGGCCGGCGTCGGAGGTCTCGCGAATGGCGATGTCGAGCGGAACCTCGCCGAGGAACGGCATTCCCATTTCGGCGGCAGCGGCGGCGGCGCCACCGTGGCCGAAGATGTCGTAACGCTTGCCCGTGTCCGGGGCGATGAAGAAGCTCATGTTCTCGACCAGTCCCAGCAGGGGAATGGACAGCCGCTTCATCATGTCCACGGCCTTCCGCGCATCGATCAGCGCGAGGTCCTGCGGCGTCGAGACGATCACCGCGCCCGCGAGTTCGGCCTGCTGGAACAGCGAGATCTGGATATCGCCGGTGCCGGGGGGCAGATCGACGACGAGAAGGTCGATGCCGCCCCAGTCGGTCTCGCGCAGCAGCTGGCGCAAGGCCGACGTCGCCATCGGGCCGCGCCAGACGACGGCCTGGCCCGGCGTCAACATCGAGCCGATGGAGATGGCCTTGAGGCCGAAGGCCTGGTGGGGGGAAAAGATGCCGTCGGCGCGCACCGCGGGCTTGCCTTCGATGCCGAGCAATTTGGGGACGGACGGGCCGTAGAGGTCGGCGTCGAGGATGCCGGTGCTCAGGCCTTCGGCGGCAAACGCCAGCGCCAGGTTGACGGCGACCGTGGACTTGCCGACGCCGCCCTTGCCGGAGCCGACGACAATGATGTTGCGCACTCCGGGGACCGGTGATTTCGGGGCGGGGCCGGGGCGGCCGTGGGCGGCCGCCTGACCGGTGGCCTGGGGCGGGGCGCGATCGGAGGTCAGCGAGACCATGACCTTGCGACCACCGGCGACCGCTTCAGCCGCAAGCTTTGCGGCATCGCGCGCCGGGCCGAAGGCCGCCTCCATCCCGGGCTGGACGGAAATGGCGAGGGCAATCGCCGACTTGGTGACGATGATTTCGGAAAGGCCGGCGTAGTCGCCCAGCGCGCCGCCGCCGGGAACTTCAACCGTCGCCAGTGCGGCTCTTACCGCACCGGCAGTTTCGGCATCCGCCATCAGAGGATCGATTGGCCGGTCGACTTCCAGTCTTTGACGAACTGCTCGAGCCCGGACTTGGTCAGCGGGTGATCGGCCAGCTTGTAGATGACCGGCGGCGGGATGGTCGCCACATCGGCGCCGGCGATGGCGACTTCAGTGACGTGGTTCGGAGAGCGGATGGAGGCCGCAAGAATCTGCGTGGTGAAATCGTAGTTGTCGTAGATCGTGCGGATCTGCTCGATCAGTTCGACGCCGTCGAGATTGATGTCGTCGAGCCGACCGATGAACGGCGAGATGTAGGTCGCCCCGACCTTGGCCGCGAGCAGGGCCTGGTTGGGCGAAAAACAGAGTGTGACGTTGGTCTTGACGCCGCGCCCGCTGAAGGTCTTGCAGGCGCGCAGGCCATCGAGGGTCAGCGGCAGCTTGACGACCACATTGTCAGCGATCTTGGAGAGCACATCGCCCTCCTTGATCATCGTGTCGTAGTCCGTTGCCGACACCTCGGCGGAAACCGGGCCGGGCACCACGGCGCAGATCTCCTTGATCACTTCCTTGAAATTGCGGCCCGATTTCGCCACCAGCGAGGGATTGGTCGTGACGCCATCGAGCAAGCCCATCTGGTGGAGCTTCTTGATGTCTTCGATCTCGGCCGTATCGACGAAGAACTGCATTGGTCCTCTCCCGGAAATCCTGAATATCTCTAGCCCGTAGATAGGCAATTTGAGGCGCCGCGGAAAGGCGCCACGCGAGATTAACCCGCGGCAGCGATCAGATAATCCGCCAATTCGTCGATCCGGTCTTCGGGAATGCCCGCAACGTTGATGCGGCTGTCGTTGATCATGTAGACGCCATCGTCGGTCTTGAGCCGTTCGACGGCGCCGGCGGGCAGCCCGAGCAGGGAGAACATCCCCGAATGCTCGGCGATAAAATCGAAATCGGTCCGATTCGACTTGCGGCGGATGGCCTCGGCCAGCTTGACGCGCAACCGCTGCATGCGCTCGCGCATCTGGTTGAGCTCGGCCTCCCACTCGTCGCGGAGGGCCTTGTCCTCAAGAATGACGCGGACGATCTCGGCGCCGTGGTCGGGCGTCTGGCTGATGGTGCCGCGGATGATGTTCTGCATCTGGCTCGAGACGACGTCGGCGCTCGCCGCGTCGCGGGCGATGGCGACAGCGACGCCGGTGCGCTCGCGGTAGAGGCCAAAGTTCTTGCTGGCCGAGAAGGCGATCATGCACTCGGGAACGGACGAGGCGACCTTGCGAACGCCATAGGCGTCGGCCTCGAGGCCGTCGCCGAAGCCGAGATAGGCGAGGTCGATCAGGGGGAAAGCACCCGTGCGCTGGAGGCTTTGGGCGACACGGTCCCACTGCGTCGGCGTGAGGTTGGCGCCGGTGGGATTATGACAGCAGCCATGCAGAAGCAGAACGTCATCGCTCGTGAGCTTATCGACGACCTGCATCATGGCCTCGAAATCGACTTTGCGGGTGGCGGCGTCGAAATAGGGGTAGCTGACCGTCACGAGGCCGGCGTTCTCGGCGACCGGCCAGTGGTTCGGCCAGCTTGGGTCGGAGATGTAGATCTTACCCTTGGGCCGCGCACGACCCAGAACCCACATCAGGATCATCAGGGCGCCGGTTCCGCCGGCGCCGTTGACGCAGCGGATGCGCGACCTGTCGACGCTCGAGCCGAGAGCGAGATCGACGATCGCCGAGGAGAACTCCTTGTTGCCGACGACGCCCTTGTAGGTCTTGGTCTTGGCGGCGTCGTGAATGCGCTGTTCCGCCTTGCGCACCGCCGACATGATCGGGGTGTTGCCGTTTTCGTCCTTATAGACGCCGACGCCGAGGTCGATCTTGTCGGTGCGCGGATCGGCGGCGTATTCGGCCATGAGCACGAAGATCTTGTCGAGAGTGGCCTTTTGCAGGGTTTCGAACATGGTGTGGTCCGGGGAATGGCGGGCGGCGCCTTTATAGGCGGCGGCCTTGGGTTTGCAACCGGAGCCTCGCGGGCCTTTCCAAGCCGGCCGCGACCCGGCACAATGCCGCTTTGAGCGAGTTGCCCGATGCCGATCATCAATCGCGTGGCCGAATTCGAGCGTGAAATCGCCGAATGGCGCCATGATTTTCACCGTTATCCCGAGCTGCAGTACGACGTGCAGCGCACTGCAGGCCGGGTCGCCGAGCTGCTGAAGTCGTTCGGCGTCGACGAAGTCGCGACGGGCATCGGCCGCACCGGGGTGGTGGCCGTCATCCGCGGCCGCAACGGCGGGGCGGGGCGAACCATCGGCCTCCGGGCCGACATGGACGCGCTGCCGATCATCGAGCGAACGGGCAAGGACTATGCGAGCCTCACCTCAGGCAAGATGCATGCCTGCGGCCATGACGGGCACACGGCGATGCTGCTGGGGGCGGCCAGGTACCTCGCCGAGACGCGCAATTTTGCCGGCACGGCGGTGCTGATCTTCCAGCCTGCCGAGGAAGGCGGAGCCGGCGCCCGGGCGATGCTGCAGGACGGGCTGGTTGAGCGTTTCGGTATCGAAGAATTCTACGGCATGCACAATCTGCCGGGATTGCCCGTCGGCCGCTTCGGCATCCGCGAGGGTGGCATCATGGCGGCGACGGACGAGTTCAACATCACCATCGAAGGCAAGGGCGGCCATGCGGCGCTGCCGCACAACACGATCGATCCAGTGACGGTGGCAGCGCAGCTGATCCTCGCGCTGCAGACCATCGTGTCGCGCAATGTCGATCCGATGCGCGAGGCGCTGCTGTCGGTGACGATGATCGAGGCCGGACAGGCTTTCAACATCATCCCGCGCTCGGTGAAGCTCACCGGCACCATCCGCACCCTCGACGAGACTGTGCGTGGGTTCATGGAGGAGCGGCTGCGCGCGGTCACCAACGGTATCGCGGCAACGTTCGGGGCAACTGCCGCGATCAGCTATCGCAACGGCTATCCGGTGACGGTCAACGCTCCCGAACAGACGGCATTCGCGGCGGACGTCGCGCGAACCGTCAGCGGCGCCGAGCGCGTCGATGCCGACGCCGACGGCACCATGGGCGGCGAGGACTTCGCCTACATGCTGCAGGCGCGACCGGGTGCCTACATCTTCCTTGGCAATGGGCCCTCGACCGAACTCCATACCGATACCTACGACTTCAACGACGACGCGATCCCGGTGGGCGTGAGCTATTGGGCCAGGCTGGTCGAAACGGCGATGCCGGTGAGATGATGCTGCGCGTGCTTCTGATGGTTTTGGCAATCATCCCGTTTGCCGTGCCCCTCCCTGCGGCGGCGACGCGGATCGTGCCGCGCTGCGACCTACCGATGAAGGACGCCAAGGGCCGGTTCGACTGGGGATTTGGTCCCAATGTCGGCGAGTCTAAGGCTGCGGATCGGTATGAGCAGATGCTGATCTCGAGCGGCGTCGATGCGCACCTGACGCGCTTCTTCAGCGGTTGCCTGCAGACCTGGGTCGAGGTCGACGGCAAGGATAAAATGAAGTTCTACGATCCCGAGACACTCGAAGAGATTCCGCTCGACCGCTAGTCGCGCGATCGTGAGAATTGTGTCCGGACGCTTGCACCGAATTCACCAACCTCAAGGCCTTGTAACTGGCCGCCGACAGCGCCCGGCGCGAAGCTCCGGCCGTTCCTCCCGGAACGCTAAGGAGTTAAAAATGAACAGATATTCCGTTGCAGCTCTTCTCACTACAGCGCTTCTCGGCACTGCCATGGCGACACCCGTGTTCGCCGCGACGACGCCGGGCAACGTGCCCTTCTGCGCCAGCTCGACTTCGCAGAAGGATTTCAGCGACGGCACGTACGCCAATCTGCTGCAGAAGAAGGGGTTCGACCTAGAGACCGTCCAGTCGTTCAACGGCTGCGTGCAGGTGACGTACCGCGATGGGAGCGGCCATGTGTCGATCGCCTACTACGACCCGGACTCGCTGCAATTGCTCGAGACCACCAACGTTCACTCGAATCTCGGCTGAACGGACGAACCAGATGCCCGGGCAGCGCCCGGGCACCTGCTCAGGCGCGAGACTTGGTCCGGCGCTTGTACTCGAGCCGCAGGGGCGCCTCGACCGACTCGACAAGCAGCGCGTAACCGCTTGGTCCAAGCAGCAGCTTGTCGCGCTCGCGCTCGGCCGCATGGCCGAATGCGATTTCTCCCTCCCCCACGAGCGAGACTTTCACCGGATCGGGCGAGAGGTTGTAGACGCAAAGGATACCCTCAGCGTCGGTTTTGCGCCGGAAGGCCAGCACCGGCTCACCGGTCTTGAGCATCTCCAAATCGCCATCGACCAGGGCCGTGTGCTCGCGGCGGAAGGCCAACGCCCGGCGGTAGCCCGCGAGCGTCGAGTCCGGATCGGCGTTCTGGCGGGCGGCGTTGAGCGCGGCATGCTCGGGCTTCACCGGTAGCCAGGGGCGGCCCGTAGTGAAGCCGTTCGGCGCCTCACCCTCGTCCCATGGCATCGGCGTGCGTTCGCCGTCGCGGCCCTTGTATTCGGGCCAGAAGCGAATGCCGGGCGGATCGGTCAATTCCTCGAACAGGATGTCCGCCTGTGGCAGCCCCAGTTCCTCGCCCTGGTAGATGCAGACCGATCCCTTGAGGGCAATCAGCAGAGCCACGGCCTGCTGCGCCAGCGCCTTTTGATCGCGGGCGTGCTGGGCCCAGCGGCTGATGTGGCGATCGACGTCGTGGTTGGAAAAGCTCCAGCACGGCCAGCCATCGGCGGTCGAGGCGAAGAACTTGTCGAGCTTGGTGCGGAAGTGTTCGGCCGAGTACTCGTTGCCGAGCATGTCGAAGGTGTAGGCCATGTGCAGCTTGTCGCCGCCCGAGGTGTACTCACCCATGAGCTTGAGACCGACGTGGCTGTCGCCCACCTCACCGACGGTGGTGGTGCCGGGAAACTGATCCAGCAAGCTGCGCACTCGCTTCAGGAAGCCGACGTTTTCGGGCTGGCTCTTTGAGAACTTCTGCTCCTGCATGTCGTAGGGGTTCACGGCATACGGCAGATGCCGCGGCCGCCGTGCCGGTGGATTGGAGCGCAGCAGGGGATCGTGGAAGTAGTAGTTGACGGTATCGAGGCGGAAGCCGTCGACGCCGCGCTCGAGCCAGAAGCGCAGCACGTCGAGCACCGCGTCCTGTACTTCGGGCTTGTGGAAGTTGAGGTCGGGCTGCTCGATCAGGAAGTTATGCAGGTAGTACTGG
>JBDTVO010000119.1:0-7837 GCA_040007135.1 Devosia sp. | reverse complement strand
TCGCGGGTTCGATTCCCGCCCGGCCTACCACTCACATCACCAAAGCGCTGACCGCTCAGCGGACAGGGTCGCCGACGAACGGCAGCGTCGCGCAGGCGATGCCCATTTTGGCCATGCTGCCACAGAGTTCGCGCGCCGCCGCTTCGCTAGGCAGCGGACCGGCCAGAAGGCGCTTGCCGGGAGCTCCCTCGACATCGGCCAGGATCGGGCCGAGCCCGACCAGCAGGGTGCCGACGCGGCTGGTCATCTCCTGCCAGGCGCCGGCCCCGTCGCTTTCGAGGATCGGCGGGCCGAGCGCAATGCCATAGGCGCCCGGATTGGACTGGGGGGATGCGGTTGCCTCGAGCGTCGCCGGCATCGGCTGGCCGCTGGCGTCGATCGGGAACGTCGCCGCGTGGTAGGGGATGGTCGTGACCTTGATCGGCCCGTTGAGGCTGCCGGTCTTGCCGGTCGAGGCAGTCACAGACGTCGTATCCACCGGCCGCTGGCTCGCGGCGTTGACGGCCTCGATGACCCTCGGCATCGACAGCTCAAGGGCCACGACCCGCTTGGTCATGCCGGCCGCCGTGTCCTCGGACAGCGCGACCCGCTGCCGGAGCTGGCTGTTGTCGGTCTTCAGTTCAGCGGCGGTCGATTGCAAGTCGGCGAAGTCGGCGCGCAGCCGGTTGAGGTTGCCGGCGTCCATCCGGCTGGCGTGCAGACCTGCGAGAAGATTACCCGGAATCAGCGGCTGGATGACGCCGCTCACCAGCGCAAATCCCCAGATGGCGATGGTCACGATGCCCCAGAAGCCGACATCGGTCGCCCGCACGAATTTCGTCGTCTTCGCCACGGCGCCCCGCAATGCGCTCGAATCGTCCGGCCGAGCTTAACCATTTGGCGGGCCTTGGGGGTTTGGAAACACGTTACTGCCATAAAATGCGGGGAGATTCTGCAGGTTGAGCGGGGTGGGCATGGCTGAATTGTTGTCGATCATTCTGGCGGCGGGTGAGGGCACCCGCATGCAATCGGCAATGCCAAAGGTCATGCATCCGGTCGGCGGGCTCGCCATGGTCGGCCACGCGGTTCGCGCCGCCAGTGAACTCGGTCGGATCGCCGTGGTGCTTGGCCCGGGGCGCGACGACGTGCGCAGCAAGGTCGCGGCGATGGCGCCGGAGGCGCTGACGTTCGTGCAGAGCGAACGGCTGGGGACCGGCCACGCGGTCCGGCAGGCCGAAGCGGCTTTCGCCACCGCCAACGGCAACGTCATCGTCCTTTATGCCGACACGCCCCTGGTCTCCGCTGAGACCGTCGCCGCGATCGCCGCCCGCCTCGACGCCGGCGCCGACGTGGTGGTGGTCGGCTTCGAGCCGACCGAGGCCAAGCGCTTTGGCCGGCTCATCTTCGAGGCGGGCCAGCTCGTCGAAATCCGCGAATTCGCCGAGCTCCGGGGCAGCCCGGACGAGACCCGCAAAGTGAACTCCGGGATCATGGGGTTTCGAGCGCCGGTGCTGCGCTCATTGATCGGCCAGATCGGCAGCGACAATGGCAAGAAGGAATTCTACCTCACCGACGCGGTCGGCATCGCCCACAGGGCGGGGCGTCGCGTCGAAGCGGTGATGCGGCCCGAGATGGAGGTCATGGGTGTCGACGACCGGGCCCAGCTCGCCCGCGCCGAAATGCAGTTCCAGGAGCTGCGGCGCGACGACGTCATGCGGGCAGGCGTCACCCTCAAGGATCCGGCGACCGTGCATTTCTCCTGGGACACCGAGATCGGCAAGGACGTCACGATTTTCCCGAACGTCGTGTTCGGACCCGGCGTGAAGATCGCCGACAACGTCGAAATCCGGGCCTTCTGCGACATCGAGGATGCGGTGATCGGCGAGGGCGCCACGATCGGGCCGTTCGCCCGGCTGCGCGGCGGCACCGAGCTTGCGGCCGGCGTCCACCTCGGCAATTTCGTCGAGGTCAAGAAGTCGAAGATCGGCGCCGGTACCAAGGCCGGGCACCTCAGCTATCTCGGCGATGCCGAGATCGGCGAGACAACCAACATCGGCGCCGGTACCATCACCTGTAACTACGACGGCGTGAACAAGGACAAGACCATCATCGGCTCGAACGTCTTTATCGGTTCGAACGCTTCGCTGGTGGCGCCGGTTTCAATCGGCGACGGTGCCTACACCGCCTCGGGCAGCGTCATTACAGACGACGTGCCGGCGGGCGCGGTCGCCTTCGGGCGGGCGCGGCAGGAGAACAAGCCGGGCTACGCGAAGGCGCTGCGCGACAAGGCGCTGGCGCGCAAGGCATCGAAGGGGAAAGTCTGATGTGCGGCATCGTTGGCATTGTCGGCGTGGCGCCGGTCGCAGACCGCATGGTCGAGGCGCTGCGGCGGCTCGAATATCGCGGCTATGACAGCGCCGGCGTCGCAACCCTCGACATCGGCGCCATTGGCCGTCGCAGGGCCGAGGGGAAACTCACGAACCTGCAGACCAAGCTCAGCATGGAGCCGCTCGGCGGCAGCATCGGTATCGGCCACACCCGCTGGGCGACGCATGGCGCGCCGACCGAGGGCAATGCCCATCCGCATGCCACCGACAAGGTGGCGGTGGTGCACAACGGCATCATCGAGAACTACCGCGAGCTGCTCGCCGACCTCGCCCGGGACGGCTATCTGCCGAAGACGCAGACCGACACGGAATCAGTCGCTCTATGGGTGACGCGCGAGATCGACCGCGGGCTCGACCCCGAGCAGGCGGTCGGCCGCACGCTCAAGGCGCTGCGCGGCGCCTTCGCGCTCGCCTTCATGTTCAAGGGTCACGACAGATTGCTGATCGCGGCACGGCATGGCGCGCCACTCGCGGTGGGCTACGGCGACACCGAGATGTATCTGGGCTCCGACGCCATGGCGCTGGCGCCCTTCACCTCGCGGCTGAGCTATCTGCTCGACGGCGACTGGGCGGTGATCACCCCAGAAGGCGTCACCATCCGCAACGAGACCGATGCGATCGTGCAGCGCGAGACGCTGCTGTCGCAGGCGTCGGCGCTGCTGGTCGACAAGGGCAATCACCGGCACTTCATGGCCAAGGAGATCTACGAGCAGCCCGAGACGATCTCGCACACGCTCAGCCATTATGTGGACATGGGCGCCGACAAGGTGGCCCTCAAGGAGACGCTGCCCTTCGACTTCGCCAAGGTCTCGCGGCTCACCATCTCTGCATGTGGAACGGCGTATTATGCCGGGCTGATCGCAAAATACTGGTTTGAGCGCTATGCGCGGCTACCCGTCGATGTCGATGTGGCGAGCGAGTTCCGCTATCGCGAGCCGCCGGTGGCCGAAGGCAGCGCGGCGCTGCTCATCTCGCAATCGGGCGAGACGGCCGACACGCTGGCAGCGCTGCGCTATTGCGCCGGCCACGGCCAGCACATCCTCAGCCTGCTCAACGTCATCGAGTCGACCATCGGCCGCGAGAGTGCCGTGGTGTTTCCGACGCTTTGCGGGCCCGAAATCGGCGTCGCCTCGACCAAGGCCTTCACCGCGCAGCTCACCGCGCTTGCCAGCCTCGTGATCGCCGCAGGCGTGGCGCGCGGAAGCATCGACCGCGCCACCGAGGCCGAGCTGGTGCGGGCGCTGGTCGCCTTGCCCTCGGCCGTGTCGCAGGCGCTGGCCACCGAGGGCCAGATCGAGGAGATCGCCAAGCAGCTCAGCAAGGCCAAGGATGTGCTCTATCTCGGGCGCGGCCAGATGTTCCCCATTGCCATGGAGGGAGCGTTGAAGCTCAAGGAGATCAGCTACATCCACGCCGAGGGCTACCCGGCGGGCGAGCTCAAGCACGGCCCCATCGCGCTGGTCGACGAAGTGATGCCGGTGATCGTCGTCGCCCCATCCGACGAACTCATGGAAAAGACCCTCAGCAACATGCAGGAAGTCGCGGCGCGCGGCGGCCGCATCATCCTCGTCACCGACGAGGAGGGCAAAAAGCACATCGGCCACGCGGTCGCCGAGACCATTGTGGTGCCGAAAGTCTCGAGTTTCGTCGCCCCGATCCTTGCCGCCATCCCCGTGCAGTTGCTGGCCTATCATACGGCGGTCATCATGGGGACCGACGTCGACCAGCCACGCAACCTCGCGAAATCGGTGACGGTGGAGTAGCTGCCGTCAGGGCCCCTACCGAGACGACGTTGCGGATCACGTATGGCTAGAGAAGGAAGCCATTGATGAGGCGACTTGCAGTCCTACTCGGATGGCTGATTGTCGGCTTGAGTGTCGTCCATGCCGCCGATTTGGAAGATGCGCTGGCTACGTACCAGAGCGGCGATTTTGTCCAAGCGATCCTTGCGTTGCGTCCATTGGCGGAGCACGGCGATGCCCGCGCTCAAGCAGCTCTTTATCGTATCTACCGGTACGGCAAAGGTACCGAGATTGACTTCCCGGAAGCGCTCAAATGGGCTCGCGATGCAGCGACATTGGGCAATGCCGATGGGGAGTACGGGGTCGCGACGGCATACGCCTTTGGGCTAGGCGTCGGTCGTGATCCGGCGTTAGGTCTCAGGTGGCTCGAGAAGGCCGCAGATGACGGTAGTCGGGAGGCACAGGCTTGGCTGGCGGGCCGATACCTGTATGGCGATGGAGTGCCGCCTAATGCCACGGCAGGAATAAGGTACCTCACGGCAGCGGCCGACCAAGGACTGGCGCGGGCTCTCATGGCCCTTGCCCAAATTAGCCAAGACGGTGCGTTTGGTCAGCCGAAAGACCCGCTCGCCGCATTGTCTTTTCAAAAGCGAGCGGCCGAACTGCGCTTCTTTCCCGCACAGATCTACCTTGCGATGAATCTCGATGATCACACCCCGGTCCAAGCAGCCACTTGGGCTATATTGGCCACCACGACGGGGTGCAATGTTGGAAGGACGGTTGCACTTCTTCCGCCTGGCCTTTCCCCCGAAGACCTCGAGAAGGCAACCGCTTTGTCGGAGGAGTGGGACAGGTCCCATCCGCAGGTAGATCTCGACCAGTTCGACCAGACGATCAACATCTGCAACCTAAATCGGCAAAGGGCCCCAGGCCCAATAGCTGAAGAGCCTTCCGAGGAACGGCCAGAGGTCGACACGACAGGCAAGGGCGCGGTGATGTGTATTTGGTCTATCTACACTTCCGTGGAAGCTACCGTAGATGCCTGCGGCTTGCCGACGACCCCTGCTGACGATGCAATTCGAGGGGGTTTGGAGCGTATTAGCAAATTCATCATCGAGAATTCGCATCAGCCTGTCACTGAGGAGCAACTGGAAAGCTGGTCGGCGCGCATCAAGAACCAGCAAATAATGACAGTCGTGCAGCCGATAGGTCGAAAGGCTTGCGGTGGGGAAGACATTGCTCCGTTCCGAACTGGAAGTCCGGACCAGATTGAACAGTCGATAGACGATCTCCTCTCGATTCCCCGCGAGCCCCTGATGAACCCGTGTCTCTAAGAGTACCTGTTACCGCCACGAGGGCGAGGCAGCATCACAGGATCGCCACTTGACGGAACGGAGGAGAGGCGATCGGTCGCAACGGTGATCCGATTGAGCTGGGACGGCCAACTTGGATGCAAAGTTGGCGATCGCCTGAGTGGCTCAATTCCGCGACATAACTACCCGCGTCGCGTAGGTGGAGAGACGGAATGCGGGCCTTGCGCTTGTCGCTCGCCCATGTCACCTCGCCCCAATGTCCTCGCCACCGCTCACCATCGTCCCACCCGGCCGGCCGCTCAGCGGTCGGGTGACGCCGCCCGGCAGCAAGTCGATCACCAACCGCGCGCTGCTGCTGGCGGCGCTGGCGCACGGGACGAGCCGGCTCACCGGCGCGCTGAAAAGCAAGGACACGACGCTGATGGCGGCCGCGCTCCGGCAGATGGGGGTCGCCATCGACGAGCCGGACGAGACCGGCTTCATCGTGCGCAGCGCTGGCTTCCTCGCAGCTCCGGTGGCGCCACTGTTCCTCGGCAATGCCGGCACGGCAGTGCGCTTCCTCACGGCCGCCGCAGCGCTGGTCGATGGCATCGTGGTCGTCGATGGCGACGAGGCCATGCGCAAGCGCCCGATCGGGCCGCTGGTGACGGCGCTCCGCTCGCTCGGCATCGTTGCTAACGCGCCAACCGGATGTCCGCCGGTGATGGTCGAGGGACGCGGCAACTTCGGCTTGGGCCGCGTCGAGATCGATGGCAGCCTGTCGAGCCAGTACGTTTCGGCGCTGCTGATGGCGGCGCCGTTCGGGCAGGGTCCCATCGATGTCGCGCTCACCGGCAAGGACCTCGATGCGCGCGGCTATGTCGATCTCACAGTCGCCGCGATGTCGGCGTTTGGCGCCAAGGTTGAGGCGCTCGATCACACCACCTGGCGGGTCGAGCCCACCCGCTACCGGGCGACCGAGTTTCATATCGAGCCGGACGCCTCGGCCTCGACCTATCTATGGGCAGCGGAGGCGCTGACCGCCGGGAGCATCGACATTGGCGTCGCCGTGGGTGCGTTCACGCAGCCCGATGCGCAGGCGGCGAAGTTCATTAGGATGTTCCCGCGCATGCCGGCAACGATCGACGGCGCGCAGATGCAGGACGCCGTTCCAACGCTCGCGGTGCTGGCGGCGTTCAACGGGCAGCCGGTGCGGTTCACCGGCATCGCCAACCTCAGGGTCAAGGAGACCGACCGCATCCGGGCCCTCGCCACCGAGCTCAACCGCATCAGGCCCGGCCTTGCACGCGAGGAGGGCGACGATCTCGTCGTGTCATCCGACCCGAAGCTGGCGGGGCAGACCCTGCCCACCCGCATCGAGACCTATGAGGATCACCGGATCGCCATGAGCTTCGCGCTCGCCGGGCTGCGCATCGGCGGGATCACCATTCTCGATCCCGATTGCGTCGGCAAAACCTATCCGGGCTATTGGGATGCGCTGCGTGGGCTCGGCGTCATGCTCGAGGCGAATTAGGCGGCGCTGACTTCGGCCTCGTCCGACCTCAGTTCGGTCTCGGCGAAGACGCGGTTGCGGCCTGCATGCTTGGCCGCATAGAGGCAGCGGTCCGAACGCTCGATCAGCGACCCCGGGGTGTCGCCGGCACGATACATCGCGACCCCGAACGAGGCGGTGATGCGGCCGAGCTTCTCGTTGGTCGAGCGCTTCAGCAGTTCCTTGGCCTGGATGGCGCGGCGGATATTGTCGGCGAGGATCATCGCGCCCTCGAGATCGGTCTCGGGCAGGATGGCGGCAAACTCTTCGCCGCCATAGCGCGCCGCCATGTCCTTGCCCTTGATGTTGGACTTCAGCGTCATGGCGACAAGCCGCAGCACCTGGTCGCCGGTCTGGTGGCCCCAGGTGTCGTTGAAGCGCTTGAAGTGGTCGATGTCGAGCAGCATCAGGCTGAGCGGGGCGCCGGTCTCGGCAGCCTCCGCAAAGGAGTTGAGCAGGCCCTCGTCGAAGCTCTTCCGGTTAAAGATCTTGGTCAGCGGGTCGAGCATGGAGTCGCGCCGCACTTCGTCGAGGTCGCGCTGCAGCGAGGCCAAGTCGTCGCGCGAGGATTCGAGCTTTTGTTCGAGCTGCTGGTTGGCTTCCTGCATCTGCCGGGTCTCGCCAAGCAGGCGGTTCGCCAGTGATCGGAGTTCGGCCTCGCCCATCTTGTGCCCGAGGTCGCCGCTGGCCGCCTGCAAGGTGCCCGAATAGGAGTTGGCCGTGGCCATCGCCGAGTCGATCGCGTCGTGCACCGCCTCGATGCGATTGCTCATGCGCTCGCTGACCGAGGAGATGCGCTCGTTGGCGTCCTGGGATTTCAGGAATTCGTTGTATAGCCGCTCCGCCAGCTCGACCGTCGCCGCATCGTCGCGGAAGATCTCATTG
>JBDTVO010000118.1:0-7855 GCA_040007135.1 Devosia sp. | reverse complement strand
CGCCGACGACCCTCGGAAACGTCCTCCAGCGCCGCATCGTGTCCGCCTACCAAATAGCCTTAGCTGTTGGAGTATCGTTCGTGAGCCTTCGTCTGGCAACCGCGGTGCCTGCTCGACCTCTAGGGCGTCAAATCCTTCGGTGGCACCAGCCCGTTGATCAGGCTCGCCGTCGTCACCGTGTTGGCGAGGAGGCACGCAATCGTCATCGGTCCCACGCCGCCGGGCACCGGCGTGATCCAGCCGGCAACCGGCAGCACCGAGGCGTAGTCGACATCGCCCACAGTCCGCGTCTTGCCCTCGCCCTTGTCGGGCGCCGGCACGCGGTTGATGCCGACGTCGATCACCGCCGCTCCCGGCTTGATCCAGTCGCCCTTGATCATCAGCGGGCGCCCCACGGCCGCCACCACGATATCCCCCTGCCGCACGATCCCCGGCAGGTCGGCGGTCCGCGAATGCGCCACCGTCACCGTGCAGTTCTCGCGCAGCAGCAGTTGCGCCATCGGCTTGCCCACGAGGTTGGATCGCCCGACGATCACCGCATGCTTGCCGCCCAGGTTTCCCACGAACTCGCGCAGCAGCATCAGGCAGCCGAGCGGCGTGCAGCTCACCGGCCCCGGCAGTCCGATCTGCAGCCGCCCGACACTCTCGGGCGTGAAGCAGTCGACGTCCTTTGCCGGCGCGATGGTTAATAGAACCTTGTTCGGATCAACCTGCGGCGGCAGCGGCAGCTGCACCAGGATGCCGTGGATCGCCGGATCGGCGTTGAGCCGCCGCACCAGCGCCAGCACCTCGTCCTCGCTCGCCGTCTCCGGCAGCTCGTACTTCTCCGAATGCATGCCGGCTTCGGCGGTTTGCTTCGCCTTGTTCGAGACATAGATCTCGCTCGCCGGATCATGCCCGACGATCACCACCGCCAGCCCCGGCGTGATCCCGTGCTCGGCCTTGAGCCTCGCCACATGTCCCGCGATCCGCTCGCGAAGGCCGGCTGCGTAAGTCTTTCCGTCGATGATCTGGGCTGTCATGGCGCGCCTATTTCATACCGCTGCACGGACCTCAACCCCTGCGAGGAACAAGGCTGCCTTCACCGCCCGGGCGATCGCCACCGCATCGGGCGTGTCGCCGTGGATGCACAGCGACACCGCCCGCGTCCCGATCACGCCGCCGTCCACGGCAACGATCTCGCCCTTGCTCGCGAGCCGCACCGCCCGCTCCGCGATAGCGATTTTGTCGTGCAGCACCGCTCCCGGCATCTGCCGCGGCACCAGCAGCCCGTTCGGCTGGTAGGCCCGATCCGCATAGGCCTCGCGCACCAGCTTGAATCCCAGCGCCTCAGCCGCTGCATCCTGCGCCGAATTGTCGATGGCGAGGATCGCCATGTCCCGCACCAGCCCCTCGACCGCCGCGAAGCACACCGCAGCAATCGCCGGCTCCTCCGCCGCCATGTTGGCGAGCGCCCCGTGCAGCTTCACGTAGCGCACCGGCCAGCCTTCTTCCTCGGCGATCTCGACCAGCGTGCGCACCTGCTCGCGGATCGTCGCGTCGAGCGCCTCGGGCGGCAGCACCATGCGCGCCCGCCCGAAATTGCCGCGATCGGGAAACGACGGGTGTGCCCCCACCACCACGCCGCGCGCCTTGGCGGCCCGCACCGCGGCGCGCATCGTCGCCTCATCCCCCGCGTGCCCACCGCAGGCAATGGAGGCCGACGACACGATCCCCAGCATCGCCTCGTCGTCTCCCACCCCCTCGCCGAGGTCCGCATTGAGATCGAGCGTCGTCATCGCGCATGCTCCACCGTCACCGGCCGGAACCGCACGTCGGCCCCCGGCCGCAGTTGCGCAAAGCGGTCGAAATCGGCGCTGACCACCGTTGCGATCCGCGGGTAGCCGCCTGTCGGCTGGTGGTCCCGCATCAGCACGATCGGCGTTCCGTCGCCGAGAATCTGGATGTCCCCCGGCACGATCGCATCCGAAACGAGGCTCAGCCGCTTCTGGTCATGGAACACGCCGTCCCTGTCGAGCAGCCGCACCCCCATGCGGTCGAGCCCCTGCGACACCTCGAACGGCTCCTCGACAAACCGCCGGCGTATCGCCGGGTGGAACAGGTCGGCATGGATCCCCCAGATCACCCGGATGGCGCCATCGTCCGGCCCCGGCAGCGCCGGCCGCGAAATGATCGCCTGCCCCTCCCCGAGAAACCCGATCCTGTCGCCGGCGCGCAGTGCCCGCCCCTTGAACCCGCCCAGCCCCACCGTGACGTTCGTCGACCGGCTGCCGAGCAATTGCGGCACGTCCATCTCGCGGTCGAAGCGGACGTAGCCGTAGTTGCCGGCCGCGCCCGGCGTAATCTCGACCGCATCGCCGGGCTTGAGCCCCAGTCGCGCCGGCCACGCCTGCGTCTCGCCATTGACGGTCAGCGTGAAAGCCCCACCCGCCACCGCCGCGCCAAGCGGCCCGTCGGCGACCAAGCCGAGCCCCGCTCGCGTGACCTCGATCCCCGTCGCGCCCGCCCGCCCCAGCAAAGCCCCAGCCTCGGCAAAGGCCCGCCCGTCCATCGGTCCCGACGCACTGATCCCGTGCGCCAGCATGCCGAACCGCCCGCCATCCTGCAGCGTTGTCAGCGGCCCGGCGCGCGTCAGGGTGATGCCGCTCATGCCGGAACGAACCGTAGGCTGTCGCCGGCCGCGAGCCGCGTCGGTGGCGTCATTGCCGGATCGAAATTCTGGAACCCCGTTCGCCCGATGATGTGCCAGCCGGTGCGCACCGGCGTCGCGGCGATCGCCGTCTGGCCCGCCGCAAACAGCACCGTTCCCGCCGGCACCACCGGCCGCACGTGCTCCCGCCGCGGCACCACCAGGTCCGTGCCGTGGAAACCGCAATAAACGAACCCGGGCGCAAACCCCGTCGCCAGCACCCGCAGCGGCAGCGCCCCGTGCTGGTGTGCGAACTCGTCCGTCGACAGCCCCAGCCGGCCGCTCACCTCGCCCAGGTCCTCGCCGTCTAGCGTCACCGCGATGCTGTGCTCGCTCGCCGCCCCGGGGGCGTCCTCGAGCCCGACCCGCAGCATGATCTCCCCCTGCAGCCGCCGTGTATCGACTCCCAGTGAGGTCCGGATCAGCACCGACACCAGCCCGGGCGCGATCTCCTCGACGCCCTCGAGCCGGTCCGCCGCGAGCCGCCGCGCCAAGCCGATCGCCGCCCGGTTGGCCGCGTCCGAAACCCCCTCGGCAAAACGCACCAGCAGCGCCCGGTCGCCAAGCGGCATCAGCGTCGGGGTGATCGCTTCGCTCATGGAGCCCCTCGAGAGCCTGGCGGGCAGGGAGGGATTCGAACCCCCGGAACGCTTTCGCGTTCGCCGGTTTTCAAGACCGGAGCAATCAACCGCTCTGCCACCTGCCCGTTCGCCCGCATGTAGCCGCCGGTCTCCGCCAAGTCCAGTTGACGACGTTGCGCGGAGGGAACACCGGCGAGCAAAAACACGCCGCCGCCCGCCTCGCCGATTGCGCCCTCGGGCCCCGGCCTCTATGGCAATTCCAGACAAACTCGGAAGACTCAGACCATGACCAAGCTCGCCCTCATCGCGGCCCTCCTGCTCGGCACTGCCGCTGTCCCGGCCGTCGCGGCCGACCTGATGATCTCGCCCGAGCCGATCGCCCAGACCGCCTCGTTCAGCTGGCAGGGCCCGTATGTCGGTGCCTTCATCAGCAGCTACCCCGGCGCCAGCCAGGTGGCGATCGGTGGCGAGCTCGGCTACAATTTCCTGCCGACTGACAACTTCCTCCTCGGCCTCTCGGTCGAAGGCGCATGGTACTTCACCGGCTACGCGCCCGAGGCATTCATCAAGGGCCGCGCTGGTTTCGTCTCCGATCGCTTCGCCGTTTACGGCTTCGGTGCTCTGGGCAACTTCTCCGGTGGTCCTGGGGTTTACGGCCTCGGCGCAGGCGTCGAATTCGCCGCAACGGACAGCATCAGCCTTGATGCGGAAGGCGGCATCTATCAGCTCGCCGGCGGCGGCGGCTCGTACGGCCGCGTCGAGGCTGGCGTGCGGTTCCACTTCTGACCGCAAATCTGGATCGCTGCGCCCTTTGACCGCCGGACCACGTCCGGCGGTTTTCGTTTTCCCCTAAGGGATCAGCAGCGTCATCCCGGTGGTCTCGCGCGCCTCGAGTGCCCGGTGCGCCTCGGCCGCCTCCGCCAGCGGAAACCGCTGGTCGATGGCGACACGGATCTTGCCCGCGGCCAGCGCCGCGAACACCGCTGCCATCGCCTCGCGCAGCGTCTCAGGCGTGCCGATATAGTGCCGTGACGTCGGTCGCGTCACATACAGCGAGCCTTTGTTCGCGAGGACGGCGAGGCTCGGAATGCTCACCGCGCCCGACGCGCTGCCGTAGCTGGCGAGCAGCCCGCGCGGCCTGAGGCAGTCGACATTGCCCTCGAACACCGCCCTGCCGACACCATCGTAGATCACGTCGACGCCGCGGCCGCCGGTCGCAGCCCGCACCTTTGCGGGCCAGTCCTCCTGCCGGTAGTCGATCGCTGCCTCGCAGCCATTGGCCCGCGCCCGTTCCACCTTTTCCGCTGATCCCGCCGTGCCAATGATGCGCGCGCCCATCGCGCTGCCCCACTGCGCCAGCAGCGAGCCGACGCCGCCCGCTGCGGCGTGAACCAGCGCCGTCTCGCCGGCCTGCAGCGGCCACGTCATGTGCAGCAGGTAGTACGCCGTGCCGCCCTTCATCATCAGCGCGGCGGCCGCCTCGTCGCTGACATCGGCGGGAATGTGCACTGCCGAGTCCGCCGGCAGCAGCCGCTCGTCGGCATAGGCGCCCACCGGGCCCATGTAGGCGACCCGGTCGCCCGCCTTGAAGCCGCCGGTCCCCTCCCCCACCGCCACCACCACGCCGGCGCCCTCGTTGCCGGCAATGAAGGGCAGGGGGAGCGGATAGGCGCCGCTCCGCTGGTAGGTGTCGACGAAGTTGAGGCCGATGGCGCGGTTACGCACCCGCAACTGCCCCGGCCCCGGCGCGCCGGGATCGTGGTCCTCGACCCTCAGGACCTCGGGCCCGCCGGTGCGGCGGACGAAGACCGCGCGGCTCAACCCTTCTTCCTCGGCGCCGACTTCGGCCGGGACTGCGAACGGTTGCTGGCGCTGTTCCGCGGCTTTGGCTTGCCCGGCTCGGTCAGCGTCTCCACCGGCACCCCCGCGGCTCGGCCGTTCGCGACCGTTCCCCCTACCGCCGCCAGCTTGCGTTGCTTGGAAATGATGTTGATGGCCTCCACCAGCACGGCAAAACCCATCGCCGCATAGATGTAGCCTTTGTCGATGTGGAACCCGAGTCCATCGGCCACCAGCGACACGCCGATCAGCACCAGGAAGGCCAAGGCGAGCATCTTGGTCGTCGGGTGCTTGGCGACGAACGCCGAGATCGGCCCCGAGGCGACAAACATCAGGATCACCGCGACAATCACCGCCGCGATCATCACTTCCACATGCTGCGCCATACCGATGGCGGTGACGATCGAGTCGATCGAAAACACCAGGTCGAGCAGGATGATCTGCATGATGATGGCCGACATCATCGCCGTCGCCTGCCGTTTCAGCGTCGGCCCGTGCGGCTCCTCGATCTCGGCGTGCATCTCGGTCACCGCCTTGTAGATGAGGAACAGCCCGCCCGCCGCGAGGATGATGTCACGCCACGAGAAGCCGTGCCCGAAGGCCTCGAACACCGGCTGGTTGAGCGCGATGATCCAGCTCAGCACCAGCAGCAGTGCGATCCGGAACACCAGTGCCAGGCTCAGCCCGATGGTGCGCGCCCGGTCGGCCTGGGCCTTGGGCAGCTTGCTGACAAGCACCGAGATGAAGATGACGTTGTCGACGCCGAGCACCACCTCCATCAGGGTCAGCGTCGCAAAGGCGATCCAGGTGCTGGGCTCGAGCAGCAGTTCAAACATCGATCGCTCCGGTTGGGGGTGTTGGCAATCTAGGTGCGCAGGGCCGCGCTTGGAAGTCTCGCGACAGCCGATTTCAGCGCATTCGCATTGCGCCCGGCACGCTCCACGCAGAATGAAAGCTCTTTCCCTGCGCTGGTTTGGCAGCCGCTCCGGGTGCTAAACTTGATCCTGAAGACTGGAGTCCCTCCATGGAACATTTTGCTCCGATCCCAGCCGCCATCGGCGGCGCGCTGATCGGTCTCTCCGCTGCCATCCTTTGGCTCGGCAACGGCCGCATCGCCGGCATCTCCGGCATATTCGGCCAGCTCCTGCCAGCCCAGAGTGCCGTTGTCTGGCGCTTGACTTTCCTCGCCTTCCTCATCGGCGGTACCTTCCTTGCCGCCTATATCATCCCGGGCCTCGGCGTCGGCGGCCCCTCCGGCCAGCCGGCGGCGCTGGTCACTGCACCCTCCTGGTTCAGTGCCGGGACGCCCGTCTGGATCGTCGTCTCAGGGCTTCTCACCGGCTTCGGCACCAAGATCGGCAACGGCTGCACCTCGGGCCACGGCATCTGCGGCCTCGCCCGCCTGTCGCCGCGCTCCTTCGTGGCCGTCGGCGTGTTCTTCGTCGTCGCCATCGCTACCGTCACCCTGACCGGGGTCGTCTGACATGGAAAAGCACCTCAGCCTTCCCTACCTCGCCGTCGCCGCCATCGCGGGCGCCGTCTTCGGCTTCGGCCTCTACGTGTCGCAGATGGTCGATCCCCTCAAGGTCCTGCACTTCCTCGATTTCAAGGCCATCCCGACTGGTGGCTGGGACCCGAGCCTCGCCTTCGTCATGGGCGTCGGCCTTGTTGTCATGTTCGTCGCCATCCGCGTCGGCAACAGGCTCAAGCAGCCGCTGTTCGCGACCAAGTTCCACCAGCCGGCCTACACTCGCATCGACGCCCGGCTGATCCTCGGCGCCGCCATCTTCGGCGTCGGCTGGGGCATGTCCGGCATCTGCCCCGGCCCGGCAATCTCGCTCATCGCCTTCTGGCCGCCCAATATCGTGATCTACCTGCTGGCGCTGTTCGTCGGCTCATACGGCGGCTCGCTCGCCATGTCAGGCGGCAGCGAGAAGCGGCTGGCTCCGGCCCAATGACCCGCGCCGTCGTCGTTGGCGGCGGTCTCGCCGGCCTCGCCGCGGCCACTGCCGTCGCCGGGGCGGGCCTCGACACGGTACACCTCGTGCCAAAAGGCCCGCCCGACCGGCGGACCTCGGCCCTCATGCTGCCCGCGGTGGACTATCTGCGCACCGCCGGGCTCGTCCCCGACCCTGCCGCCATCGGCCATCCCCTCACGCAGATCCGCATCATCGACGCCACCCGGCGCCTGGTGCGCGCGCCCGAGACCTTGTTCGACGCCGCCGAGGCCGGCCTTGCCGCCTTCGGCTGGAACTTCTCCAACGTCAAGCTCAGCGAGGCCTTCGACGCCGCGCGCGCCGGCTTTGCCAACCTCAAGACCATCGAGACGACGCTCGACGATCTCGAGCGCAACGAGGACGGCACCTGGCGCCTCACCCTCGCCAACGGCGAGACCGTCGAGGCCGACCTCGTCGTCGGCGCCGACGGCAAGAAGTCTCGCGTCCGCGAGAGCGCCGGCTTCCGCGCCCGCGAGAATGGCTTCCGCGAAGCGGCGCTCGTCTGCGATCTCAGCCTCGGCCGCTCCATCGGCGGCACCTCGGTCGAGTTCCACTACGAACACGGGCCGTTCACGCTGGTCCCTGCCGGCGGCAATCGCGCCAACCTCGTCTGGATCGACTGTCGGGAGACGCTGCGGCAGGCGCAGGAAGGTGGCAAGGATCACCTCGCCGGCCTCTTCGCCGACAAGACCCAGCATCTGTTCGGTGACATCGAGCTGCTGACGCCGGCGCATGTCTTCCTGCTCTCG
>JBDTVO010000117.1:0-7902 GCA_040007135.1 Devosia sp. | reverse complement strand
AGGTGCAGCCGCAGGAGGACTGGGTCGAGGCGTCGAGAATCTGGGTCACCAACCCGCGCAACCACCCCGAGCACATCGAGTTCCTGCGCTATCGCGCCGACAGCACCGTGCCGGCGCCGGTGCGCGACAATCCGCACGTCGCCTATCGGGTCAAGGACCTCGCCCCGCACATCAATGCGGACGGCGTCGAGATCCTGATCCCGCCCTTCATCGTCGGCGATTTCCTCGAGGTGGTGTTCGTGCGCAAGCATGGGATGATCTTCGAATACATGCGCTACCTGAAGGACGGCTGGTTCGGGAACTGACCGTCGCCCGCAGGCCCGTGAGCTTGACAGCCGACGCTCCGACGCCGATTTTCCGACGCCCTGGAGGACGGACGCGTGCCGGACATCAGCTCTTTCGACCCGCGGTTTGATGCGCTGGTGCCGGCCCAGGCTGGGCCCGTCGTCCTCTACGATGCGTGCACATTCACGGAAGGGCCGGTGTGGTTCGCCGACCAGCAACTGCTCCTGTGGAGCGATATTCCAAACAACTGCATCCTGCGCTGGACGCCGGACGGCCAGGTCGGTGTTTTTCGCGACGACTCGAACTTCGCCAACGGCAACACGCGTGATCGTCAGGGTCGGCTGCTGACCTGCGAGCACAGGGCACGGCGCGTCACCCGTACCGAGATCGACGGCACGATCACGGTGATTGCCGACCGCTTCGAGGGCGGAAAGCTCAATTCTCCCAACGATGTCGTGGTAAAATCCGACGGCACCGTCTGGTTCACCGATCCCGACTACGGATTGGAGACGAGTCTGCCCGGTGTGGTGCGCGAGCAGGCAGCGGACAATGTCTTTCGCGTCGATCCTGCAAGCGGCAGCGTCACGTCCGTGGTGTCCGATTTCGCCAAGCCCAATGGGCTTGCCTTCTCGCCCGACGAGACCCTCCTCTACATCGCCGACTCCGCAGTTTCGCACGACCCAGGCGGCAATTCTCATATCCGCCGCTTCCAAGTGAACGCTGACGGTACGCTGTCTGGCGGCGAGATTTTCGCCACTACGGTCGGCATTCCGGACGGGCTGCGGCTCGATACGGCCGGCAACATCTGGACCAGCGCCGGACCGGGAGTGAACGTCTATTCGCCGGCGGCCGAATGGCTCGGACGCATCGGATTTCCGGCCGACGTCACCAACCTCACCTTCGGTGGCGTCGATGGGCGACAGCTCTTCGTCACCGCCGGAAAGGCACTCTACGCGCTCGAGGTCACGGCCAGCGGCGCGCAGCGTCCCTGAGTCCTGTGCAAAAATCTCCAGCGGTGCCGATTGCACGCTGCACCCGGCTCGAGCCGCTACCTGTCCCTCCCGCGCTCGAGCACTGGGCGCGAACCCTGGGGAGGATTGGATGCACTCGAAACTTGTCACCAGCCGTGCCTGGCGCCGTCTTGCGGTCGTCGCGTCGGTTGCTGTTGTGCTCGGCGCAAATGCCACCACAGTCGCCACCGCGGCCGACGGCTGGGTCGCCACCTGGGCCACGGCCCAGCAGGGAGCGTGGGCGACGCCCGCGGCGCCCGCCGGATTGACGCCACCGGGTGAATTCCAGGCGACCATCTACTTCACCCAGCCCGATGCCGTGCGCTATGCGCTGCCCGACAGCACCGCAACCGACCAGACGTTTCGCATGATCGTCCGGCCGGATCTGTGGGGAACCACTGTCCGCTTCCGCTTCTCCAACGTTTTCGGCACTTCACCCCTCGTCATCGGCACCGCCGATGTGGGTCTCCAGGCCGTCGCCGCCGAAATCATCGGCGGCACCAGCGTGCCGATCACCTTCGGCGGCAAACCGGGCGTCAGCATCGCCGCCGGCGAGCGGGTGTTCAGCGATCCGGTGACGCTCGGCTTCGTCTCCGACGCCACGCGCGCGGTGCTGGCCGGCCGCAACCTCGCCGTGAGCTTTGCGATCAGTGGCAGCGCCACGGCGCTCAGCCATCACGGCAGCGCCTACACCACGTCGTACATCGGCGCGCCCAAATCCGGTGACCATGCCGCTGACAATTCGGGCGACGCCTTTCCCTACACCACCAGCTCGTGGTTCGTGCTCGATGCGATCGACGTGATGGCGCCGGATGAAACGCCGGTCGTCGTTGCCATCGGCGATTCGATCACCGACGGCACGCTCGGCACCAACAACGTCAACGACCGCTGGCCCGATGTGCTGGCCAGCCGCCTCCATGCCGCGCTTGGCGAGCATGTCAGCGTCGTCAATGAGGCCATCAACGCCAACGCCACCGTGGTCGATATGGTCGGGCAGTCGGCACTGAAGCGGCTGGAGCGCGACGTGCTCGGCGTGTCGGGCGTCAAGACCGTCGTCCTGCTCGAGGGCATCAATGATCTCGGCGCCATGGGCGTGACTGCCGATGCACTGATCGACGGCTACAAGCAGATCGTCGCAACGCTCCACGCGCACCACATCCGCGCTGTCGGTGGCACCATCACCCCGGCATTGTTTCCCGGCGATTTCGCGCTCTCAACGCTGGGCGCGCAATATGGCGCGGGCTATGGCGGTGCGGCAACCGACGCGGCGCGCAAGGTCGTCAACGACTTCATCCGCAACTCGGGCCTGTTCGATGCGGTGGTCGATTTCGACGCCGCCATCCTCGACCCCGCGACCGGCTCGATGCGCGCCGAATACGCCCCCAACAGCATGGGTGGCGCCGGCGATTATCTCCATCCCAACCACGGCGGCTACCTCGCGATGGGCGAGGCGGTCGACCTCAAGGCGCTGCTGCCGGCCAGCTGACACCACATTCTCCCGACCAACTCCAGGGGCGCTTCGGCGCCCCTTTTTGCTGCCGCGAACGGGCTCGGAAAGACCGAACGGCTTGTGTACGATTTTCCAGCGGCGCAATGTGAACGTCAAAGCCGCGGCAGCACCCTACGATCACGGCGTTCGTGTGTAAGTCCTTACGCACAAGGGAGGATACGATGAAATTCAACCTCGCCCAAAAGGCGATATTGGCCGGCTGCCTGATGCTGGGCGTTTCGGCCGCGATGACGGCGCCGACCGTCGCCGCCGACAAGAAATACACGATCTACCTGAGCAACGGCCTGATCGGGAACGACTGGCTGCAGCAGATGCAGCGCTCCGCCGAAGTTGCGGTCAAGAAGCCGCCGCTGGCCGACCGCGTCGACCTGCACATCGAGACGGTCGAGAACTCGGCGCAGGCGCAGATCAATTCGCTCAACAACATCATCGCCGCAAAGCCCGACGCCATTCTCGTCCATGCCGCGTCGCTCGATGCGCTCAATCCGACGATCGAGGCGGCCTGCGCCGCCGGCATCGTCGTCATCAGCTTCAGCCAGGTGGTGACCGCGCCCTGCCCGTATAAGCTCAACACCAACTGGGACAGCGTCAACCACGACATCCCTGTCTGGCTCGCCAACGTGCTCGGCGGCAAGGGCAAGATCATCGTCGATCGCGGCCTGCCGGGCTCGCCGATTTCGGAGGCCTCCAACAAGGAGATCGAGCGCGTGCTCGCCGGCTTCCCCGGCATCGAGATCGTCGGCTGGTACACCTCGAACTACGCGCTCGGTGACGAGCAGGCGGGCGTCGCCTCGTTGCTCGCGGCCAACCCGCAGATCGACGGCATCCTCACGGCCGGCTACGGCACCGGCGCCATCCAGGCGCTCAAGGACGCCGGTCGTCCGCTCGTGCCGATCGTGATGTTCGCCTACAACGGCTCGGCGACTGAATGCGCCACCGAGAAAGAGCCGGGGCTCAAGTGCTTCATCTACACGCACCCACCCTACCTGTCGGCTGAGGCGATCAAGCTCGCGGTCGACATCCTCGACGGACATCCGCCGGCCACCAAGACTGTGCTCGGCGACTATCCGCGGCTGACCACCGACATCGTCAAGGGCGATTTCTCGCCCGGTTCCGACATCCGCAAGCTCGAGATCGGCAAGAACGTGTTCCCGGACCTGCCGCCGGGCCTGGTGTTGCCCGCGAGCCCCGACTGGGTGAACATCACCGCTGAAGAAGCGGCCGGCACTGGCGGCTGACGCCGATGCCGAGCCGACTGGGTGGGAGATTGACGTCGTGCCTTTGCTGGAAGCATTGGGGATCAGCAAGCGCTACGGCGGCGTCCTCGCCCTGAACAACATGCACTTCGCCGCCGACGGTGGCGAAGTGCACGCGATCCTCGGCGAAAACGGCGCCGGCAAGTCCACCTTCATCCAGATCCTGGCTGGTGCCGTGACCGCGGACGCGGGCGAACTCAAGCTGCGCGGCTCGACCTACAAGGCGCGCGGTCCGCGAGAAGCGCGCCGCACCGGCATCAGTCCGGTGTTCCAGGAGCTCTCGCTCATCGCCGACCTGACCGTGGCCGAGAACATCTTTTTCGGCGATGAGCAGCTCTCGCCGCTGGGCACGATTTCGCAGCGCGACCTTAGTGACAAGGCCACAGCCTTGTTTGCAACGCTCGGCCTGACCCCGATCCGTCCCGACGCGGCGGTGCGCACGCTGTCGATCGGCGATCGTCAGATCATCGAGATCGTCAAGGGGCTGGCGACCGACCCCGACATCCTCATTCTCGACGAGGCGACCTCGGCGCTGCTGCCGCGCGAGGTGGACTGGCTGTTGAACAAGGCGCGCGAGCGGGCGGCAGCGGGCAAGCTTGTCCTCTACATTTCCCACCGCATGGACGAAGTGCGGCGCGTTGCCGACCGCGTGACGGTGCTGCGCAACGGCGAGACCGTCGGCATCGAAGCCGCAGCCGCGCTCAGCGATGACGACATCGTCTCGATGATGCTGGGCCGGCGGCTCGACCGGCTGTTCCCCGAGCGCCGACCGACGCTCACCGAGCGCGTGGCGCTGAAGGCAAGCAATCTCAAGGTCGGCCACCAATTGCGCGGCGTCAGCTTCGAACTGCATGAGGGCGAGGTGCTGGGTGTCGCGGGTCTGCAGGGCCACGGCCAGCGCG
Organism: Devosia sp.; assembly: GCA_040007135.1. Taxonomy (GTDB): domain Bacteria; phylum Pseudomonadota; class Alphaproteobacteria; order Rhizobiales; family Devosiaceae; genus Devosia_A. The sequence goes on along the minus strand of JBDTVO010000117.1, from coordinate 2,939 downwards.
AGCTGTTCATGGCTCTGTTCGGCGCCCAACGCGCCGAAGGCCAGATCGAGGTGCGGGGAAAGCCGGTGACGATCCGCGGGCCGGCGCATGCCCTGTCGCCGGAGATCGGCATGGCGCTACTGCCCGAGGACCGGCGCAACCAGGGCATCCTGCTCGGCAAACCCGTGCGCGAGAACATCGTTCTGAGCGCCCTGTCGCGGATCGTCAAACGCGGCGTCGTCGATACCGGCGCTGAACGCCGGCTGGTCGACGAGGCGGTGGCGCAGCTCCGCATCAAGACCGACTCGATCGAGCAGGCAGCGGGCACCCTGTCGGGCGGCAACCAGCAGAAGGTGGTGCTGGCAAAACTCCTCGCCACCGAGGCACGCATCCTGCTGTTCTTCGATCCGACACGCGGCGTCGATGTGGGCACCAAGGCCGAGATCTTCACCCTGATGCGCGATCTTGCGGCACGCGGCTTTGCCATTCTGTTCTTTTCGACCGACCTCGCCGAGCTCGCCAATGTTGCCGACCGCACGCTGGTGATGAGCTACGGCCGGATCAGCGCGATCCTCGAGGGCGCGGCGATGACCGAAGGCGCGATCCTCAGTGCGACACTGACGCAAGGGGTGGCGGCGTGACCACGCTTGTCACCCTGGCGCGCCGCCATGTGTGGCTGCCGCCGCTGATCGTCTTGATCCTGCTCGGCGCAGCCATCGGCATCATGCGGCCGAGCACGTTTGCCATCGACCAGATCAACATCAAGGTCGCAGCGGCGATGACGCTGATCCTCATCGCCACCGGCGAGACCATCGTCGTCGCCCGCGGCGGCATCGACCTTTCGGTCGGCGGCATGCTCAGCCTGACGACGGCGATCTGTGCGACGCGCGGCGACCCTGGGTTGGTCGAATCGATCTTCTGGATTGGCTTCGTGCTGGTCCTCGGCGCTGTGGTCGGTGTGGTCAACGGGCTCATCATCACCTACGGCAAGCTGCAGCCTTTCGTGGTGACGCTCGCCACCTGGTCGATCCTCGAAGGCTGTGCGCTGACCATCCTGCCGGCGGAAACCAGCGGCGTCCCGAAGAGCTGGGTCGATGCCGAACACTGGATGCCCGGCGGTATCGGCGTGCCGATCATGATGCTCGGCGTGCTGATCCTCGTCTGGGCCCGGTTCAGCCGCACCCGCACCTACAACGCCGCCCGCGCCGCCGGCTCGAACGAGCGCAGCGCCTACCTCAACCGCGTGTCGGTGCTCGGCACCAATGCCTGGGCGTATGGACTTGCCGGCTTCTTTGCCGCAGCCGCCGGGCTCTATTTCAGCACCCAGACCGGCGCCGGACACCCCACCGTGGGCACCCAGTATGTGCTGCCAGCCATCGCTGCCGTCGTCATCGGCGGCACCAGCCTCGCGGGCGGGCGCGGCACGCTGGTCGGCACCATCGTCGGAGCCTTCATCCTGACGCTGATCGGCGACGTGGTGTTCCTGCTCAAGCTGCAAAGCTACTGGCAATGGGTGATGTCGGGCCTCATCCTGATGCTGGTCGTCATCCTCACCGCGCTCACCGAGCAGCGCAACGCTTCGGGGAACGGCTGATGCGGCGCTGGTTGAAATCCCCGAGCCCGATCTTTCTCGCCTATGCCGCGGCGTTGCTGCTGTTCGCGCTGGTGACGCTTTATTCCCCCGGCTTCGCCAATCCGGCGCATGTGGCGACGCTGATCACGCTCGCCTCGTTCACCGGCATCGTCGCCATCGGGCAGACCGTGGTCATTGTCGGCGGCGGCATCGACCTCAGCGTCCCCTGGATCATGAACAGCGCCGCCATGCTGGTGACCGGGCTGGCGCATGGGCAGAACCTGCCGCTGTTCTGGGTCGTTCCCTTCATCCTCGTCTGCGGCTGCACCGTGGGGATCATCAACGGCATCGGCATCGCGCTGCTGCGCGTGCCGCCCATCGTCATGACCATGTCGGTCAATGTCATCACCCAGGGCGTGCTGCTGATCGTGACGCGCGGCTTTCCGCCACCGCTGTCGCCGACCGCACTCACCTTCATCGCCGCGGGAAAACTCGGACCCATCCCGATGATGCTGTTGCTTTGGGTCGTGCTCGCCGCGGTGCTCGTGGTGGTCGAGCGGCGCACGGCGTTCGGGCGCTACCTCTATGCGCTGGGCAGCAATCGCACCGTGGCGACGCTCTCCGGTGTGCCCGTGGTGCGCACCACCATCACCGCCTACGCCATCAGCGGCGTCACCGCAGCGCTCGCCGGCATGCTGCTCGCCGGCTACAGCCGGCAGGCCTATCTGGGCATGGGCGATCCCTACCTCTTCACCTCGATCGCTGCAGTCGCCATCGGCGGCGCCTCGATCCTCGGTGGCACCGGCTCCTATCTCGGCACCATCGCCGGAGCCCTGGTGCTGACCATCCTCACTGGCCTGCTGCCGATCTTCCGGCTCGATATCGGCGCGCTCAGGATCATTTACGGCCTCGTCATCCTCGTCACCGTCTTCATCTCGGCACCGTCGCTGCGCGAACTATTCCGGCGCCGCGGCTCCAGGTGATGTGTACGATTTTCCAGCGGCGCTTCGTGAACGTCACCGGGCAACGGCAGCGATAGCGTTGCAGGAACAAAGACATCCGGACCGCATGGGACCGGACGGGGAGGATCGGCGACTATGCCCAAAGCGGCACCCTTCGACTACAGCGGCGAGTTCGGTCGCGAGATATCCTTTCCGCTGGGCGGCATCGGCACCGGCTCGATCGGGCTTTCGGGCGGCGGCCGGCTGATCGACTGGGAGATCCAGAACCGCCCGGCCAAGGGCATCACCAACGGGCTGAGCCATTTCGCCGTGAAGGCGGAGCAGGACGGCAAGGTGCTCGATGCCCGCATGCTGCATGGACCCTACTTCGGCAACCGCACCGGCGACTTTCCGGCCGACACCTCGCGCAATTTCGGCTTCGGCGC
>JBDTVO010000116.1:0-7935 GCA_040007135.1 Devosia sp. | reverse complement strand
CCAGCCGCTGCCCGACCGCGACCCCCCGCCCCTTGTCCCACTGGTCCCAGCCGCCAAGCACCGCGCCGTCCTTGAGCAGCTTCAGTTTGTCAACGGACGCCTCGGAGATGCCGCGCACTGAAACGCCGGTCGAGTCGGTGGCGCCCGAGGCGAGCGCCTGACCCTCGACATAGGGAATGGCGTAAAGAACGCCGTTCACCTTTTCGATCTTCATCGCCGCCTGTTCGTAGTCCGTGAACTTCGCGTCGATCGGATAGGCGGTAAAATGGCCGTTGAGGCCGAGGATCTTGCTCAGCAGCTCATCGCGAAACCCGTTCATCACCGACATCACGACGATCAGGGTCGCGACACCGAGGGCAACGCCGATCAGCGTCAGCCAGGAGATGACCGAGATGAAGGTCTCCTTACGCCGCGACCTGAGATAGCGCCCGGCCAGCATCCACTCGAAGCGCGAGAACGGTCCGGCGGTTTGCGCCGCACCCCCGGTGGCGAGATCGCTCAAACCGTGTCCCGCCTTTCGGGCTCGATGAGCGCCTTGAGGCGCGCGAGGGCAGCACCGACCGGCAGCGTCTCGCGGGCGCCGCCCTTCCTGTGCTTGATCTCGACCTGCCCCTCCTTGAGGCCACGCGGCCCGACGATGAGCTGGAAGGGAATGCCGATCAGGTCCGCCGTGGCGAACTTGGCGCCGGCCGGCTGGTCCTTGTCGTCGTAGAGAACCTCGAGTCCGGCGGCGCCGAGTTCGGCGTAGAGCGTCTCGCAGGCTGCGTCGGTCGCGGCATCGCCGACTTTGAGGTTGATGAGCACCACTTCGAACGGCGCCACCGACACCGGCCAGATGATGCCGGCATCGTCGTGGCTGGCCTCGATCACCGCCGGCACGAGGCGGGTCGGGCCGATGCCGTAGCTGCCCATGTGGACCAGCACTTCTTTGCCGTCCGGGCCGGTGACGCTTGCCTTCATCGGCTCCGAATACTTGGTGCCGAAGTAGAAAATGTGGCCGACCTCGATGCCGCGCGCCATGAGCTGGCGATCAGCCGGGACAGCAGCGCGGAACGCCGCCTCGTCGGTCATCTCGTCGGTCGCCGCAAACAGCGACGTCCAGTCGTTGAAGATGGGCGCAAGGTCGCCACGGAAATCGGTATCGATGGCGGGGATCGGCTTGTCGACGAGGCCCTTGTCGAGGAACACCCCGCTCTCGCCGGTCTCGGCCAGCACGTGGAACTCGTAGCTCAGGTCGCCGCCGATGGGACCGCTGTCCGCCCGCATCGGGATGCCGACCAACCCCATGCGGTGGAAGGTGCGGAGGTAGGCGACGAACATCCGGTAGAAGGCGGCGGTTGCCGCCGACTTGTCGAGATCGAAGGAATAGGCGTCCTTCATCAAAAATTCGCGGCTGCGCATGGTGCCGAAACGCGGCCGCACCTCGTCACGGAACTTCCACTGCACGTGATAAAGGTTCAACGGCAAGTCCTTGTAGGACTTGACGTATGTGCGGAAGATGTCGGTGATCATCTCCTCATTGGTGGGGCCGTAGAGCATCTCGCGCTCGTGCCGGTCCTCGACCCGCAGCATCTCTTTGCCATAGGCCTCGTAGCGGCCGCTCTCGCGCCAGAGGTCGGCCGACTGCAACGTCGGCATCAGCAATTCGACGGCGCCCGAGCGGTCCTGCTCCTCTTCGACGATGCGGACGACTTTTTGCAGCACGCGGTAGCCGAGCGGCAGCCAGGAATAGGAGCCCGCGGCCTGCTGCTTGATCATGCCGGCGCGCAGCATGAGCTTGTGCGAGACGATCTCGGCCTCTTTCGGGGACTCCTTGAGCACGGGCAGGAAATACCGGCTGAGACGCATCGAAAATCCTCGGAAACCCGGCGACTCTGGCAGCACCGGCGGGCACAGTGAAATCGTATCGGTCAACACCTGTCCAGCCTCGAGAGGACCGCAAAAAGGTCGCAGAAAGCAGGTGACAGGGTGTGGCGGGCTTGTTACGGTCCGGCGCAATAAATCAAGAGGCAGCCTCGAAGCTGCTGGACGTCGACAACGTCAAGGGAGGAGCGCTGGCCGCCGCTACGTCGCGTGCCTAAGACCAGTGTATTGTCGTCGAACTATTCACGGCAGAGCCTCGCGCTCTGCCTTTTCTTTTTGGGCTCAGGCAGCTTTGTCGCGCGGCGGCATGACCAAGGTGGGAACCGCGCTGACGTCGATGTCGCGTTCGGCGTGCCAGGCGTCGTGAGCGACCTGCATGCGAAGCCAGATGCCCGCTCCGTCCCCGAAGAGCTTGCCCAAACGAACGGCAACCGCCGGCGTCACAGCCTTCTTCTGGTTCAGGATATCGTAGAGATGCTGGCGCGAGATCCCGAGCATCGTCGCAACCTCGGACTTTGGCCTTCCGAGTGCCGGAAGAATATCCTCCTTCAGCAATTCGCCCGGATGCGTCGGCGGCGTCCCCTGATGGCGTTTCGGATACTCGCGCGTCATGTGAGCCTCAATGATACTGTTCGAGATCGACTTCACCTGCATCACCGTCGTCAAATGTGAAGGTGATACACCAGGGGCCATTTACGTGGACGCTGTACCGCGTTGGGTCGAAGCCCCGCAGGGAGCGAAAGTCGAACCCTGGTAGGTTCATCTGCTGTACCCGTTCGACTTCGTTAAGGCGGTCCAATCGTCGGCGGATTCGATCGCCAAGCCGAGAATCGATCCTCGCACTGCGGCCGTTGAGCCACAGCTCTTCCAGACCCTTGCTCTTGAAGCCTCGGATCACGCCACAACGTAAGCCGATTGCTTACATGTGTCAACGATCAGCTGACACTCAGCTCCAGTATTGCTGCAGCAACGGGTTGCTCAGGGCCCACAGCAGCAGTGCTGTGATGGGGATGGAAAGCAGCGTCGTCCATAGGGCGCGGCGCCAGAGACGGGGAACGAGCGGCGCCCCGCGTTCGGTACCCTGCACGTACTCGCCGGCGTCGATCTGGTTGCGGACGCCGAACGGCAGGACGATGAACAGGCAGACCCACCAGACGACGAAATAGATCGCAAAAAACGTCGCCGGGGCGATCATAGTTTGGCCTTAGGGGACGAAAAATCGCGCATCCGGCGCGCTATACGCGGTGGACGAAGACCGTGACATTGGGCTTTTTGCCCCACCAGGCATTGATCTCGCTGCGCACCGCGCGCTGCAGGGCGGCATCCACCAGTTCCGGATCGGCGCGCCGCTTCGGCGGCAGCGACTTCAGCGTGCCGGTGACGGCGCCGCGGACGATCTCGCCCACCGATTCCTCGTCATCCTCGACATCGGGCAGCCCCTCGATCTCGTAGTCGGGGCCGGAGACCACGGCCCCCTGGCCGTTGATCGCCAGGCTGATGACGATGTGGCCGCCAAAGCTCAGCCGGCGCCGGCCCTTCACGCCGCTCTCGTCGGGCGTGCAGAGGATGTTGCCGTCGAGGTAGAGCTCGCCGGTGCGAACCTCGCCCGGAAACAGCAGCGGATCGGGGAATAGCCGCACCATGTCGCCATTGCGGGCATGCAGCACGTTGGGGATGCCGTGCTGGCGGCCGAGTGCGGCCTGCGCCTCGAGATGCGCGGCCTCGCCGTGGACGGGAACCAGCGTCGTCGGGCGCAGCAGGTCGTAGAGGCGCTTCAGCTCCTCGCGCCGCGGGTGGCCGGTGGTGTGCACCAGCCCGTCGCGCTGGGTGATGACCTCGATGCCGCGGTCGATCAACAGGTTCTGGATATCGATGACCTCGCGCTCGTTGCCCGGGATAGCCCAGGACGAGAAGACGACGCGATCGCCGGCATTGAGGTCGATCACCGGATGTTCGCCGCGCGCGATGCGGGCAATGGCGGCACGCGGCTCGCCCTGGCTGCCGGTGCAGAGCAGGACGACCTTGTCGCGCGGCAGCGTCTTGAACGCATCCTGGTCGAGGAACGGCGCGATGCCTTCGAGCATGCCGAGCTCGCGGGCGATGGTGCTGATCCGGTGCAGGGCGCGGCCCGACATCACCACCTGGCGGCCGGCCTTCTGCGCCGCACGGGCGACGGAGATCACCCGCCCGACATTGGAGGCGAAGGTGGTGAGCACCACCCGGTAAGGGGCATCGGCGACGAGCGCGGCGAGCGTCGTGGCGACTTCGTCCTCGCTCGGGCTGGTGCCGTCCTTCAGGGCATTGGTCGAGTCGCAGACCAGCGCGATCGGGATGCCCTCGCTGGCCAGCGCCCGCAACCGCGCCTCGTCGGTGGGCGGCGCCGCGATCGGGTTCGGATCGAGCTTCCAGTCGCCGGTGTGGATCACCCGGCCAATCGGAGTGGTGATCGCGAGTGCGCAGCTTTCGGGGATCGAATGGGCGACGTTAATCGCCTCGATGCCGAACGGCCCGACGGTGAACGGCTTGCCCACCTGCATCGAACGCACGGCGACATCGTCGACGATGTTGTCGGAGGCACGCTTGGCGCGCAGCATGGCCGCAGTGAAGGCGGTGGCATAGACCGGGCGATCGAACGCCGGCCAGAGGTCGAGCACGGCGCCGTAGTGGTCCTCGTGGCTGTGGGTGAGGATGAGCGCCAGCACGTTGTCGCCGTTCTCCTCAAGGAAGCTCGGATCGGCCATGATCAATTCGATGCCCGGCTGATGCGGGCCGGCGAAGGTCACGCCGCAATCGACGACGATCCACTTGCGGGCGTTGCGCGGGCCGAACCCGTAGGCGCCCATGTTCATGCCGATCTCGCCGACACCACCCAGCGGCACGAAGACCAGTTCGTCGGGATGCGCAGCCATCAGGCCCTCACACTTGCGGTTAGGCCGAAATGCACGTCGCCGGCACTGATGACGATGCGCAAATTGTCGTTGGCGCGGACGACCAGGCGGCCGCTGTCGTCGATGGTCTCAAAGATGCCGCGGACGACGCCGCCGTCCTGGCTGACCGCGACTTCGGCGCCGATGCCGGTCGCCGAGGCGCGCCACAGCCGCAGAATGTCGCCGACGGCACGGCCGCTGTCCCACAGCTCGTAGGCGACCACCCACTCCTCGGCGAGCGCCGCGAAGATGGTCTCGGCGCTGAGATCGGTGCCGAGCGCCCGCAGCGAAGTCGCCGGATACGGCAGGCCCTCTGGCGCGGCGACGACATTGACGCCAAAGCCAACCACGATGGCGCGGCGGCCATCGGCCAGCTTGTGCGCCTCGAGCAGGATGCCGGCGAGCTTGCTGCCGTCGGCCAAGACGTCGTTCGGCCATTTGAGCGCGATGCGCCCGGGGCCGGAGGTGGCGCCGTCGATCCCCTGCCTGAGGATCGCAGCGGGGACGCTTTCGGCGAGCGCGCGGTTGAGGGCGACGCCGGCAACAAAGCCAAGGCTTGCGACCTCCGCCGGATCGCAATCGGGGACGATGAGGAGGCTGGCGGCAAGATTGCCGGCGGGCGTTTCCCACGCCCGGCCTCGCCTGCCCCGCCCGGCGGTCTGCTGCAGCGAGACGAACCAGGCGTCGCCGCTGTCCCCGGCGAGCGCCGCATCCGCGGCCTCGCTGCTGGTCGAGCCGACCTCGTCATGCGCGAACAAGCGGTAGCCGCGGCGGGTGGCGAGCGGACCGAGCCAGAACTGAGCCAATTAGAACAGGCTTCCGGTCGCCACGTGCGCCGCCTGGTAGAGCGGCGCGCCGATGGTGACGAAATATGTGACGATGGCAAAGCCGGCGACGGCCATCACCGCGGCCAGCTCCGGCGGCGCTGGAGCGAACTCGGTGGTCGGCTCGTCGAAATACATCACCTTGACGATCCGCAGGTAATAGAAGGCGCTGACGGCGCTCGCCAGCACGCCGACCACCGCGAGCAGATAGAGGTGGGCGTCGATAGCGGCGAGGAACACCTGCCATTTGGCGAAGAACCCCGCGAGCGGCGGCAGGCCGATGAACGAGAACATCAGGATGGCGATGATGGCGGCGATGAACGGCCGCTTCTGTGCCAGTCCGGCCATCTGCGGGATGGTCTCGACGTAACCATTGACGGTCTTGAGCGACAGGATGGCGGCAAAGATGCCGACGGTCATGGCGATGTAAATGGCCATGTAGACCGCGACGCCCTCGACGCCCACCGCTGTGCCGGCGCTGAGCCCGACCAGCGCGAAGCCGACATGGCCGATGGAGGAATAGGCGAGCAGCCGCTTGAGATTGTTCTGGCCGATGGCGGCGAACGCCGCGAGCACCATCGAGGCAATCGAGAGGAACACCACGATCTGCTGCCAGTCGTGGGTGACGGGACCGAACGGCACGATGACGACGCGCACGAAGAGTGCCATCGCTGCAACTTTGGGTGCGGCGGCGAAGAACGCCGTGACCGGCGTCGGCGCACCCTCGTAAACGTCCGGCGTCCACATGTGGAACGGCACGGCCGAGATCTTGAAGGCGATGCCGGCGAGCAGGAACACCATGCCGAAGACGAGGCCGACCGAGCGATCGGCGCCGGCGACGGCGCCGACGATCTGGTCGAGCCGGGTCATGCCGGTGAAGCCATAGACCAGCGAGGCGCCGTAGAGCAGCATGCCGGAGCTGAGGGCGCCGAGGACGAAGTATTTGAGCCCCGCTTCGCTCGCCCTGGCGTTGTCGCGGCGGAGCGCGGCGATGACGTAGAGCGCCAGCGATTGCAGCTCAAGGCCGACATAGAGGCTCATCAGGTCGTTGGCCGAGACCATGACCATCATGCCCAGCGTCGCCAGCAGGACGAGGATCGAATACTCGAACTTGTCGAGGCCGAAGGGCTTCGCTGTCGAAGTCGAGAGCACCAGCGTGAAGGCCGAGCCGCCGAGGACAAGGTATTTCATGTAGCGGGCGAAGCCGTCGACGATGAAGCCGCCGCTGAACAGGATGCCGTTGACCGGCTGCCATACGGCGAGACCGATCACCACCACCAGCAGCACCACGCCGAGCACGGCGAGCACGGTGGAGCGCTCGCGCGACCAGATGACGCCCGCCAGCAGCAGCACGATGGCGCCAACCGCCAGCACCAGCTCGGGCAGGATCGGCATGAGATTGGAGAATGTGGCGAGGTCGACGTTCATCAATCTCTTCCTAGTTCAGCGACGCGACTTGCGCGACGGTCGCGCTGATCGCCTTGCTGAAGTTGTCGGCCAGCAAATTCACGGACGCGGCGGTCGCATCGAGGATGGGCGCCGGGTAGAAGCCAAAGAGGATGGTAAGCACCACCAGCGGCGCCAGCACCGCGATCTCGCGCGCATCGAGGTCGAGGATGCCCTTGAGGCTCTCCTTGGTCAGCGACCCGAAGATCACGCGGCGGTAGAGCCACAGCGCATAAGCGGCCGAGAAGATGACACCGAAGGCCGAGAAGAACACCACCCAGGTGTTGACCTGGAATGTGCCGATCATCGTCAGGAACTCGCCGACGAAACCCGACGTGCCCGGCAGCCCGACATTGGCCATGGTGAAGACCATGAGCACCAGGGCGTAGTTGGGCATGCGGTTGACCAGCCCGCCATAGGCGTCGATCTCGCGCGTGTGCATGCGGTCGTAGACGACGCCGACACAGAGGAAGAGCGCGGCCGAAACGATGCCGTGCGAGATCATCTGGAACACCGCCCCGTGCACCGCCATGACGTTGCCGGAGAAGATGCCCATGGTGACAAAGCCCATATGCGCCACCGACGAATAGGCGATGAGCTTCTTCATGTCGGTCTGCACCAGCGCGATCAGCGAGGTGAGGATGATCGCGGCCACCGAGAGCGTGAAGACGAACGGCGCGAACTGCAGCGAGGCATCGGGGAACATCGCCAGCGAGACGCGGATGAAGCCGTAGCCGCCGAGCTTCAACAGGATCGCGGCGAGGATCACCGAACCGGCAGTCGGCGCCTCGACGTGCGCCTCGGGCAGCCAGCGGTGGAACGGCCACATCGGCATCTTCACCGCGAACGAGGCGAAGAACGCCAGCCACAGCCAG
>JBDTVO010000115.1:0-7956 GCA_040007135.1 Devosia sp. | reverse complement strand
CGTCGGGGTGGATGACGAGCATGTTCTCGCCTTCATAGAAGCAGTCGACGGGGCACACCTCGACGCAGTCCATGTATTTGCACTTAATGCAGTTGTCGGTGACGATGTAGGTCATCTGAGCCGGAAAGGTCCCGAAACGCGCGGGATTGAGCCGGGGGAGGGGCGGGCGCGCGCCTTCGGGTGCTAACGCGTTTTCCGCACGCTCGCAAGGGAACGCCGGGGCACGGTTTTGCACCGAAGTTTGGCTTTAGGGGACGCGTTTTCGCATCGTTTCGACGTTGGGCGACAAATCCTCGTAGAGCGCCTGCGCTTCGAGCGGTGGCCCGCGGCGCTCACCGTCGGCGAGGACGCGCCAGACCAGCAGCCGGGCGCCGATGGTGAGGGTCAGAACATCGCCCGCGCCAACCGGCTGGTCCGGCCGTGTGGTGCGGCTCGAGTTGATGCGGACAACGCCGCTCTCGATCAGCTTTTGCGCGAGGGTGCGCGACTTGACGGCGCGGGCAAAGAACAGCCAGCGATCGAGCCGTTGCCGCTGCAAGCGTTACTCGGTCTTGGGGTTCCGCAGCGCAGCCAGAGCCGCCCAGGGCGAATCCGGGTCGAGCGCCACGTCGCGTTTCTCGCGCGGGCGATGTTCCTTCCAATCGCCCTGATCCTTGTCGCGCTTGCCGGCGAATTTCGGCCGCTGCTCGAACGGCTTCTTGTTGTCGCCGGCGGGGCGCGGTGGGCGCTTGTTGTCGAAGCGCGGACGGCCATTGGGCCTGCCCTCGGCCGGCGCGGCGGCGGCGGCTTCACCATCGGTCTTGGGCGGGGCGTCGCGGCTGAAGCGGCGCGGCGGCTTTGCACCGTCGGCCGGTGCCTCGCCCGTTGCATCGCGACGCGGCCGCCGGTTCTGCTGCCGCGCGGCATCGGGTCGGCGGCCACCGGGGAACCAGACTTCATCGAATTGCGGCTCAGCCGGCGCCGCATCGGATGGCGCCGTCGCAGCGCCAGCCTCGGGCGGCGGTGCGCCGAGATCGGCGGTGGCGGATTCAACGGCGATCGCCTCAGCCACCGGCGTCGCCGGGGCCATTTCGGCTCCTTCGACGCTTTCGGTCGCGGCCTCGTCGACGCTGGTATCGAGCACGGCGTCGATCTGCGGCGTCGTCTCGACCGGCGGAGTGACGGCAACTGGTTCGGCGGACGGCTTAGGTGTGCGTTGCACGCGATAGCCGAGCGAGGTCAGGATCGAGGCGAAGTCTTCTCCAGCCGTGCCCAGCAGCGAGGTCATCTCGACGGTGACGCGGAAGCCGTTGGCCTCGGCGGCGCCGGGCGGCAACTCGCCCTGATGCGTCTTGGCGTCGAGCGCGATCAGCGGTCGGATGATGTCGGCGAGGCGCTCGAGGATGTCGATGCGTACGGCGCGCCGGCCGGCAACCTTGAAGCCGGCCACCTCATAAAGCTTGGGCGAAATCTCCGGGTCGACCTGGAACGATGTTCTTCCGGCGAGGACGGTGTGCGGCAATTCGCCGACACCGGGCTGGCGGATGCCGCCGTTCTTGAGGGCATAGAGGATCAGCGCCAGCTCGCGCGGCGCCGGCTTCAGCGCCATCGGCACGAAGATGTGGTAGGCGCCGAACTTCACCCCGAGCTTGCGCAGCTTGGCGCGGACGTCCTGGTCGAGGCCCTTGACCTCCTCGGCCACCATCTGGCGCGGTACGATGCCGAGATTCTCGAACAGCCGAAAGGCGATGCCGCGCGCCGGACCCTCGAGGTCGGCGGGGGCCTCGAGCGACAACACGGGTTCGAGCACGGTGTTGACGTGATGGCGGAGCCAGAGGCTCAGCCGATCCTGCACGCGCTCGAGGTCGGGTCCGGTCAGGCTCTCGTCGGCGAGGACGATAACGCGCGGCGCGAACAGTCCGTCGCCTTCACCGAGGCTGGCGACGACTTCGCCGCGCCAGCGCAGCGTGCCCTCGGTGGTCAGCACGAACTCCTCGTTTGGGGCGCCGGCGAGGCGATCGGCGCGACGCGCGATCTCGGGCGCGATGACCTGCGTCGCAGCGCTCGCCAGCCCCTTGGCGTCGGCATCGCCGTCGGAACGGGCGAGGGTGAAGCGGAAACCCTGGATGGAGCCGATAAGGTGGCCCTCGAGGCTGATCTCGCCACGGTCGTTGATTTCGGGAGTGGCCATTGATCGGTCTCTCAGGTGGCGCATCAGAACGCTGGTGCGCCGGTCAACAAAACGCTGGGTCAGGCGCTCATGCAGCGCGTCGCTCAGCCGGTCCTCGATGTCCCGGGTCTTTTCGCGCCAATGGACCGGGTCTTCAAGCCAGTTTTTCCGGTTGGCGATATAGGTCCAGGTGCGGATCTGGCGAATACGGTTACTGAGCGTGTCGATGTCGCCGGTGGTGTTGTCGCAAAACCGCACCTGCTCGGCGACCCAGTCGGGCGCCACGGCACCGAAGCGGCGCAGGTCGGAATAGATGCGGCCGATGATGTCGCCGTGCTGGGCCGGCGAGATATCGCGGTAGTCGGGCAGGGCGCAACACTGCCACAACAGCTCGACGGCGGCGCGGCCCACGGCCAGTTCGCCGGCCTCCGAGCGCGAGACGAATTCGAGCGCCTGCTGGTCGGTGGCGACGGGGACGCGGGTCAACGCCTTGTGCTCGGGAACGATGTCGAGGCTCGCCCGCAGCGCCTCGACGGAGGCGAAATCGAGGGCGGCGCTGCGCCACTGCAGCTGCCGGACCGGCTGGAAGTCGTGGCTTTCGAGGGCGACCACCAGGTCGTTTTCGAACGGATCGGCGTTGCCGGTGACGCCGAAGGTGCCGTTGTGCATGTGACGACCGGCGCGCCCGGCGATCTGACCGAACTCGGCCGGAGTCAGCGGCCGGGTCTGGTGGCCGTCGAACTTGCGGTCGTCGGCGAAAGCGACGTGATGGACGTCGAGATTGAGCCCCATGCCGATGGCATCGGTGGCCACGAGAAAGTCGACATCGCCGCTCTGGTAGAGCTCGACCTGGGCATTGCGGGTGCGGGGGCTCAGCGCCCCCATCACCACCGCGGCGCCGCCGCGCTCGCGCCGGATCAGTTCGGCGATGGCGTAGACCTCGCTGGCCGAGAACGCGACGATGGCCGAGCGCGCCGGTTGCCGTGAGATCTTGCGCTGGCCGGCATAGAGCAGGCTCGAAAAACGCGGCCGGTGGACAATCTCGGCGCCGGGCAGTAGGGCACGGATCACCGGCTCCATCGTTGCCGCCCCGAGCAGCAGCGTCTCGCTCAGGCCGCGGGCATGCAGGATGCGATCGGTGAACACATGGCCGCGGTCGAAATCGGTCGCCACCTGGATTTCATCGATGGCGACGCATTCGACCGGAAGATCGAGCGGCATCGCTTCGACGGTGCAGACCCAATAGCGCGGATGCGCCGGCACGATGCGCTCCTCGCCGGTGACCAGGGCGACGGAGCCTGCGCCAATGCGGTCGGCGACGCGGGCATACACCTCGCGGGCGAGGAGGCGCAGCGGCAGCCCGATCATGCCCGAGCGATGCGCCAGCATGCGCTCGATGGCGAAATAGGTCTTGCCGGTGTTGGTGGGGCCGAGGATGGCCTTGAGGGAGGAGGCGTCGGGCATCTGCGGCCTATTTAGGCGAGCCGGCGGGGCGAGCCTAGTGTGCCATCGCCGCACAGTTCTGCCGCGCTTCAGCCCCGGGGCTTAACCCAGGGCACGAAGCGGGAACAAACACGGGTCGAATCGGCCGCGACTCACGAATCCGAGTTTGTTCACCACCACATCTGGTGGGGTCACCGGAGTGATTCCAGCAAGCAAGTGCAAAAGCGAAGGACAAGGTGGGCGATGATGCGGCAAGTCGTTCACACAGCTTGCGATTTGGTTGATTTCACCGGGGTCGGCGGGCGAATCGACCGGGTGTGAACGGGAGGTAAAGCGAGGCGGCCGAAAGATTCCTGCGGCGGTCAGGAACGGTTCCATGCCCGCCGCGGGTTTGCGACCGCCGCGTTGGCAATAAAGTCGTTGACCGTACCAGTTCGGGACGCGGATTTCGGTAGGGTTTGGTTAACCACAATTAAGGCGGGGGCCCGACGAGGCCCGTGTCGCGATCAGTTCTACTCGAGGCTGGTCAGCACCATGCTCAGGTCGCCCATCGAGGTGGTGAGCAGCACGCGGTAGGGGATGAAGTAGCCGGTGTCCTTGAGCGGGGCGAACCAGACGAGGATGCGATCGTCCTGGGCAAGCGAGTTGGTGATCTCGCTGGTGGTGTAGTGCCCGGAGATCGGCTTGTACTTCACCCGGCAAAGGACCACCGGGCCCTGGTAGCCGGTCTTGAGGCTGGTGGCGCTGTCGTCCTTGGCATAGCTGAAATCGAGGTCGAAACGCTCGATGCCGGTGAAGATGCGGGCATCGGCGCTGCACAGCGACTTGTCGAGCTTAGTGGCCTTGAGCACGAAAGCGGCGAGCATGTCGTTGACGCCCGACAGCTGGCTGCGCTCGAGCGGCACGCGGTCGATATTGTTGACGATGGGCGGGTCGATGACGAAGGCGCTGACGCCGCCGCCCGAAAATTGCACGGTGTCGGAGAAATCCTCGCCGCCCGAATGGGTGGTGAGATCAAAGCTGCTGGATTTGAGGCCGGAGCCGCCGACGGTGCCGCTCGATGACGCGGCGGCGGTGCCGCTGGCGATCAGCCGCGCCAGGCCCGAGACATTGGCATTGAGCTTGAGGCTGTAGTTCGACCCCGCGACGGCCAGGGTGAACTTGCCGGTGGCAATGATGTTGCCGCCAAGGTTGATGACATAGCCGGCCGTGGCTGCGACATCGGCACGGGCGGGAACGGCACCGAGCAGCAGCGCGGCGCAGAGGACGGCAAGCAGGCGGAAAGTGGTCAAGCTAACCTCGGGTCGTGTATCGTTGGGCAGTCCTCGCCACCGCGCGCGCACGCAGAACCGTCTGCTTAGGCTTTTGCATGAAATCCACCACTGAGTTAATCGACGAAGCGTGGAGGCTGCTACAGCAAAATCGCTTTCCTGACGCGATTGCCGTCCTTAGCCCGGTTCTCTCCCACGATCCCGAAAACGTCTCCGCGATGGCCTGCGTCGCGATGGCTTCCTTCATGTCCGGCCGTGACCCGGAGGGGGCGATGAAGACGATGGAGCGGGCAATCGCATTGGCGCCGGAGGTCGCGATTCTGCGTTTCAACTACGGGA
The DNA here is from genome assembly GCA_040007135.1 of Devosia sp. Lineage (GTDB taxonomy): Bacteria > Pseudomonadota > Alphaproteobacteria > Rhizobiales > Devosiaceae > Devosia_A. Next base: position 2,754 of record JBDTVO010000115.1, on the reverse strand, counting down.
TGCTTCTGGCCTGGGCTGGACGCCTGGAGGACGCCGCCCAGCAGTTCCGTACCGCCCTTTCCTTGCGCCCCGACGATATCGACGCATTCCTCCAGCTTTCGCTTTACCGCCGCCTCGACGGAGAAATCGAGCTGGTTCGAGCGATGGAAGCTGTTTTCGAGAGGTCGACGATCGCATCGAACGATCGCCAACGCCTGGCCTTCGGGCTTGCCAAGGCGTTCGACGATCTCAACGTCCCCGAGAAGGCCATGTCCTATGCCACGACCGGAAACGAACTGACCGGAGCGCGATGGAGTCCACGAGCCGCCGAAGCCATCCTCGTTCGGCTTCGCGCCAGCGTGGCCGCCGGGGAGGTGCCGCACCGGCGGGCGAGCGGACATCCGACCCGGGCGCCGCTGTTCATCGTCGGCATGCCGCGCTCGGGCACCACCCTTATCGAGACAATCCTGTCGCGCCACCCCAGCGTCAGGAGCCTGGGCGAGTCTGCGCAGATTCCCGATGCCCTGCGCGCTGCAGGAGGGTCGGCTTATCAGGACGCGAGTTTGCTGGGCCCAAGCCGTGACTGGCTGAAGGCCAGAGCCGAGTTGATGATGCGCTCGTGGGGCGACGGCCGGGCGGCAATCGTCACGGACAAACTGCCCGACAATGCGTTTGCGATCGGCGCTATTTCGCAGCTGTTTCCAAATGCCAGGTTCATCCATGTGCGCCGCCATCCGCTGGACAACGGCATCTCGAACTACTTCACCCACTTTGAGCAGGGGCACGAGTTTACCACCCGTCTCGACTGGATCGGCTCTCGGGCACGCCAGGTTGCCGAAGTGATGGAGCTGTGGACGCGGGTGCTGCCATCGGCAATTCTCGATGTCCACTACGAGCGGCTGGTTGCCGAGCCGGAGATCGAGATCAGGCGGATCACGGATTTCGCGGGGCTCTCGTGGACCGACGATTTCCTGACCCACGAGCGGTCGTCGCGGAGTGCCGAGACGGCGAGCAAATGGCAGGTCAGGCAGCCAATGTACAAGACGTCGGTGGCCCGCTGGCGGCGATATGAGCCTTGGCTGGGGCCGATGATCGAGGCGATGGGCGGGTTCGAATGGATTGATGCCCAGACCGACCAAACTTGACGGCCAAGCCCGGTTTCTCTATGGAGGCGCCTCGATCAACCAAACCTTCGGGTCTGGCGCGGCAAATGCCTGCGGCCGGGCCGATTTTTGAGGATTTCACGATGTCGCGCCGCTGCGAACTGACGGGCAAGGGTGTGATGGTGGGCAACAATGTGAGCCACGCCCTCAACCGCACCAAGCGCCGTTTCCTGCCCAACCTGTTGAACGTGACGCTGATTTCGGATGCCCTGGCGCGTTCGGTGAAGCTCAAGATCTCGGCCAATGCGCTGCGCACGGTGGAACATCGTGGTGGGCTCGACGCCTTCCTGCTGAAGGCCTCCGACAGCGAGTTGTCGCCGCGGGCGCTGCTGCTGAAGAAGGAACTGCGGGTCAAGCTCGCGGCGTAGTCGCGGGCTCGCTCGCTGGATGTGATGATGGCCGCGTGAGCGGCCATTTTCGTTTGCGGCGGCTACTGCGGCAACGAGAACTCGAGCAGCAGGCTGCGCTCCCAGTCGTTGAAGTTGTTGTCGCTGACGAGGGTGATGCGCGTCTCGCCGGCTGGGGTCTGATGCACGGCGAGGCCCTCCATGTTGTCGAGGTCGCCGCCGGTGCCTTCGTAGAGGATGTCGCCCGCCATCTCGGTGCCCGGCCTGACGTCGGCGGCCTTGATGCGGACGAGGCGGGCGGCGAAGGCGATCAGGGCAACGCCGCGCTCGAGCACCAGCAGGTCGCCATTGGGCAGGAAGGCGCAGTCGGTGGGGTCGGTGCCGCTGCCCGAGCGGTAGCTCAGCGGACCCTTGTCGGATTTGCCCAGGAGGTAGCCCGAATGGGCGCCGTCGTTGTCGAGGATTCCTTCGGTCAGCAGCAGGGTGGAGCCGGCGACGGGCGACGCGGGCGGCGCGATGCACACGGCCTCGAGCGATTCATTGGTGCGGTTGGCGCTCAGCCAGTCGGGGATCGTGACGTCCATGGCGCGTCCGGATGGAACGTCGTTCTCGAGGCGGAAGTCGGCGACGCGGGTGAGGTTCTCGAAGCCGACGCGGACAACTGAGTTGTCGCCGGGGCGCTCGATGATGGTGAGAGCCTCGGCGTCGCGGGTGTAGGCGCGGGTGAGCTCGGCGCCCTTCGAGTTCTGGATGGGCGTCAGGCGCACGCCAACCAGCTGCAGCGGCACTTCGCGCTCGTCGTAGAGCAGCCGGCCGGTGACGAAATTGCCGCGGTCGGAGACCATCACCAGTTGGCCATCGCTGCCGACAAAGCCGATGGCGCTGAGGCCGCCGAAAGTGTCGGTGCTGCTGTTGAGCTGCAGGCCGCCGCGGAACACCAGCTTCTGCACGGACTCGCCGAGACCGGCGCCCTGGAAATGATCGAGCCGCACGGCGGTCACCGTCACGTCGTCGGCGAGCGCCGGGGCGGCCAGCAGCAGCGCGATGAGCGCCGACGCCAGTCTCATGCCGAGCGCGCCCGGCGGAAATCGCCCGGCGGCTGCTCGTCGAACAGGGCGGCGAGCTCGTCGGTCAGCGCGCCCGCCAGCTCCTCGGCGTCGAGCAGGGTGACGGCGCGGCGATAATAGCGCGTGACGTCGTGGCCGATGCCGACGGCAACGAGCTGGATCGTCGAGCGCGTTTCGATGTCTTCGATGACCTGCCGC
>JBDTVO010000114.1:0-8069 GCA_040007135.1 Devosia sp. | reverse complement strand
CGCTGCGGCCGCTGACTCGCCCGCCGCGATGGTCGCGACTCCGAGCAGCGCCCGGGCTGCTTCGAGCCGCTCGGGGTCGAGGTCCATGACGGTCACGCTGCCACCGGCGACTTTGGCGAAGATCGCCGCGCCCAGCCCGATCGGGCCGGCACCGACCACCAGCACCCGGTCGCCCGCAGCCACCGCGCCGCGCCGAACGGCATGCGCCCCGATGGCAAGGAACTCCACCGTTGCGCACTCATCCACAGACAGCCCGTCCGCGCGCACCAGGTTCTTGACCGGAAGGGTCAACAGCGACGTCATGCCGCCGTCCTGATGCACGCCGAGCACCGAGATCCTGACGCAGCAATTGGGTTTGCCGGCGCGACAGGCAACACAGTCACCGCACGACAGATAGGGGTTTACCACGCAGACATCGCCGGCCTTGAAGCCCGATTCCGCTGGAGCCGAAACGACCTCCACCGCCAATTCGTGTCCCATCACACGCGGATACTGGAGGAACGGGTGGCTGCCCTCGAAGATGTGGTAGTCGGTGCCGCACACCCCGACGCGCCGGACGCGCACCAGGGCGTCCCCGGGACGTGGTTCAGGGTCGGGCCGCTGCACCAGCTGGAGTTCGCCGGGCTGCGTACAAACAAGAGCGTCGATCAATTTGGTCTTTTGGGGTTGTTGGTTGGAAAGCCGGGGCCAAAATTGGCCCCGGCCAGCTCGTATATACCCTACTTGAACTTCGGGTCGTTCATTGTTTCGGGAGTGACCAGCCCGGCGCCGGAGTCGATCAGCGACTCCACTTTTCCGCCGTTGATCGCGGTGACCAGGGCTTCCACCCCGAGCTCCGACATCTTGGCGGGGAACTGCGCAACCGAGGCATCTTCCTGGCCAGCGGCCATGGCTTCGGGCTCGCCGCAGCACCAGTCGAACCCGACCAGGATCACCTTGTGACCGACATTGGCGTTCTTGATCGCCTGGGCGGCACCGGCGGCCGGCGGACCACAGGCCGAGTAGATGGCCGTGATATCAGGGTTGGCCGTCAGCAGGTCCTGGGCGACGTTGATGCCCAACTCCTCGGTGCAGTTCGTGGCGCCCTTGCCGACGATCACCACCTTGGAATTGTCGAGGCCGGCCAACATGCCGTTGACACGGTCATCGAGCGCCGGAACCCCCGGCACGCCCTCGAGGATACCGAGCTTGTCGCCATCCTTGAGTACGGTCTTGAGGTACTGCCCGGCGAGCTTGCCGGCTTCGAGGTTGTTGGTGGTCGCGAGCGCCGTGGCGTTCGCCCAGCCGGGGATCGAGTTGTCCATGAGGACGACCTTCACACCCGCCGCAACCGCCTTGTCGAGCGCGGCTGCCACAGTCGGATCGACCGGCGTGATGGCGATACCCTGGACGCCCTGCGTGACCATCGACTCGATCAACGCGATCTGCCCGTCGATGTCGGTGGCCCCGGCGCCCTGGCCATAGACGGCGGTGATGCCGGGGTGCGCCGCAACGTAGGCCTTGGCGGCGTTTTCCATGGTGGCGAAGTACGGCACGGGAAACTTGGTGATGAAGCCGATCTTCACATCGGCGGCCATCACCGGGCCCGCGGTCGCGGCGGCGAGCGCAAGCCCGCCAAGCAGCAATAAGCGTTTCATTCTGTACCCTCCCAAAAAGCACCGCCCCACGGTGAGGCGATCGCTACATTCTCCCGCCTCGTGGGCGGGTGAATTTCTATGCCTCCGCGCCCACAATCAGGGAGACCAACTCCTGCTGATTGGCGCGCGAAGGCTTGAGCTCGCCGACCTTCTTGCCTTGCCGGAGGACAACGGCGCGGTCAGCGAGCTCAATGACGTGTTCCATGTTGTGAGTGATGAGGATCACCGCGTTGCCCTCGTCGCGCAGCCGCTTGATCAGGTCGAGCACCTTGCGGGACTCACGCAGCCCAAGGGCCGCCGTAGGTTCGTCGAGGATCACCACCTTGCGGGCAAACACCGTCGCCCGGGCCACCGCGATCGCCTGCCGCTGCCCACCCGACATCAGCGCCACGGGCGCATCGAACTTGGGCAGGTTCACCTTCAGCCGGTCGATGACTGCGGCGGCTTCCTGGTCCATCGCCCGCCCCTTGAGGAAGCGCAGGCTGAGCGGCAGCCATTCTGGGAAGGACATTTCGCGGCCGCAGTAGAAGTTCTGCGCCGGCGTCAAATTGTCGAACAGTGCCAGGTCCTGGTACACCGTCTCGATGCCGGCCCGGCGGGCCCCTGCCGGGCCCTTGATCTCTGCCGCAACGCCGTCGAGCATGATCTCGCCGTCATCGAGCGCGTGCACGCCGCTGACGCATTTGATCAGGGTCGACTTGCCGGCGCCGTTATCGCCCATCAGCGCCAGCACCTCGCCGCGGTAGGACTCGATGCTGACCCCGCGCAACGCATGCACCGCGCCGAAATGCTTCTGCGCATTGCGCACCGCGAGGACCGGCGTGCTGTCAGGGCTCATGCTCATTGCGACTTCGCCGCCTGCATGACGCGGACCCGCGACTCCAGGTAGTTGCGCAGCACATCGGCCTCGACCGCCACCACGATGATCGCGCCGATGGCGATCATCTGGAAAAACACGTCAACGTTGAGCAGGTTGAGCGCGTTGCGGATGACGCCGATCATCACCGCGCCGACCAGCGCGTGCCCGATATGGCCGCGCCCGCCAAGAAAGCTCGCGCCGCCGATAATGACCGCGGCGATGGTGTCGAGTTCAAGGAGGTTGCCGTAGAGCGGGGAACTCGCCGCCGTGCGTCCCGCGAGGACGATGGCGCCGATGCCGGCGCACAGTCCGGAGATCACATAGGTCGAGATCAGGACGCCGCGCACCGGAATGCCCATCTGCACCGCGGCCTCGGGCTTTCCGCCGACAGCATAGATCCAGCGGCCCCAGACCATCGACTTGGCCATGACCAGCACCAGAAGCGACACCCCGGCGACCACGAAGAACGAATTCGGAATGCCGGCAAACCCGCCGAAGGCGAACGAGGATTGCCCGCCGATCGCCTGGATGGCGTCGGGCATGCCCCGCATTGTCGTGTGGCCGACGGCCAGCTCCAGCGCCAGCCCGCGGCAGATGCTCAGCGTCGCCAGCGTCACGATGAAGGGGTGCGGCAGGCGGCCGAAAACGTACACGGCGCCATTGACGGCACCCACCGCCGCGCCGCTCACCAGCATTGCCAGCATCACTGCGACGGTCGAGTCCGTGACCTTGAACACGAGGCCGCCGATCACCGTCGCCAGCGCCAGGTTGGAGCCGACGGACAGGTCGATGCCACGGGTCAGGATGACGAGGTGCTGGCCCAGCGCCACGATGGCGATCACCGCCGTCTGCGCAACGATATTGCCGATATTGACCGGCTTGAGGAAGTTCGGGGTAAGGAAGCTGATCACGATGATCAGCAGCACGAGAATGAGCATCGGCCCGAAGCTGAGCAGCCACAGGCCAACCGACACGGCCGATACGTCTCGCGGCGCACGCCGAGGCGCACCCGCGCCGAGCGTCGGCTTCTCACTCATCACTTCAGCCAAACGACCTTCCTCCCCAGGCGCCGTCCCTTTATGGAGAAAGGGACAGACGAAAGCGTTGGTCAATATGTTTTTTGCTATATAAAAGCCCGTCATGAAGTCTGACACAGTTTATAAGCGGGCATTCAATCGGACTTTGGATATCCTCAAGGCCGATCCGGGGAGCCCGGGAGTCCCCTCGGAAACCGAGCTCGGATCGCAGCTCGGCGTCAGCCGCACCACCGTTCGCAAGGTGCTGTCGCAACTGTCGGCGCGGGGGCTCATCGCCTCCGACGGTCATCGCCGCACTTTCGTCGGCGGCGACGACCTCGAACGGTTCCCTGAAGCCGAGACGACGCCAATGTCGGCGCATCTCGAGCAGCGCTTCATGGAATGGATGCTGCGCGACAATGCGCGCCCGGGGACCACCATCAACGAGCTGGACCTGGCCCGCCGCTTCGGCGTGGCGACCACGAGCATCCGCGAATTTCTCAATCGTTTCCAGCAATTCGGGCTGATCGAGAGACGCCCCAGCGCCGGCTGGATGTTCCGCGGCTTCACACCAAGCTTTGCGCTGGAGCTCTTCGAAATCCGCGAGCTGTTCGAGCTGCGCTCGGCCATTGCCTTCGGCGCCTTGCCGGAAACCTCGCCCCTGTGGCGTCAGATCGACGTTCTACACGCCGAACATGAGGCGCTTCTGGGCGAGATCGAGACCAGGTTTCACGACTTTTCCGATCTCGACAGTCGCTTCCACCGCGCCATCAATGCTGCTGCGCCCAACCGCTTCGTCGAGAGCTTTTACGGGCTGATCACTGTTATCTTCCACTACCACTATCAATGGAACAAGCGGAACGAGCGCCAGCGCAACGAGACCGCCATTCGCGAGCACCTGACGTACATCGAGGCCTTGCGCAGCCGCAATCCGGCGATCATCGAACTGGCCTGCCGCGCCCACCTCGACTCGGCCCGCAACACCCTTATCCGCTCGACCCAAGTGTAACCCCGAGTGGGGCAGCAGCATCAGGTCCGGCAAGCCATTCTTGCCCGGCCCGGCTGGTCATCGCCGAGCATGTGCGTCGGCCTGCCGTATCGATCAAGGCGACTAGGGCGCGCGCGCCGGGCGTGATAATTCTGCGTCGAAATGCTCCGTGGCGCACCGGTCCCGGAGCCCAAAGGGCCGTTCGCCGCCCGCGTGTCATAGTCCGAGGATCAAGTGAATAGCGCATTCGAGACACCTGCCCCCCGGCTCGACGTCGTCACCATCGGACGCTCGTCGGTGGATCTTTATGGCCAGCAGATCGGGACGCGGCTCGAGGATATCGGCAGTTTTGCCAAGTCGGTGGGAGGTTGCCCGACCAACATTGCCGTCGGTACGGCGCGGCTCGGTCTCAAATCGGGCATCATCACCCGCGTCGGATCCGAACAGATGGGCGGCTTCATCAAGGAGCAGTTGACCCGCGAAGGCGTCGCGACCGGGGGCATCGCCGCCGATCCCGACCGGCTGACGGCGCTGGTGCTCCTCTCGGTCGAGGCCGAAGGCTTGTCGCCGATGATCTTTTATCGGACCGACTGCGCCGACATGGCTCTGAGCGAAACCGACATCGACGAGAGCCTCATCGCGTCGACACGGGCCATCGTCGTCACCGGCACGCATTTTTCGACACCGGGCGCCGAGGCGGCGCAGAAGAAGGCCATTCGGCTCGCCAAGGCGCACGGCGCGCGTGTCGTCTTCGACGTCGACTATCGGCCCAACCTGTGGGGCCTGGCGGGCCACGCGGCCGGTTTCGAACGTTACGTGAAATCGGACCGCGTCACCGCGATCTACCAGTCGGTCCTCGGCGATACCGACCTGGTCGTCGGGACCGAGGAAGAGATTGCGATTGCAGCTGGCACGCCCGATCTGGGTGCGGCTCTAAGAGCCATCCGCGCCCTGACCACGGCGACCATCGTGCTGAAGCGCGGCGCCAAGGGCTGCATTGTCTACGACGGCCCGATCCCGGACGATCTCGAGCACGGCATCGTCGGCAAGGGCTTTCCCATCGAGGTCTACAATGTGCTGGGCGCCGGCGACGCCTTCATGTCCGGGTTCCTGCGTGGCTGGCTCACGAACGAGACCCATGCCGTCTCGGCGACCTGGGCCAATGCCTGCGGCGCCTTTGCGGTGTCGCGGCTGCTTTGCGCGCCCGAGTATCCGACCTGGGCGGAGTTGAGCTATTTCCTCGAGCACGGCAGCACCCAGCACGCCCTGCGCAAGGACGAGGCGCTCAATCACCTGCACTGGGCCACCACGCGGCGGCGGGCGATACCGCAGCTGATGGCCCTCGCCATCGACCATCGCAGCCAGCTCGAAAACCTGCCGGGCGCGACGCCTGAAAAGCTCTCGGCATTCAAGCGGCTGGCTGTGCAAGCCGCGACGCGTGTGGCACGCGGGCGGCCCGACTACGGCATGTTGCTCGATGACAAATATGGGCGCGACGCCCTGTTCGATGCCGGGCAGGTGGGCAATCTGTGGATTGCAAAGCCCATCGAACAGCCCGGCAGCCGGCCGCTTCGCTTCGAGTTCAACCAGGACCTCGGCAGCCGGCTGATCGACTGGCCGGTCGACCACTGCATCAAGGTGCTGTGCTTCTATCACCCCGACGACAGCGCCGAGCTCAAGCGCGAGCAGATCGACAAGCTGCGGCAGGCCTACGACGCGGCGCGCCAGGTCGGCCGCGAGCTGCTGATCGAGATTATCGCCAGCAAGCACGGCGCGCTCGATGACAAGACAATCTCGACGGCGCTGGGTGAACTCTATGACGCCGGGCTGCAGCCCGACTGGTGGAAGCTCGAACCGCAGGCGAGCCAACGCGCCTGGGAGGAAATCGACCGGGTGATCGAGGCAAATGACCCGCTTTGCCGCGGTGTCGTGCTGCTCGGCCTCGAGGCGTCGCAGGAGGCGCTTGAGCTGAGTTTCGCCACGGCGCGTCGGGCGCGCACGGTGAGGGGGTTCGCCGTGGGCCGCACGATCTTTGCTGATGCGGCGCGCTCGTGGCTCGCGGGCACCATGACCGATGAGCAGGCCATTGCCGACATGGCCCGTCGGTTCGAGGCGTTGACCGCGACATGGCAGCGGCTCGGCGAGACCGAAGCGGCCTGATAGGATTGGCCGGGGTAACCCGGTGGGAGGAAAAACAATGAGCGGCAAGACCATCCGCCTGACCATGGCGCAGGCCCTGGCGAAATTTCTGACGCGGCAGAAGACCGTGATCGACGGCAAGACGGTGCCGATCTTCGGCGGCGTGTTCGCAATCTTTGGGCACGGCAACGTCGCGGGGTTTGGCGAGGCGCTATACCAGGTGCGCGACGAGCTGCCGACCTATCGCGCCCACAACGAGCAGGGCATGGCGCACGCCGCCATCGGTTTTGCCAAGGCAAGCTTTCGCCGCCGCATGATGGCGGTGACGTCTTCGATCGGGCCGGGCGCCACCAACATGGTGACGGCCGCAGCGCTGGCGCATGTGAACCGCCTGCCGCTGCTGCTGCTGCCGGGCGATGTGTTCGCCAATCGTCGCCCCGACCCGGTGCTGCAGCAGGCCGAGAACTTTGGCGATGGCACGGTGAGCGTCAACGACGTGTTCCGGCCGGTGTCGCGCTATTTTGACCGCATCACCCGCCCCGAGCAGATCATCTCGGCGCTGGCGCGCGCCATGCAGGTTCTGACCGATCCGGCCGAGTGCGGTCCAGTGACGCTGGCGCTGTGCCAGGACGTCCAGGCCGAGGCCTTCGACTATCCGGCCGAGATGTTCGAGGACCATGTCTGGATGCCGCGCCGCCCGGCGCCCGATGCCGAGCAACTGAAGACTGCAATCTCTGCGCTCAAGCTAGCGCAGAAGCCGGTGATCATCGCCGGCGGTGGCGTGCTCTATTCCGAAGCCGCCGCGACCCTCAGGAGCTTTGCCGAAAAACACGGCGTCCCGGTGATGGAGACCAACTCCGGCAAGTCGAGCCTGCCGCACGTTCACCCGATGAACATGGGCTCGGTCGGGGTGACCGGATCGTCGGCGAGCAACCTGCTGGCGGAGCAGGCAGACGTAGTGCTGGCCGTCGGCTCGCGGCTGCAGGATTTCACCACGGGCTCGTGGGCCTTGTTCAAGGCCGATGGCGTCCAGATCATCGGCCTCAATACCCAGCCATTCGATGCGGGCAAGCATCGCGCCCTGCCGCTGGTGGCGGATGCCAGGGTCGGCCTCGAATTGATCGACGCGGCGCTGGGCGCATGGCGCACCCCCAAGGTGTGGACCGACACGGCCGCCACGGCGAGGACCAATTGGCTCGCGCAGGCAAAGGCCGTGACCGACCCCACCAACGCTGTGCCTTCCGATGCGCAGGTGATCGGCGCGGTGCACCGGGCGCGCGGCTCGGGCGTAACGCTGGTGTGCGCCTCGGGCGGATTGCCGGGCGAGCTGCACAAGCTCTGGCCGGCCGGCGCGCCGGGCAGCTACCACATGGAATATGGCTACTCGACCATGGGCTACGAGATCGCCGGCGGGCTGGGCGTCAAGCTCG
>JBDTVO010000113.1:0-8124 GCA_040007135.1 Devosia sp. | reverse complement strand
GGAAGGACACCAAGGACCTCGCAAAGCTGCTGCTCAAGCGCTTCGGCTCGTTCTCCGGCGTGCTGTCGGCGCCGCGCGAGCGGCTCGCCGAATTCGACCTCCTGGGCGACATCACGATCACCAATCTCAAGCTCATTCAGTCAGCGGCGCAGCGTTTCGCCAATGACAAGGTCGACCGCGACTTGCCGATCCTCAGCTCGTGGTCGTCACTGATCGACTACTGCCGTTCAACCATGGCATTCGAGGATATCGAGCAGTTCCGCATCCTGTTCCTCGACAAGAAGAACCGGCTGATTGCCGATGAGGTGCAGCAGCGGGGCACCGTCGACCACACGCCGGTCTATCCGCGCGAAGTCATCAAGCGGACGCTGGAGCTCGGGGCCACGGCGCTGATCCTCGTCCACAACCACCCCTCTGGCGATCCATCGCCCTCGACTGCCGATGTGCAGATGACGCGACAGATCGAAGCCGTGGCGAAGCCGCTCGGCGTCGCCATCCACGACCACATCGTCATCGGCAAATCCGGCCACGCCTCGATGAAGGGGCTGAAGCTGATCTAGGAGTGGACGCTACTCGACCGCGAACGGGGATGGCGCCGGCGCCGGTCCCTGAACGCTCTGCAGCCAACCGCGCACCGACTTTGCCGCGCCCAGCAACCGGGGGTCGGACTTGATCCGCGCCTTGGCGAGCTGCAGCCCGCGGTGGGCCGAGCCGGCAATGGCGCCACGTCGGGTGATCGGCATGTAGTGATGGCGCACCGGCACCTGCACGTTGCACCAATGGCGCTTCTCGTCGGTCAGGCCCTCGCCCATGTCGAAGGTCCGGTAGCCTTCCGCGAACACGGTCTGCATCACCCGCAGCAGGCACTGCTTGCCCGGAGAGCCGGGCTGGATGCGCGGATCGACGCTCATCGACGAGATCAGGCAGAAGAGACGATCGCCGTGGGCCACGTTGTAGCGCATCGCGACGACTTCGCCGTCGAGCCTCAGCAGATGCAGCTTCACCGGGACGCCCGAGCCGGCGGCAGCGGTCGCGTCGTAGAACGCGCGGATCGCCGGCACCGAGAAGGGATCGGCGACGCCCATTTCGCGGAATCGTGCGGCGCGCTGGTTGAACATGAGGTCGAGCATGCCAACGGCTGCGGGGCCGTTGTCGAGCGCGGCGAACTCCACGGCCCCGAACGAGGCAAGCCGATCGCCCTGCTGGCGATCATGCTTGCGCCGGGACTTGTTGCGCTGGGTGCTGTCGGCGTCCTCGAACGAGGCAAACGAGGCGCGATAAAGCGTGTCGGCGGTGATCGACTGGCCGAGTTCGGCGAAGATATCGACGCCGCCCACGATCAGCTGCGGCACCGATTTTAGGTACACAACATCGGCGCCCGACAGCCCGCGCAGCATGCCGATCCAGAGCTGGCGGCGCTCTTCCGCAGTCATCGCGGCAAGGCGCCAGCCATCGACCAGCGGGGCGTTGCAGCCGACATGCGCGCCCGGGAACCAGCTCAGGACACGGATGCCCTTGTCGAGGCGCCGCTGCAAGGCCAGCAGGGCGAGGGGCGCGCCATCGACGTGAGCGGTGGCAAAGAAGCGGTCCTTTTCGGGGACACCCAGCGCCTCCATCCACAGGCGGACGAAGCCTGCATGCTGGCCGGGCGATTCGATGCCGCCGGCCCCGAGCATGGCCCATACCGCTTCGACATCGGCCATCCGGTGGCTGATGTTGATGGTGATGCTGATCGGCCGGCGCGACGCCACCGGCACCTCGAACGATTTGTCCAGAAGCAGCGTCTCCGCAGCGGTTTTGGCAGCCATGCCCATATTTCCAGCCTCCGTCCCGGGAAGTCTCGGGCGAAGGGGTGAATCCAGCGTTCACAATGCCGCTATCGGCCGTCTGGGGCGGGCAGATTTCGTGGCGAGGGTTAACGGTCAGATTCCGGGGAGGAGCCCGGAGAGCGGCGTTGACCGCCTTGCATTGCCGCGGCAGGCGTGCGACCGGCCAGATGCTTGCGCCGGAGTCCCCGTGGCCATCGTTTCCTACAGCAAGAAGTTCGTTTTCATCCACATCCCGAAGTGCGGCGGCACCTCGATTGAAACGGAATGGGAGCGGCACAAGGTTGCAGGCGACATCGTCCTTCGATCCGATGGGATCGATCGTCACGAGCGACAGATGAGGACCCACGGCCTCTCCCAGCACGCGCGGCTGGAGCAAATGGCTCAAAAGATGCCGAGTCTCGGCACGTTCGAGACTTGCACGGTCGTCCGAAGTCCTCTTCGGATCGTGGAGAGCTATTACAAATACGGCCTCACGCAGGTTCTCTGGGCGGCGACGATCGCTTTTCAGCACTTTCCCGAACGACACCAATCGCTCGGGGAATCGGCGCGGTACGTGCGCGACAAGGTCGCCAGCGGCGATACGAGTTCGCTTCCATCGTTCGTATCCACTCTGAACGCCGGCGCCATTAAGGAGGCTATGCTCTCAACATCGTTCGATGACTACCTCGAGCGCGTGTGCGACCAGCGTTGGCAGCGGTATCTGCGCGCCTATACCAGCAACGGAACGGCGGATGTCGCGGTCCGCACGGTGCTCAAGCTCGAAGAGCCAATCACAATCCGAAAGTATTTCAGGGTCCACTACTTCAGGGATTTCACTCTGCAGCACAGCAATCGCAGCTCGCCGCACGACGAGTGCGTTTGGAGCGAGCCGATGCGGCGCCGCTACAACGAACTGACCGAGGCCGAGCACAGGATTTTCGGCTACGACATCACCGACTAGCCTGGTGTCAACCGAAGCTCTGGAGACCGGGAAAAGTTTCAAGGAACCAGTAGCTTAGCCGGGTGAACTGACCCGTCAGGAAGAGCAGCCCGGTGACAACCAGCAGCCCGCCCATGACCCGCTCGACCATCCCCAGGTGCTTCCGGAAATTCGAAAAGAAGCTGAGGAATGGCCCGATGGCGATGCCGGCGAGGAGGAACGGCACCCCCAGCCCGAGCGAATAGACGCCGAGCAGCCCGGCCCCCTGCCACGCGGTGTCCTGCACCGCCGCGACCGACAGGATCGCCGCCAGCACGGGACCGATGCACGGCGTCCAGCCGATGGCGAAGGCGAGGCCCAGCAGGAATCCGCCCAGCGGCCCGCTCGCCACGCCCGGACCCATGTGCCGCAACTGGCGGTCGAGGAAGCCGACGCGAAAGACCCCGAGGAAATGGAGGCCCATGGCGATGATGAAGAGGCCGGCGATGGGGGTCAGGATGGGGACGGCCTGCCGGAACGCCTGCCCGAAGGCGGTCGCGGTGGCCCCGAAGGTGATGAACACCAGCGAGAAACCGAGGATGAAAAAGACCGAGGTGAAGACGCTCCGCTGCCAGACGACACCGGCCGTGGCGCCGTCGCTGCGAAGCTGCTCGAAGCTCGAGCCGCTCATATAGGTCAGATAGGGCGGCACGAGCGGCAGGACGCAGGGGCTCAGGAAGCTGAGCACCCCGGCGCCGAAGACCAGCGGAAACGAAAACCCGTCCATGAGGCGGCTTGTGGCAGCGGCGGGCACCCGACGCAACCGGCCTCACCCGCAGGTGAACGCGGCGCGAGCCGGACTTGCCCCCTGCCCGCCCGGCGGCTAAGGACCGGAAGCACCTGCCCGGGAACATTCATGCCCGCATCCATTCGCATCGCCCCGTCGATCCTGTCCGCCGACTTTTCGCGGCTCGGGGACGAAATCCGGGCCGTGGACGCAGCGGGCGCCGACTACATCCATGTCGATGTGATGGACGGCCATTTCGTGCCCAACATCTCGCTAGGGCCGATCATCGTGCAGTGGATCCGGCCGTTGACCAAAAAGCTCCTCGACTGCCACCTGATGATCGCGCCGGCCGATCCCTATATCGCCGCATTCGCCAAGGCCGGCGCCGACGGCATCACGGTGCACGCCGAGGCCGGCCCGCACCTCCACCGCTCGCTGCAGGCGATCCGCGCCGAGGGCAAGCGTGCCGGTGTCGCCATCAATCCGGCAACGCCGGTGTCGGCCATCGAGCCCGTCATCGACGATCTCGACCTGATCCTGGTGATGAGCGTCAATCCGGGCTTCGGCGGCCAGAGCTTCATTCCCGAGGTGCTCGCCAAGATCAGGCAGGCCCGGGCGCTGATCGGCGGACGCGCCATCGACCTCGAGGTCGATGGCGGCATCAATCCGAAGACGGCAGCGGAGGTCGCGAAGGCTGGCGCCAACGTGCTGGTGGCCGGCAGCGACATTTTTGCGGGCAACGACGCCAAGACCTATCCGTCCCGCATCGCCGCCCTGCGCACCGCAGCGACCAGCATCAGGGCCTGAGCATGATCCCGCGCTACTCCCGCCCCGACATGCTTGCCGTCTGGTCGGCCGAGACGAAATATAGAATCTGGTTCGAGATCGAGGCGCATGCCACGACGCAGCTTGCCAATCTCGGCGTCGTGCCCAAGGCAGCGGCCGAGACTATCTGGGCCAAGGGCAACGCGGCGACGTTCGACGTCGATCGGATCGACGAAATCGAAGCGACAACCAAGCACGACGTCATCGCCTTCCTCACCCACCTGGCCGAAATCGTCGGACCGGACGCTCGCTTCGTGCATCAGGGCATGACCTCGTCGGACGTGCTCGATACGACGCTCGCCGTGCAACTGGCGCGGGCCTCGGACATCCTCATCGCCGACATCGACGCGCTGCTCGCGGCGCTGAAGCGGCGGGCTAAAGAGCACAAATACGCCATCACCATCGGGCGATCGCACGGCATTCACGCCGAGCCGACGACCTTCGGCATCAAGCTGGCGCAGGCCTATGCCGAGTTCGCCCGGGCCCGCGAGCGTCTGGTCGCGGCGCGCCGGGAGATTGCAACCTGCGCCGTCTCGGGTGCCATCGGCACGTTTGCCAACATCGATCCGTCCGTCGAGGCCTATGTCGCAAAGCAGCTCGGCCTCGTGCCCGAGCCGATCTCGACGCAGGTCATCCCGCGCGACCGCCACGCCATGTATTTCGCGACGCTCGGCGTCATCGCCTCCTCGGTCGAGCGGCTCGCCACGGAAGTCCGCCACCTGCAGCGCACCGAAGTGCTCGAAGCCGAGGAATATTTCGCCCCGGGGCAAAAGGGCTCGTCGGCGATGCCGCACAAGCGGAATCCGGTTCTATCGGAGAACCTCACCGGCCTCGCCCGGCTGGTGCGCGGCATGGTCACGCCGGCGCTTGAGGACGTGGCGCTGTGGCACGAGCGCGATATCTCGCATTCGTCCGTCGAGCGCATGATCGGGCCGGATGCGACGGTGACGCTCGATTTCGCCCTCGCCCGCCTCACTGGATTGATCGACCGGCTGCTGGTCTATCCCGACACCATGAAGCGCAATCTCGACCTGTTGGGAGGCCTCCACAATTCGCAGCGCATCCTGCTGGCGCTGACCCAGGCCGGCATGAGCCGCGAGGCTGCCTATGCCGCGGTGCAGCGCAACGCCATGAAGGTGTGGGAGATGCAGGGCGACCGTTCTGGCGCCTTCGCCCGATTGCTGAAGGCGGACGCCGACGTTGCAGCGCACCTCAAGCCGTCCGACATCGATGCGATGTTCGACGATTTCTATCACCTCAAGCATGTCGACGCGCTGTTCGAGCGCGTATTCGGGCCCGACGCGTGAGCGTCGTTTACGCCGCCGAGCCGCGGCTCAGCGCCGAGGACTACATTGCGGTCATCGGCTCGACCTACATGTGCGACCGTCGCCCGGTCGACAACGCGCCGCGCGTCGCTGAAATCCTGCGCGGCTCCGAACTCATTGTCACGGCACGGGACGAGGCGGGGACTATCGTCGGCGTCGCCCGCGGCATCAGCGACGGGGCGTGGGTCTGCTATCTCGCCGACCTCTGCGTCCGTGACGGCTGGCAGGGCAAGGGCATCGGCAAGCGCCTGCTCGACACCTGCTACGAGGTCCTCGGTCCGCGCATGGGGCTGGTGCTGCTCGCCTTCCCGGAGGCGGTCGACTACTACCGCCACATCGGCATGGGTGAGATGACGGCGTTCTTTCACGATCGCATCGACAAGGACTAGGGGCTTGCCCGGCGCCACGCCCGCCGTTAGGTGGCCGGCATGAAGATCGCCGACGTCGACATTCTCATCGTGCCTGGACTGGGCAATTCCGGCCCCGACCACTGGCAGCGACGCTGGGCGGCGCGCATGGCCAATGCGCTCATCATCGAGCAGCGCGACTGGGACGAGCCGCTGCTCGCCGACTGGGTGGATCGCATCCACCAGGAGGTGCTGCTGGCGACCCGCCCGGTGGTGCTGATCGGCCATTCGCTGGCGGTCGGGGCGATTGTCCACACTGCCCAGCTCCGGCTCAAGGACACCAAGGTCCGCGGCGCCTTGCTGGTGTCGCCGCCGGATTTCGAGGGACCGAATCTCCCGCGGGAGGCGCTGCCGTTCGGCGACGTGCCGACGGATCCGCTGCCGTTTCCCTCGATGGTCATCGCCTCGACCACCGATGCGCTCGTCGACGTCGATCGCGCCCGCGGCTTTGCCGCCGACTGGGGCAGCGATTTCCAGCTGGCGGGCGATGCCGGCCACATCAACGTCGCCTCCGGCCACGGCCCGTGGCCCGAGGGGCTGCTGATGTTCGGCGAGCTGATGAAGCGGCTCAAATAGATGACGCTGACGCTCTATCTGCTGCGGCACGCCAAGTCCGATCAGGACGGGCGCGCCGATTTCGACCGGCCGCTCAGCAAGCGTGGCGCCCGCGAGGCGGTCGAGATGGGCGCAGTCATGTCGGGGCGGGGCTATCGCCCGGGGCTGGTGCTCTGCTCGGGCGCCAGGCGGACGCGCGAGACCCTCGCCGGCATCCAGCCGGCGCTCACCCCCGGGACGACGGTCGAGTTCACCCGCCGCATCTACGACGCCTCGGCCGAGGACTTGCTCGATCTCATCACGGAGCAACCGAACACGGTCGCCTCGCTCATGCTCATCGGCCACAATCCGGGTTTCGAGCAACTTGCCACCGCCCTCGCCGGCTCCGGCGACGGGGCGGCACTGGCACGGCTGCGCGCAAAGTTTCCGCCCGCCGGGCTCGCGGTCCTCGGCTTTGATGCGGCGGACTGGGCCGACGTCAGGCCGGGCGACGGTCGGCTGGAGGCGTTCGAGACGCCTTCGGGCTAGCCCTCGATGAGGATCTGCTCGCGGGCGGTGATGGTGAATTCGGCCATCTTCTGGCGGATCATGTCGTCCGAAACCGAGGCGCCCTTGGCCTTGAGGTCGCCGGAGACCTTGCGGAACACGTCCTCCTCGCCGGCTTCGGCGAAGTCGGACGCCACCACTTCGGAGGCGTAGTCCCTGGCGTGCTGGTCGCTCAGGCCCATGTGCTCCGCCGCCCACATCCCGAGTAGCTTGTTGCGGCGGGCTTCGGCCTTGAAGCGCAACTCGCCGTCGCGGGCAAACTTGGCTTCCTGGGCTTTCTCACGGTCGTCGAACTGGGCCAATTCTGTCTCCCCGCCGGTGTTGTCGCATTTGGCGCGCAGCGCCGCTCGGATTGGAGATAGTCGGGAAGCGGGCGTTAATCAATCGCCGAGGGCAGATGCAGCGCGACCGTAGGACTGTTGGCTAAGTCCATGGAGCCGAACGGGCTTTTTGCCGCTCGGGTATCGCGACCCGAAACAGCTTGCTTTCCCCGGGCCTTCTGGCGCATGAACGACCTACCCTCCCCCCATCGCATCGCTGACAGGATTTGCTGCCATGAACCGCCGGCGGAAGATTTATGAGGGCAAGGCCAAGGACCTCTACGAGGGTCCGGAGCCGGGCACTCTGATCCAGTATTTCAAGGACGACGCCACCGCCGGCAACGGCGCCAAGCACGAGATCATCGACGGCAAGGGCGTCCTCAACAACCGCATTTCCGAGTACGTGTTCACCAAGCTCAACACGCTCGGCATTCCGACCCACTTCATCCGCCGCGTGAACATGCGCGAGCAGCTGATCAAGGAAGTCGAGATCATCCCGCTCGAAGTGGTGGTGCGCAACGTCGCCGCCGGCTCGCTGGTCAAGCGGCTCGGGCTCGAGGCCGGCACGCAACTGCCACGCTCGATCATCGAGTTCTACTACAAGGACGACGCGCTCAACGACCCGATGGTGT
>JBDTVO010000112.1:0-8215 GCA_040007135.1 Devosia sp. | reverse complement strand
GCAGCGTGCAGGCGATCAACTATTTCGTCGCCAACAACTACATCAAGGCGCTGGAAAGCCTGGCGCGTTCGCCCAACCAGAAGGTACTGATGCTGCCGGTCGAAGCGGCGAGCGTCATCGGAGCGCTCGGCGGCATCGCCGAAATCGCGCGCGAGACGTTTGGCGGCGACAAGCCGTCGACACCGCGCGGCACGAGTTCGCGCCCGCCCTCGACCAACACCTGATCCGGCGCAGTTAGAGGAGCATTCCAATGGTTCTGCTCGATCTCTTCACCAGCTACGGCCCGTGGGCCTGGTTCGTCGTCGGGCTGGTGCTGCTGGCACTGGAACTGGTGGTGCCGGGAGGCTATTTCCTCTGGCTCGGGGCCGCCGGACTGGTCACCGGCGTTGCCGCCTTCATCCCGGGTCTCGGCTGGCCGTGGCAGGTGACGATCTTTGGTGTCCTCGCCATCGTCATCGTCGTCGCTTGGACGCTGTTCACCCGCAACCGCAGTACCGCGAGCCTCGATAATCCGTTCCTCAACCGCCGGGCCGAGCGTTTCCTCGGCCACGAAGGCGTCATCGACGAACCGATCAAGGACGGTTTTGGGCGCATTGCGCTCGGCGACACGATCTGGCGCATCTCCGGCCCCGACCTTGCGGCCGGGCAGAAAGTGCGCGTCGTCGGTGCCGACGGCGCCGTGCTGAAAGTGGTGGCCGCCTAGCTTACGGTTTCAGATCCATCGGCACCGGCGGCTTCTCGTAGACGAGAAGGATGGCGATGCGCTGGTTGGCGCTGAGGTAGGGATCGTTGGGAAAGAACGGGTCGGCATCGCCGCGGCCAACGACGCTTTCGAGCCGGTCGTCGGAGAGACCGAACTCCTCGAGAATCTGGCGGGCGACGTTGGCGCGGTCAAAGCTCAGCTCCCACGGTCCGTAGCGCGGGTTGTCGTAGGTGCCGCCGGCGGCGGTGTGGCCGGTGATGCGGATGCGGTTGGGCATCTTGTTGAGCAGCGGGGCCATGGCGGCGAGCGCCTTGCGCGTCACCTCGTAGGGGTACTTGCTGCCCTCGGGGAACATGGCGCGGCCGTCCTGGTCGGCGATGACGATGTTGAGCCCGTCCTGGGTCTCCTCGACATTGATGTGGTCGGCGACGGCGGTGATGTCGGGCAGGTCCTGGAAGGCCTGCTTCAGGCTGGCGGCAGCCAGCGAATATTGCGCCTGCCGCTCGATGTCGGTCTTTTCCTTGACGAAGGTGTTGGCTTCCTGGCCCTGGCTCTCATTGTCGGGCTTCGACTCTGTGGCGAACTCAGTCGACGCCTTGATCTCGGTCGGCGTCATGTTCTTGAGGAAGTCGCGCTTGGGGTTGCCCGAGCGCTCGATCATGCCGGTCATGGTCGAAAACGGCTGGATGCCGAAGGCGTTCTGCACCGAGCCTGCCGCCATGTTCAGCTTTTCCTGGTCCTGCACCGAAAAGCTCAGCAGCATGACGAAGAACGCCATCAGCAGGCTCATCAGGTCGGCGAAGGAGATGACCCAGGCGCCGCCGTGGCCACCGCCGCCGCCATGGCCCTTTTTCTTGAGGGCAGCCACGATCAGGCGGCTTCCGCGTCGAGCACCTTGTGGCGCGTATGGAGCGGCAGGTAGCTGGCCAGCTCATCCTTGATGGTGGCCGGGTTCTTGCCCTCGCGGATCATCACCAGCGCCTCGATGATGAGGCTGCGGTTGGTGCCCTCTTCCTCGGCGCGGTTGGCGAGCTTGTCGGAGATGGGCAGCATGACGACGTTGGCGAGGACGGCGCCATAGAGTGTGGTGAGCAGCGCGATGGCCATGCCGGGGCCGATTTTCTTGGGGTCGTCCATGTGGCCGAACATCGAGACGAGGCCGATCAGCGTTCCCACCATGCCCATGCCGGGCGCCGCTTCGCCGAAGGCCTTGAAGATCACGTGGCCGTGGTGAATGCGCTCGTAGTCGAGGTCACGCTCGCGCTCGAGCGAGGCACGCAGCGCCTCGGCCGAAAAGCCGTCGGCGATCATGCGCACGCCACGCTTCATGAACGGGTCGGTGACCTCCACCTGCTCGAGGGCGATCGGGCCCTGGCGGCGCATGGTCTCGGCGATCTCGGCGAGCTGGTCGATGAGCTTCACCGCGGAGATCGATTTGTGAAACAGCACGCCCTTCAAGCCGTTGAGGAAGCCGTGGAGGAAGCCGCCCAGCGTGTAGCGGCCCATGACCGCCATGGTGCCGCCGCCGACCACCACTACGGTCGCCAGCACGTTGAGAAAGCTCATCGGGTTCGAGCCTTCGATCAGGATGGCGCCGAACAGCATGCCGATGCCGCCCACGATGCCGATGAGAGTCGCAATATCCACGGGGAGTATCCTGACGAGCGGCCGCAAACCGACCGTCCCGATCATCGCTGCGGAATGGATAAATCCCACTTAAATGCCATGGTTAATGCGGTCTAAACGGCAACGTCGCGGGACCTCGCTCAAACCTTCCTTAACCATAAGCTGCAAGGGTTTGTTCACGCCGAAATGGCGCGAGGATGTTGGCGTTGCGTTGCTTTTCTGCCTTGCCGCTTTGTGCCGGGTTGCTGCTTGCAGCCGCCGGCTCGGCCATGGGGCAGGAGCTGCGCGGCGCGGTCGACGATCAGCCGCCGATCGACTGGAGCGTCGCTCTAGGTGCGCAGGTGGTGCACGACAGCGGC
This sequence comes from Devosia sp., assembly GCA_040007135.1. Taxonomy (GTDB): domain Bacteria; phylum Pseudomonadota; class Alphaproteobacteria; order Rhizobiales; family Devosiaceae; genus Devosia_A. The sequence continues at coordinate 5,527 of JBDTVO010000112.1, read as the reverse complement.
GGCACCCACATTGAAGCCACGCTGGCGCCCGAGGTCAGCTTCGGCGGCGGCGGGCGCGTGAGCAGCGCCAAAGTGGGCCTTGGCGGAAAGCTCGCCCTCGAGACCGACGGCACCGCCTTTGTCGATGACATCCATGCCAACGGCGAGACCAGCCTCAGGCCCGATGCGTTCACTTCGCTCACCGGCAGTCTCGACCTGGCGGTGACGCAGTTGCGGCCCGGCGACAGCAGCCTGCCGGTCAACACCGCCATCGGCCCGCTCGAATTCACCGGCGACGCGAAGGGGACGGCGAAGCGCAATTTCGGCCGCTTCGACCTGACCGCAACCGTCGAGGCCAAGCGCTTCATCGAGGGGCCGACGACGCTCGACGATCTGAGCACGGTCGACAATTCCGAAAACAGCTACTGGCTCGGCGGCGCCTCGCTGCGTGCCGGCTTCGAGGTGACGCCGGCGCTCAGCGTCTTTGCCGAGGGCGGCGCGGAGTATCAGGCGTTCGACGCCCCATCGACCAGCCTCGCGGTCTTTCTCGATAGCCGGACCGCGACTTTGCGCGGCGGCGTGAGCATGCAGATGGACTCGGTGCTGACGGGCGAAGCCTCTGTCGGCTACGGCTGGATCGACTATGCCGACGGCTCATTGGTCGACCGGCCCGCCTGGATCGCCGATGCCAGCCTGACCTTTACGCCCGATCCGTCACTCGAGATCGAGGGGGCGCTCAACACCACCCTCGGGCCGTCGGACACGGTCGCCGGCGATACAGATGTCGACCTGACGGCAAGCCTGTCGAGCACCTACCAGGTCAATCCGTGGCTCGACCTGCGCGGCAGCGCCAACGGCAGCCGAACCCTCACCGAGGGCACCGGAGATGTCGGCTACGGCTACGGTTTCGGCGCCGGCGTCGACCTCCGAACGTCACGGCACGCGGTCTGGTCAGGCGACTACAGCTACGGGCATAGCTTTGCCCCGCCCGGGCCGGCAACCGACACGCACACCGTCAGCGTCGGGCTCAAGATCACCAACTAACTAAGGTTGAGCTTCTTCAGTTCAGCGAGGAACGGCCCGGCGATGTCGGGGCGGTCGAGAGCATAGGCGACGTTTGCCGTCAGGAACCCGACCTTGCTGCCGCAGTCGAAGCTACGGCCGACATATTTGACCCCGGTGAAGGCCTGCTGCTTCATCAGCGTGCGCATGGCATCCGTGATCTGGATCTCGCCGCCGGCACCGCGCGGCTGGTCGGCGAGCAGGTCGAAGATTTCGGGCTGCAGGATGTAGCGCCCGGAAATGATGAGGTTGGACGGTGCATCCTTGCGCTTGGGCTTTTCCACCATCGCGGTGATGGCAAAGCCTTCGTCCGGGCCCTTGCCGCGGGCAACGACGCCGTAGGAGGAGACCTCCTCCATCGGCACCTCTTCCACCGCCAGCACGTTGCCGCCCGTCTCTTCGTAGGCCTCCATCATCTGGCGCAGCACGCCGGGGTTGGCCTTGAACAACATGTCGGGCAGCAGCAGCGCGAAGGGCTGATGGCCCACCAGCTCGCGCGCGCACCAGACGGCGTGGCCAAGGCCCAGCGGCTCCTGCTGGCGGGTGAAGCTGGTCTGGCCGGCCTGCGGCAGCTCGGCCTGCAGTTCGGCGAGCGCCGCCGATTTGCCGCGCACCTCGAGCGTATGCTCGAGTTCGTATTGCTTATCGAAATGGTCCTCGATGACAGACTTGTTGCGGCCGGTGACGAAGACGAAATGTTCGATCCCGGCTTCCCGCGCCTCATCGACCGCGTACTGGATCAGCGGGCGGTCGACCACCGTCAGCATTTCCTTGGGCATGGCCTTGGTCGCCGGCAGGAACCTGGTGCCGAGGCCGGCAACTGGAAACACGGCGGTACGGACGCGCTGGGACAAGTCAGTCGGCTCCTCTTCCCGGTCGGGTGTAAGGCTATCGCAAGACTCCGATCCTAGCATCGGCCGCTTAATCGGAGATTTCTGCTGATGAGCGTGTTGGTTACGGGCGGTGCGGGCTATATCGGCAGCCACATGGCCCTGCGCCTGTGCGATGCGGGCGAGGAGGTGGTCGTCCTCGACAATCTGGTCACCGGCTTCGACTGGGCGATCGACCCACGCGCCAGCTTCGTTGCCGGCGATGCGGGCGATATCGATGCCGTGCGCCGGGTGATCGTAGAGCACAAGGTGACCGAAATCATCCATTTTGCCGGCTCGATCGTGGTCCCCGAGTCGGTCACGGACCCGCTCAAGTACTACCGGAACAACACCGCAACCTCGCGCAACCTGCTCGAGGCCGCCGTCACGGCCGGGGTCCGGCACTTCATCTTTTCCTCGACCGCGGCCGTGTACGGCATGACCGGCCTCGCGCCGGTGGTCGAAGAAACACCGCTGCTGCCGATGTCGCCCTATGGCCGCAGCAAGCTGATGACCGAATGGATGCTGGCCGACGTGGCGGCGGCGCATCCCATCACCTACGGCGCGTTGCGCTACTTCAACGTCGCAGGCGCCGATCCGAAGAAGCGCTCGGGCCAGTCGACGCCGCTTGCCACCCACCTCATCAAGGTCGCAGTGCAGACGGCGCTTGGGCAGCGTCCGAAGATGGATATTTTCGGCACCGACTACCCGACGCCCGACGGCACCTGCATCCGCGACTACATCCACATCACCGACCTGATCGAGGCGCACGCGCTGCTGCTCGCACACCTCCGCGGTGGCGGGGCCAGCACCACGCTCAACTGTGCCTACGGGCAGGGCTATTCCGTGCGGCAGGTCATCGACACAGTGAAGGCCGTCTCGGGCGTCGATTTCAAGGTGGAGGAGGGGCCGCGACGGGCCGGCGATCCGGCGGCGATCACCGCCACCGGTGCGAGGGTTCGGGACGTTCTCGGCTGGACCCCGGCGCACGACAGCCTCCGCGAGATGGTGTCGACGGCGCTGGACTGGGAGCGGTACCTCGCGACCCGCAACCGGTAGGTCACTCCGTGCGCGGACAGGCCCCCTGCCCCTCTCCCGCCACACACCCGGTGTCATTCCCGCGGAGGCGGGAAGCCATCTCGCGTTCCGAGCAAATGACAAACTGGATCCCCGCCTTCGCGGGGATGACACCGTGAGGGGGCGCATGAAGAGGGCAATCACCACTGTCGCGTTCCTGGTTCTGACCGCATTCGTCAGTCCGGCCCAAGCCGAGTCGTTTTCCGAGTTCCTGCACGCCTTCGCGTCCACGGCCATCGCCGCCGGTGTGAGCCCGACCGTGTACGAACTCTCGACCCGCGGCCTGACGCCCGATCCCGACATCGGCAAGCAGGTGGATGCGCAGCCCGAGTTCACGACGCCGATCTGGGACTATCTCGACAAGCGCGTCACCGACCAGCGGGTGCTGGCGGGGCAGAAGGCGATGGACGCCAATGCGAGCCTGTTCAGTGCGGTGCGCCAGCGCTTCGGGGTCGATCCGTATTTGCTCGGGGCCATCTGGGGGATCGAGACCAGCTATGGCGCCATTCTCGACAACCCGCGCTTCATCAAGCCGGTCATCCGCTCGCTGGCGACGCTCGTCTACCAGCATCGCGGCCGTTACGAGGCCGACAAAGGCGATTTCATCGGCGCGCTGAAGCTGGTGCAGCGGGGGCCGCTCGATGCGGCGCATTTGCGCGGGTCGTGGGCCGGCGCCATCGGCCACCTGCAGGTCAATCCATCCAACGTCGTCATCCACGGCACTGACGGAGATGGCGACGGCAGGATCGATCTCGAGGACTCGCTCGCCGATGCGCTCGCGACCAGCGCGAAATTCCTGCTCGATCTCGGCTATGTGCCGGGTGTCGACTGGGGCTTTGAGGTCACGGTGCCCCAGGGGTTCGACTGGCTGCTCGCCGACCGCAGTACGCTGAAGCCAGTGGCGCTGTTCAAGGCGCTCGGCGTCACGCGTGCCAATGGCCGGCCGTTTCCCGATGCCGCGATGCCAGTGTTCCTCTACGCGCCGGCCGGCGCCAGGGGACCGGCGTTCCTGATGACCGGCAACTACCTCGTGCTCAAGGGCTACAATTTCTCCGACAGCTACGCGCTCGCCGTTGCCCACCTCACTGACAGGCTGAAGGGCGCCGGCGATTTCATCGCCTCCTGGCCGCGCGACACGGTGTTCCCCAATCTGGGGCAGCGCATCGAGATCCAGACGCGGCTCAAGGCGCTCGGCCTTTACGACGGCCCGGCCGACGGCCGCCTCGGTCCCCTCACCAATGCCGCCTATGCGCGCTACCAGGCCAGCCGCGGCGAGGTTGCGGATGGCTTCCTCACCGCCCAGACCTATCGGGAGCTGGCGGCGAAGTAGCCTTCAATTTGCCAGCAAACGCAGCGATACTGGCGACCATGCTCCGCCGCCTTCTCTTTGTGACGCTTGTCGCGCTGTTTGCGATGAGCGAAATCGCGCCGACTTTCGTCTATGCGCAGGATACGCAGGCGCAGCCGGCGCCGAAGCGCAAGAATCTCTTCGACCTGCTGTTCGGCGGTGGCGACGAGGAGCCGGCGCAGCAGCCCGTGGTCAAGGCGCCGGTGGTGAAGCCGCCCAAGAAGGCGGCACTGCCGCCGCCGCCCAAACCCACGGTGTCCAAGGCGACGACGGCGGTCCGCCTCGCGGTGTTCGGCGATTCCCTCGCGGTCGATCTCGCCGGTGCGCTCACCCGGCTCTACGCCGAGGACCCCAACATCGTCATCATCAACCAGGGCGTGACGTCGTCGGGCTTCGCGCGCCCGGATTTCTTTGACTGGAACAAGACGGCCACCGACCAGGTCACCAAGAACAGCTTCGACGTTGCTGTAGCGATTCTGGGCATCAACGACCGGCAGTCGATCAAGACAGCCGACAAGACGACGCTGAAGACGCTGACCCCGGAATGGTCGAGCGCCTACCAATCGCGCGTGGCGCAGTTCGTCGCCACCATCCGCGGCGCCAACAAACCGGTGATCTGGGTGGGCCTGCCGCCGATGGCCAAGGACGATCTGTCGAGCGCCATGGGGCAGATCAGCGCGCTGCAGCGCCTCGGCGCGTTCGCCAGCGGCGGCGACTTCATCGACATCTACGATCGCTTCGTCGACGACAACGGTGCCTATGCCGCCGCCGGGCCCGACCTCAACGGCAACCAGGTGAAGATGCGCAAGGACGACGGCATCCGCTTCACCAATGCGGGCGCCGACAAGCTGGCGTTCTATGTGAGCCAGACGATCAAGCTCTACTATCGCGGTGGCGCCGGTGTCGGCATCGAGGTGGCCGATGCATTGGCGGGGACCGACGCGGCGCTGATGGTGCGGCCGCCTTACCAGGGGCTCGGCCAGACGCGGCTGCTCGAGGTGGCGGGCGCCGTCATTCCGCTGTCGAGCAGGCCGAAGCCGGCGCTCGATCTCGTCACCGCGGCACCGCCGGGCACCGGAGACGCGGCCTTCGATTTCACCCAGATGTTCGATGCCCCGACGGGTCGCGTCGATGCCTTCGGCGTCGGCAAGGCGCCGACCGAGCCCGAAGACGCGGCGGCCGTCACGCCAGC
>JBDTVO010000111.1:0-8238 GCA_040007135.1 Devosia sp. | reverse complement strand
AATCCGAAAGGGTAGCGGAAACGACATAGTAGCTGACACCGGCGGACAAACCGCCGGGGGTGGCGCCAGTGGTCGAAAGTTGCACGATATTACCATTGGCGAGCAGGTGCGGGCTGGCGGTGGTGAGTGTGTCAGCAGCCGTGTTAACCGCCGTGACCGTCGTATTGACCGTGCCGACCTTGTAGATGTTGCCGTTGAGGTTGGTCATGCCGACCACACCGGTGATGTAGATGTAGTCGCCCGCGACGAGCCCGTGATTGGTCGAGGTATTGACCACTGCCGGGTTGGCCTTGGTCACCGCTGGGGACGCGCCCCCGATATTCACCGCCGCCGCGGCAATCCACGTGGCGCTGCTGATCGTCGTTGGTCCCGTGACTGCACCACGGATCGCGGCGGCATAGCCGCTGCCGACGTTGACGGCGTTCGACCAGGGGATGATCGACATCTTCGAATAGGTCGGCGTCTGGGCGTCCTGCACCACCAGGTCGATCAGGGTGTTGGTGGCCGTTTTGAGGTCGGTGAGCTTCTGCCCCAGCATTGACCCGGTGATATCGAGCGCCACCGAGACTTCGAGGTTCACCGAGCCGCGCGTCACTTCCGACTGGAGGTGGGCGGTGATCGTCCTGATGCCGACCAGTTGCACGAAGGCCGTGTTGGTAACGATCTGCGCGACGAGGTTGAGCTTGCCGGCGGTTGTATCGACGGTGGCATCCGTGATCGTCGCAGTGATCGATGAATCGTTGATGCTCTGGGTAACGATCGACTGCGCCTTGGATTTGAGCGTCGCGATGTTGTCGATCGAGATGCGCGACTGCAGGGCCAGCGCCGCAGAATCGAGCGAAGTCTGGGCCCGGCTGCGGGCGGTCTGCATCGATGTGAAGTCGACGACCGCGCCGGAGGTCGCGATCAGGACGATTGCCAGCACCGCGAACAGCACCATGAAGGCACCGTTTTCGTCGCGCCGAAAGCGCTTGAGCAGATTGAGGAAGGGACGCATGGCCGGCGGTTCACGCAATTGGAGCCGCCAGTCTGCCGAAAATTCCTAACTAAAGGACAACCACTTTCGCGCCAATTTTCACCCGGCCGTAGAGATCGATGACGTCGTCATTGACCATCCGGATGCAGCCCGAACTGACATCGCCGCCGATTGTCCAGGGCTCGTTCGTGCCGTGGATGCGATACAGCGTGCTGCCGATATAGAGGGCACGCGCCCCCAGTGGGTTGTTGATGCCGCCGGCCATATGGGTCGGAATATCCGGGCGCCGGGCCAGCATTTCGCTGGGTGGCGTCCAGTCCGGCCACTCCCGTTTGTTGGTCACGGCGTGGACGCCGCTCCACTCGAAGCCGGTTTTCGCGGTGCCGATGCCGTAGCGCAGGGCCGTGCCCCCTCCGAGCACCAGATAGAGGAAGTGCGTCTCGGTGCTGACCACCAGGGTGCCGGGAGCCTCGGAGGTTTCGTACGGCACCACCTGCCGCATGTATTTGGGATCGAGGTGCACCTTGCGAGGCGCCCGCAGCATCAGGCCGTTGGTCGGTGCTCCCGCCGTCAGGCTCATTCCAGCCGGCGGCCCGAAGAAGGACGCCGCCGAGGCGGGCGACAGTGTGGGAGCGACAAGCAGGAGGGCAACTACTGCGGCGGTGGAGAAGCGGACCATGGCGGGGTTCCGGTCGGGTGTGAGGGTCTGTTAGGCTTACTCAAGTGTCGCCGTTAACCCCCAACTTCACGTGAAGCGGGATGGTTAAGCCTTTGCCGAAGCTTATGGTTTAGGGGCTGTTAAGTGGAACGATGTTTCTGGGCCGGCGAGGATGCCGAGTATGTCCGCTACCACGACGAGGAGTGGGGGCGTCCCGTCGTCGATGACAACCGGCTGTTTGAAAAGCTTTGCCTCGAGGGTTTCCAGTCCGGGCTGAGCTGGCTCACGGTGCTGCGCAAGCGCCCGCAATTCCGCAAGCAGTTCCGCCAGTTCGACATCGCCAAGGTGGAGCGGATGACCGAGGCCGACATCGAACGCCTGCTGCTCGACCCCGGCATCATCCGCCACCGCGGCAAGATCGCCTCGACCATCAACAACGCGCGACACGCCCGTTCCATTCAGAAGGAGTTCGGCAGCCTCGCCGCCTATATCTGGCAGTTCGAGCCCAGGCCCGCCGCGGCGCCCACCGAGCGCGGCAGCATCGCCTCCGAGACCGAAGCATCGCGGGCGCTGAGCAAGGATCTGCGCAAGCGCGGCTTCACCTTCGTCGGTCCGACCACGGTCTACGCCTTCATGCAGGCCATGGGCCTGGTCAACGACCACTATGCCCATTGCTTCTGCCGGCCCCAATGCGAAACCGAGCGGAGCCGCCTCAAGCGTCCCCGGCTGCCGACCGCGGATGGAGGGACTGCCGCCCGCTAGTCGGGCGGCAGTCCAAGGTCGCGCCGGAGGTAGGCCGGCAGGCTTTGGGCAAAGGCCCGCACCTGGCCGGCGCGCACCGACTCGGCCCGGGCGTGTCGCCGGCCGCGCATGGCAAGCAGCAACTCGATCAGCAGTTCGAGCACCCTCTCCCCGAGGGGGACCGGCAGGGGTCCGCGCCCATAGGCGGCGAGGCTCCCCCAGTCGATGCCGGGTTCGATCGTCATGTCGGCCTCGCGTCCTGTTACTCGTGGTCCCAGAAACTGCGGCCGGGCAGGGGATCGAGCCCGATGTCGCGTCGGAGATAGGCGGACCCGGGAGGAGAGCCTCGTGTCCTCTCCGGCCATTGCGAAAGGATGGCTGACATCAGCCGCGCCACGATGTGACGCTCCTGCCGCTGGATCGAAGGGGTCGCGCTTGAAGACAGTGAGAAGGTCATTGCTGCGCCGGACGCGCAGGGCGCCCGGTCCTCTGGTTGATGGATGAAGATTTGAGAACCGGTCGCGACGACGCCCCGCAGGCAAGCGGGACAAGGCTCAGGACCGGACGTTCAGGTATCGAAGGTGGAGTGACGGATGCCCTCAGCGGGCGGAGGCTTTAGCCTCGGTGGGTCACTGCCTGGGCCCGGACGCCGTGGCGAGTGAACGCGCAGAACATATCGATCATGTGCGACTCTCCTTCACGCTTGGCGTTGGACGCTGGCCTGATAGGAGACAGACTCAGCCCGTGCAAGCGAAATGTGCGACCGCCTGACGCAGGCAGAAAAACTGTGGCCCCGTCGACACATGCGGCGCGATCTTCGGTAAAAACTGCCTCGCCTTGTCTCGATTCCCCGTATCCGGTACGAACGGCCACCTTCGTGGAACCCCATCCAATGGCTGATCGGCCCCCCCTCATCGAGGCACGCTTGCCCCGCGGTTTCGAAGACCGCGCCGGGCTGGATCTCGCCGCGACGGACCGCATGATCGCCACGATCCGTTCCGTCTATGAGCGCTATGGATTCGATCCGATCGAGACCCCGTTCTTCGAATACACGGACACCCTCGGCAAGTTCCTGCCCGACACCGACCGGCCCAACGCGGGCGTCTTCTCCCTGCGCGACGACGACGAGCAGTGGATGAGCCTGCGTTATGACCTCACGGCGCCGCTCGCCCGCTATTTCGCGCAGCACTACGACCGCCTGCCCAAGCCGTTCCGCTCCTATCGGGCCGGCTATGTCTTCCGCAACGAAAAGCCCGGCCCCGGTCGCTTCCGCCAGTTCATGCAGTTCGACGCCGATACCGTCGGCGCCGCCGGCTCCGAAGCCGACGCCGAAATGTGCATGATGATGGCCGACACCATGGATGCGCTCGGACTGGCCGGGAAGTATCTAGTCAAGGTAAACAGCCGGCGCCTCCTTGAAGGACTGCGTGTCTCACTTGCTCTCAGTGAGGCGCAACAATGGCTGACAGTGATGAGAGCGATCGACAAGTTCGATCGTCTTGGCTCGCAGGGTATGCGTCAGTTGCTCGGCGAAGGACGTATCGACGAGAGCGGTGACCGCACCGTGGGAGCCGGTCTCAAGCAGCGCGCGATCGACGTCATTGATCGGTTTGTCGCCTTCCCGAAAATGTACGAACCAGGGAACGACACGCAGGTCGGTCGGATCGATGCCCTCAGAGCTGTGGTAACAGACAGCGAGGAGTATGACCGCGGCCTGCAAGACTTGCTATCGATGGCCGCTCAGTTTGATTCAGCGGGATACGGTCCTCAGAAGGTACGTTTCGACACGTCCGTCGTCCGAGGCCTCGAGTACTACACCGGCCCCGTCTTCGAAATTGAGCTGACCTTTCCCGTCACCAACGAAAAGGGCGAGGAGGTCGTCTTCGGTTCGGTTGGTGGCGGTGGTCGCTACGACGGCCTCGTCTCGCGCTTTCGCAAGGAGCCGGCGCCGGCCACCGGCTTTTCCATCGGCGTCTCGCGTCTAGCGCATGCCCTCAAGCTCACTGGCGTCCAGCCCAGCGACAAGAACACCGGTCCTGTCGTCGTCCTCGTTCTCGACCGAGACCCCGCCGCGCTCGCAGACTACCAACAGATGACCAGCGAGCTGCGCGCCGCCGGCATCCGCGCCGAAATGTATCTCGGCGCCTCCGGCATGAACGCGCAGATGAAATATGCCGACCGCCGCAGCGCTGCCGCCGCCATCATCGTCGGCTCCAACGAACGCACCGCCGGCACCGTCACCATCAAGGACCTCGAGGCCGGCGCCGAGCAGGCCAAGGCCATCAAGGACAATGCCGACTACAAGGCCGCGCGCCCGGGCCAGTGGACCGCCGCGCGCGCCGACCTGCTTGCTGAAATCCGCAAGGTCCCCGCCGTCGTGCGCCAGCTCGAGAAGGCCCGCTGATGGCCTCGCGCAGCCCAAGCGAGCGCCGCGCCGCCATGGTGCGTCTGGTCGAGAGCAAGACGGTGCAGCGCGTCGCGCCGCCGATGATCCTGCCGGCCGGCCCCTATCTCGATCTTGCCGGCGAAGAGTTCGGCCGCCAACTCCTCCTCACCACCGCCAACAACGGCATCGACTACTGCCTGAGGCCAGACTTCACCCTGCCCATCGCCAAGTCCTACATCGAGGAAGGCCTCCTCGGCGTCCCCTCGGCGTTCACCTATATGGGCCCGATCTTCCGCCAGGAGAACGGCGTTCCATCGGAATACGACCAGGCCGGCTTGGAACTCCTCGGCCAACCCGATCCGTCGGCGGCGCTCGACCAGGTGCTGACCTTCGCCCGCTGGGCGCTGGCAATCTACGACGTCACCGCACCCAACGTCCGCCTTGGCGGCGTCGGCCTGTTCGAGGCGCTGCTTGCCGGCATGGGAATTTCGACGCAGTGGCAGGCCCGCATCCGCCACCGCTTCGGCCACCCCATTGCCATGAAGCGCCTGCTCGATCGCCTGACCAACCCCGGCCCGCGTATTTCCGGCGGCGTCCCCGACGCGCTAGAGACCATCATCGAGATCGTCACCGACAACATGCTCTCGGGCGGCCTGAGCCTCGTCGGCTCGCGCGTCCCCGAGGAGATCGCTGAGCGCTATGTCGAAAAGCAGGCCCTCGACGCGGTGCCCATTCCGGCGGACCGGATCAAGCTGCTCGTCGATTACCTCAGCATTTCCGACGTTCCGTCACGGGCCTTTGAGCGCGTCTGGCAGTTGAGCCAGCGCGCCGGCATCGATCTCACCGAGCCACTGTCGACCGTGCGCTCGCACGCCGCCGCGCTTACCGCGCTGTCACCGAAGGCCGCCGTGGTCTTCGACGCGAGCTTTTCGCCACGCCTCGACTATTACACCGGCGTCGTCTTCGAGATGACCAACGACGAAGGCGCGATCCTCGCCTCCGGCGGCGAGTACGATCGCCTGCTCGATCGGCTTGGCGGCACCGAGCCGGTGACGGCATCGGGCTGTGCGCTGTGGACCGATCGGCTCGAAGCGGAGGCGTCGCGATGACCGAAGACGGCATTATCCTCGCGGTTCCCAGCAAAGGGCGGCTCGAAGAAGAGACGCGCCGCGTGTTCGGCGAGCAACGCCTGCCCATCGTTCGTCCCGGCGGCGCCCGTTCCTATGTCGGCTCCATCAAGAACCAGCCGCAGGTATCGGTGCGCTTCTACCCCGCTGCCGAAATCGCCCGCGAGCTGGTGATGGGTGCGATCCACATGGGTGTCACCGGCTCCGACCTCATCCACGAGGGCGTCGAGGACGGCGAGCGCAACGTTGTCTTCGTCAAGCCGCTCGGCTTCGGCCAGGCCGACGTGGTTGTCGCTGTGCCCGACGCCTGGATCGACGTCACCCACATGGGCGACCTGGCCGATGTCGCCTCCGACTTTCGCCTGCGTCACGGCCGCTGGCTTCGCGTCGCCACCAAATACGTGCACGTCACCCGCAAGTTCTTCTCCGAGTGGGGCATTGCCGAGTACCGCATCGTCGAGAGTGCCGGCGCCACCGAGGCAGCACCGGCCTCGGGCGCGGCCGACCTCATCGTCGACATCACCTCGTCGGGCGAAACCCTCGCCGCCAATGCGCTGCGGGTGCTGGAGGATGGACTGGTGATGAAGAGCGAGGCCAACCTCATCGTCTCCCGCACCGCGGATTGGACGCCGCTGCGCAAGGCCCAGCTCGAGGCGCTTTTGTCCCAGTTCGGCGGCATTGAGCCGGGGACGAGCACGCGCCTGCCCTAGACCGCACTCCCGCGCCACCTCGCCCGGGCCTATAACCGCACCGACCACCCACGGGCGATTCGCGTGGCCGATCTCGAACTCACCATCCTCATGCCCTGCCTCGACGAGGCAGAGACGCTGGCCACCTGCGTCGCCAAGGCGCGACGCTTCCTCGATCGCGCCGCCATTGCCGGCGAGATCGTCGTCGCCGACAACGGCTCGAGCGACGGCAGCCCGGCCATCGCAGGACAGGCCGGCGCCCGTGTGGTGCCGGTTGCGCTCCGCGGTTACGGCGCGGCCCTCTCGGCCGGCATCGAGGCGGCCCGCGGCCGCTACGTCATCATGGGCGATGCCGACGACAGCTACGACTTCGAACATCTCGACGGCTTCGTCGCCGCGCTGCGTGCCGGCAACCAACTCGTCATGGGCAATCGCTTCGCCGGCGGCATCGCGCCGGGCGCCATGCCCTGGCATCACCGCTATATCGGCAACCCGGTGCTGAGCTTTCTCGGCCGCCTGTTCTTCCGCACGAAAGCATCGGATTTCCATTGCGGGCTGCGCGGCTTTGACCGGGACGCCATCCTCGGCCTCGGCCTCCGCACCTCCGGCATGGAGTTCGCGTCCGAGATGCTGGTCAAGGCAACACTGCTCGGCCTCCGCGTATCCGAAGTCCCGACGACGCTGCAAAAGGATGGGCGCAGCCGCCCGCCGCACCTGCGATCGTTCCGCGATGGCTGGCGCCACCTGCGCTTCCTGCTGCTGTTTTCGCCGCGCTGGCTGTTCCTCTATCCGGGCCTCGCTTTGCTCGCGATCGGCCTGTTCCTCGGCGCGCTGCTCATCGGTGGCCCGGTTCACGTCTCGCCCGGCATCGTGCTCGATCTCCACAGTTTCCTCGTCGCCGCCATGTGCATCCTCGTCGGCATGCAGGCCGTCAGCTTTGCGCTCATCGGCCGGCGCTTCGCCTCGCGCTACGGCTTTATCCCGCGTTCCGAAACCTTCGACAGCGCGCTCGAATCCCTGACCCTCGAGCGCGTGCTGCTGTTCGCGCTGACGCTCATTCTCATCGGCCTCGTCGCGCTTGGCTGGGGCTTCACCCAATGGGCCGACCGCGGCTTCGGGCCCTTGCCGCTCGCCTCCACCATGCGTGCCATGATCGTCGCCGTGACCACGCTGGTTGCCGGCCTGCAGCTTGCGATGTCGGCGTTCATGGCCTCGATGATCGACGTCCCCTTGAACGAACGCCGGGTCACCGAAGTCCCGCGCGAGGACTACATGGTCCGCCGCCTCGAGGACCGCCGTTGATCCTCGATCCGCTGGTGCTGCTTGGTCTCGGCGGCGCTGGCCTGCTGGCCGGCTTCGTCGATGCAATCGCCGGAGGGGGCGGGTTGATCGCCCTCCCGGCGCTGCTTGCGGCGGGTGTTCCACCGATTACCGCACTCGGCACCAACAAGGTTCAATCGGTCATCGGCACGGCTATCGCAGCGACCACTTACTGGCGGCGGGGCTTCGTCTCCCTGCGCGCCCTCGCTCCCGCAATCGTCGCTGCCTGGGCGGCGTCGTTCGCAGGGGCGTGGCTGGTCAAGCAGATCGACATTTCGCTGCTAGAGGTGGCCGTGCCAATCGCCCTCGTCGCCATCGCCCTCTACTTCCTGTTCGCGCCG
>JBDTVO010000110.1:0-8303 GCA_040007135.1 Devosia sp. | reverse complement strand
TCCGCGAGAAAGGCGTCATGCAGCCGCTGCTGGTACGGCCAGCCGGGCCGGGGCAGTTCGAGATCATTGCCGGCGAGCGGCGCTGGCGTGCGGCGCAGCGGGCAGGGCTGCACGACGTGCCGGTCATCGTCCGCGAGGTCGACGACAAGGAAGCGCTGGAACTCGCCATCATCGAGAACGTCCAGCGGGTGGATCTCAATCCACTCGAAGAGGCACAGGGCTACGAGCAGCTCATCGAGCAATTTTCCTATACGCAGCAAGACCTTGCGCAAGTCATCGGCAAGTCCCGCAGCCATGTCGCCAATACGCTCAGGCTGTTGAAGCTGCCGCTCGGGGTGCGCGAACTGGTGAATTCCGGGGCGCTCACCGCCGGGCACGCGCGCACCTTGATCACTGCGGCCGACCCGCTGGCGGTCGCCAACGAGATTGTCGCCAAGGGCCTGTCGGTGCGCGAGGCCGAGCGGCTCACCCAGCAGGGCAGCGGCAAACCCGAGACGCCGCCAAAGGCCAAGGCCGGCACATCGGATCGCGACGCGGACCTCGTGGCGCTTGAGAAGCGGCTGTCCGATGCCATCGGCCTCAAAGTCGCCGTGTTGCACAAGACCGACGGTACCGGCGCCGTGCAGATCGTCTATCGCAGCCTCGAGCAACTCGACGATGTGCTTGCCCGGCTCAGCGGTTCGCACTGAGAGCGTTAGTGATGCGCCGCCATCTGGGCGAGCGCCAGGAACGCCCGCCGGGTAACGGCTTCGGCCCGGCCATACGATTTTCGCGAGTCGGCAGTCGCCGTGTGCAACCGATCGCCGGCCGCCGCCAGGGCCGCGTCGGACCATAGGCGCAGTTGTTGCTCCAGTGCCGAGCGGCGCGAGAAATGCGGCTTCGGCCGTGCCCCGTCGAGCACCGCACCGGCGCCTGTCCCGGCATCGACTGCGGTCCGCCAGCGGCGCAGCTGGGCGAAATGCTGCGTGACCGCGAACAGCAATTGCTGCGGGCTGACGCTGGCGCCAAAGGCGCGCCCCAGCGCCTGGTCGAGCCGCTCGGCATGGCCGGTGCCGATGGCATCGGCGACTTCGTCGAGCACCAGCGCGGCGTTGTCGGCGCACAGGGTCAGCACGTCGTCACGGGTTAGAACCTTGCTCTGGTCGGCATAGAGGACGAGCTTTTCGAGCTCGCGCCGGGTGACCTCGCGATCGTTGCCGAGCTGGTCGCGCAGGGTCGGCGCGACATCGGGGTCGGCAGCGATGCCGGCCTTGCCGAACGACTCGGTGATGAGCCGCAGGATGGTCTCGTCGCTGTCGGCGTAGCAGGGCAGGGCACGGCCGTTGCGACTGGCTTCGACCAGCGCCCGCAGGGCATCGCGCGGGGCGAGGTTGCCGGTCTCGACGATGACCACCGCGCCCGCCGGGTCACCGGCGATCTCGCTCAGCGGCACGGTGAGAGACTTGCGTCCATCGCGGACGCGGACGACGCGCTTGTCGCCAAACAGGGACGACGTTCTAGCCTCGACCAGCAGTCGCCCGGGATCGCCGTCGAGCTCGCTGCCGTCGAGGGTCACGAGGCCCATGCCGGTGGCATCGCCCTGGCTGTAGTGTGCAACCAGCCGTTGCGTTGTCTCGCGCACGAGGCCGGTGTCCGGACCATAGACGAGGATGACGCCTTCGCTGAGATCGGGGCGCTTCAGGAAGCGCTCGACCTCGTGCGCCTTGAGCGCCGTCATTGCGCGAGGGCACCGAGGATGGTGAGGCGGATGGTATCGGCGAGGGATTTGGCGGCGCGGCGGGCGGCGTCGTCGGCGGCCTCGCGGCTGGCAAAGCCCTGGCTGTTGGCGGTGTAGTCGGCGCTGGCCGAGCGGCTGCCGGAGAACAGCGTTTTACCATTGAGGTCGGTGAGCCGGATCTTGGCCGTCACCACCATCTGCTGCTGCGTTGCTGGCAGGGTGAGCGTGTCATTGGCGGTCAGGTCGCGCGACGCCTGGGTCACATCGACATCGAGCGTCGGGGCGGGGCCGCTGGCCTTGCCGAGACGTAGTGCGAGGTCCTGATAGATGATCTGCTCGAGCCGGTTGGCCGGCGCCGCATAGGCCAGCGGCACTTCGCGGCTGGCGATACCCGAAGGTCCATAGACCGGGGTGAAGCCAGCGCAGGCGCTGAGCACGGGCGCCAGCACCAGCGTCAGAACCAGTAGCGACCGCCGCGCCTCAGACCACCACATTCACGATCCTGTCGGGCACGATGATGATCTTCCGGGGCGGCGCTCCGTCCAGCATGCGGGCAACGGCCTCGAGAGACAAGGCCTGTTTCTCGACCTCGGGAACCGGCGCGCCCTTGGGCACGGTCATCTCGCCGCGGCGCTTGCCGTTGACCTGCACCGCCATCACCACCGTGTCGTCGACGAGCAGCGCCGTATCGACAGACGGCCAGCCGGCATCGGCGACCATGCCGCTCTTGCCCAGCAGCTGCCAGCAGGTCTCGGCGAGGTGCGGCATCATCGGCGCGATGAGCTGCAGCAGCCGTTCGACGCCGTCGCGCAGCACCGCGGTGCCAAACGCATCGGGTGTTGCCTCGAGCGCCGCGGCAAAGCGGCTCAGCCCATTGGTCAACTCGTAGATCTGGGCCACGGCGCTGTTGAAGCGCAGTCCCTCAATGCTGTCGGCGACGCCCTGCACCGTGCGGTGTGCGAGCTTGCGGATGGACTCGATCTCGGCGGTCGCCGAACTGGCGTCCTCGCTGCCGGGCCCCAGCTCAAGCGTGTCGTGCAGCAGGCGCCAGACGCGCTGCTGGAAGCGGCTGGCGCCTTCGATGCCGGCCTCGGTCCACTGCACGTCGCGCTCGGGCGGGGAGTCCGACAGCATGAACCAGCGGGCGCAATCGGCGCCGTAGGTGCGCACGATCTCGTCGGGGTCGACGACGTTGCGCTTGGACTTGCTCATCTTTTCGATGGCACCGATTTCGATCGGGGCCCCGGTCGAGGCCAGCGTCGCGTGACGGGCTTCGCCCATGCCCTCGAGCACGATGTCGGCAGGCAGCACCCAGTCGCCGGCGGTGTCGCGGTAGGTCTCGTGGACGACCATGCCCTGGGTGAACATGCCCTTGAACGGCTCGTCCATGCCGAGGTGGCCGGTCCGGTGCATGGCCCGGGTGAAGAAGCGGCTGTAGAGCAGGTGCAGGATCGCGTGCTCGACGCCGCCGATATAGTGGTCCACCGGCAGCCAGGTGTTGGCGATCGCCGGGATGGTCGGTTCGCTGGCGTGCGGAGAGGTGTAGCGCGCGAAGTACCACGACGAGTCGACGAAGGTGTCCATGGTGTCGGTTTCGCGCCGGCTCGGCTCGCCGCAGATCGGGCAGGGCACGTGCTTCCACGTCGGATGGCGATCAAGCGGGTTGCCCGGCTTGTCGAAGGTCACGTCGTCTGGGAGCCGCACGGGCAGGTCGGCCTTGGGCACCGGCACGACGCCGTGCGTGGGACAATGGATCACCGGGATCGGGCAGCCCCAGTAGCGCTGGCGCGAAATGCCCCAGTCGCGCAGGCGATAATTGGTCTCGACCGTCCCCTGCACCGCGCCATCGACCTGCCGTGCGCCGAAATAACGTGCGATCTCACGCTTCGCCGCCTCGATCGTCAGGCCGTCGAGGAACTCCGAATGGTAGATCGTGCCGGGGCCGACATAGGCGTCGGCACCGACGGTGAAATCGGCCGGATCGGTGTCAGGCGGCAGGACCACGGGGATGACGCGAAGGCCGTATTTGCGGGCGAAGTCGAGGTCGCGCTGGTCATGTGCCGGGCAGCCGAAAATGGCGCCGGTGCCGTAGTCCATCAGCACGAAATTGGCGACATAGACCGGCAGGGTTTCGCTCGGCCGGGTCGGATGCCGGACCATGAGGCCGGTGAACACCC
Source organism: Devosia sp. (assembly GCA_040007135.1). Lineage (GTDB taxonomy): Bacteria > Pseudomonadota > Alphaproteobacteria > Rhizobiales > Devosiaceae > Devosia_A. Next base: position 4,409 of record JBDTVO010000110.1, on the reverse strand, counting down.
CCTCTTTTTCCGCCTTCTCCAGCGTCTCGGTGGCCGTGCCCTGGCGGTGGAAGGCGTCAATGAAGCCTTGCACGGCCGGGTCACGGCGGCCGATCTCTTCGGCCAGCGGATGGTCGGGCGACAGCGCGATGAAGCTTGCCCCGAAGATGGTGTCGGGGCGGGTGGTGAACACCTCGACGCTGGTGCGGCCGGTCTCGTTGCTGGGCATCAGTTCGAACAGCAGGCGCAGGCCCTCGGACTTGCCGATCCAGTTGCGCTGCATGGTCCGGACCTTTTCGGGCCAGCCGTCGAGCGTATCGAGAGCCGCGAGCAACTCCTCCGAGAAGTCGGAGATGCGGAAAAACCACTGCGTCAGTTCCCGCTGCTCGACCACCGCGCCGGAGCGCCAGCCACGGCCGTCGATCACCTGCTCGTTGGCCAGCACGGTCTCGTCCACGGGGTCCCAGTTCACCTTGGCCGATTTTCGCGTCACCAGCCCGGCGGCCAGGAAATCGAGGAACAGCTCCTGCTGGCGGTGATAGTATTCGGGATCGCAGGTCGCGAACTCGCGCGTCCAGTCGTAGCTGAGGCCCATCGATTTGAGCTGGGCCCGCATGGCGGCGATGTTGGCGTAGGTCCACGTCTTGGGGTGGCTGCCGGTCTGCTTGGCGGCATTCTCCGCCGGCAGGCCGAAGGCATCCCAGCCCATCGGGTGCAAGACGTTGAAGCCGCGGGCGCGCTTATAACGGGCGAGGACGTCGCCCATCGAGTAGTTGCGCACGTGACCCATATGGATGCGCCCCGACGGGTAGGGGAACATCTCGAGCATGTAGTACGTGTCGCGCCCGTCATCCTTGTCGGAAGCAACGAACGACTCGTTGTCGTCCCATGCCTTCTGCCAGCGCGGTTCTTCGACCCGCGGGTTGTAGCGCTCGATCGTTTTGGTCACTTCGACGGAATCCTCAAACCCCCACGCGCATTGCGCCGGCGGGGGAAAATGGCTAGCGGACCAACAGCAGAAAAGCCCAAACCGGTCAACAGCAGGCAATGGACGCCGCCCAACAGCTCGAGACGATCCTCAGGCGCATCGCAAAGGCGCAGGCGCGCTTCGGCCCGCCGCCCGAAGCGGTGACGCTGGTGGCTGTGTCCAAGACCTTCGTTGCGGAGGCGGTCGAGCCGTTTCTCGCGGTGGGCCAGCGCGTGTTCGGCGAGAACCGGGTGCAGGAGGCGGCGGCTAAGTGGCCAGAGCTGCGGGCCCGCTATGACGGCATAGAACTGCATCTGATTGGGCCGCTGCAGAGCAACAAGGTGCGCGACGCCGTCGCCCTGTTCGATGTCATCGAAACCCTCGACCGGGAGCGGCTGGCCGTTGCGCTCAAGGCCGAGATGGAGAAGCAGGGCAAGCGGCCCCGCCTGTTCGTCCAGGTCAATATCGGGCTCGAGGCGCAGAAGGCCGGCGTGCCTCCCGACGAAACCCCAGCGTTTGTCGGCCGCTGCCGGGATCAGTATGGTCTCATAGTAGAGGGGCTGATGTGCATCCCGCCCGACGGTGAGCCGCCGGGAGCGTATTTCGCGCTGCTGGCGCAGCTTGGGCGCGAGGCGGGAACAGCATCGCTGTCGATGGGGATGAGCGGCGATTTCGAGACGGCCATCGGCATGGGCGCGACGCATGTGCGGGTCGGCTCGGCGCTGTTCGGCGGGCGCGGCTGAAGCGCGAAACTCCGGGCCGTCAAATCACGTTGCTCCTCCGTCACCATGTTGTGACTGGTTGGTGTAGACGTGTTCGTCCTACTCACGGGCGGCAACAGCATTGGGTGATGGTGATGATCCGGCGGCGCATTTTCCTCATCGACGACGATGCCGAGCTGCGCAAGACGCTGATGGACCAGCTCATGCATTACCGCGAGTTCGAGCTGATCGAGGGCGGGACCGCGGGCGAGGCGCTGCGCAAGGTGCGCGACACGCATGTGGACCTGATGATCCTCGATGTCGGCCTGCCGGACATGGACGGGCGCGAGGCGGTCAAGATCCTCCGCCGCGATGGCTTCAAGAGCCCGATATTGCTGCTTACGGGACACGATTCCGACGCCGACGAGATCCTTGGGCTGGAAGCGGGCGCCAACGACTACATCACCAAGCCGTTCCGGTTTTCGGTGCTGCTGGCCCGCATCCGGGCGCAACTGCGCCAGCACGACCAGTCCGAGGATGTGGTGTTCACCATCGGGCCCTACAGCTTCCAGCCGGCGGCCAAGCTGCTCGAAGCGTCCGACGGCGGCAAGGTGCGGCTGACCGACAAGGAAACCTCGATCCTCAAGTATCTCTACCGCCAGGGGCCTAAGACCATCACCCGCGACGTGCTGCTGAAGGAGGTCTGGGGCTACAACAACCGGGTCACCACGCACACGCTCGAAACCCACATCTACCGGCTGCGCCAGAAGATCGAACGCGACCCGTCCAATGCGCGACTGCTGGTCACCGAAGAGGGTGGCTACCGGCTGGTGCCGTAGGCCCGCCGGGGGAGCGCCGGCTCCGCAAAACCGGCCCAAAGCCGAGAATCCATGCTTCCGAAACCGCCCTGATGTTCTATATCAGGGCGCGGGCTGGGGGCGGCCGCAGGATTATTGGACCAGGGCAGGATGCAGCTCAACGACGCCGCGACAATCCTCGGCCGGGCGGACTTCTTCGAGGTCTGCGATGCCGAGCAGCGGCGGCTTCTCGCCTTTGCCAGCGAGCGCAAGAAATGGCGTCCCGGCAGCATCATCTACACGGCCGGCGACGTGCCCGAAGGCGCCCATGTGCTGGTGACCGGGACCATCGCCACCTATCAGGGCGCCGATGAGGCCAATCCATTCGTTATTGCCAGCCTCGGGGCGGTTCTGGGCGCAGCATCGCTGATCATCGCCAAGCCTCGGCCGGTCACGGTCAAGGCGGTGGACAATGTCGAGACGCTGTTCGTGCCGCGTTCGGCGTTCATGAAGCTTTGCCAGCAATCGCCGGAACTGGCGGGACGCGCTGCCGAACGCATCCGGCGCGACCTCAGCGGCTATCTGGGTGCGCTCGAAAAGATCGGGCCCAAGATCGGCTCGGGCAAGAGCCACGCCGGCTGACGTTACAGTCTAGCCGATGAGCGCATCGACCTCGATCTCGATCAGCCAGTCGGGATCGACGAAGCCCTTGACCGCCATCACCGTGGTCACCGGCCGGATGACGGCGAAGATCTAGGCGTGCGCCTTCGCCGCGTCGTTCCACAGCGCCATGTCGACCAGCAGAACGCGCGTCCGGGTGACGTGCTCGAAGCCGGCGCCGGCATCGGCGAGGGCCTTGCCGATGATCTCGAAGATGCGCTTCGCCTGGCCGTAAACGTCGCCCTTGGCCGCCGTACCGCCGCCCACCGCGATCGGCGCGGTGCCGCCGACGCTGACGCTGTTGCCGACGCGGACGGCGCGCGAAAAGCCGATGATCGGCTCGAGATACGAGCCGGAGCTGATCAGCGTGCGATCGGTCATGTCGATGTCCCCTAGAAATGCACGATGACGGGCACGTGGTCGGACGGCCGGTCGCTCCAGCCGCGGGCCGGACGGATGATCTCGGCGCCGCTCGAGTGCGCCGCGATATCGGCGGTGGCCCAGATGTGGTCGAGGCGACGGCCGCGGTCGGAGGCCTGCCAGTCGATGTTGCGATAGCTCCACCACGAATAGAGCCGCTCGCCGTGCGGATGATGCTTGCGCACCAGGTCGGTCCAGCCGTGCCCGCCTTTGAGCAGGGCGTTGAGGGCGCGGGTCTCGATGGGCGTGTGACTCACCACCTTGAGCAGTTGCCGATGGCTCCACACGTCGTCCTTGTGCGGGGCGACATTGAAGTCGCCGCAGATGAGCTGCTGACGTTCGAACTGCATATCGCCGAACCAGGCCTTGAGCTCCTTGAGGAAGTTGAGCTTGTGCTTGAATTTTGGGTTCATCCGCGCGTCGGGAACATCGCCGCCAGCCGGAATGTAGATGGAGTGGACAGTCAGGGGATTTGGGCCGAGGTCGAGCGTCGCCGACACGTGGCGGCAATCGTCGATCTCGCAGAAGACGCGATTTGAGATATCGCGCAGCGGCAACGGCGAGACGATGGCGACGCCGTGGTAGCCCTTCTGGCCGTGCACGGCGGTGTGCGGATAGCCCGCCTCGGCAAAGCCGGCAAAGGGGAACTGCGCCGTCTCGCACTTGATCTCCTGCAGGCACAGCACGTCGACGGAATGACGCCGCAGAAAGTCGAGCACCAGCGGCAGGCGCAGGCGAACTGAATTGATGTTCCAGGTGGCGAGAGATGGCATGGTGGCTAGTGGCCGAAGGGCACAACGGATTCAGATGAGCATCGCAAGCGTCGTGGTCCTCCCTCGGTGCGCAATCAATCACAGCCGTCGTCCCGGCGAAAGCCGGGACCCA
>JBDTVO010000109.1:0-8358 GCA_040007135.1 Devosia sp. | reverse complement strand
CGACGACAAGGCCGCCGCCGCCACCGTCGCCTATGGCATGGAGGCCATCGCCGGTGGCCCCGATTGTCTCGCCATCGGCGAGATGGGCATCGGCAACACCACCATCGCCGCGGCCCTCTACGCCGCGCTCTACGGCGGCACCGGTGCCGACTGGGTCGGCCGCGGCACCGGCGTCGACGACGAGGGCCTCCGCCGCAAGGCCGACGCCGTCGATCGTGCGCTCGCCCGCCACGCCGACGTGAAGGGCGATCCGCTCCGCATCCTCGCCCGCCTCGGCGGCCGCGAAATCGCCGCCATGCTTGGCGCGCTCATCGCCGCCCGCCACAACAAGACTCCCGTTCTGGTCGACGGTTTCGTCGCCACCTCCGCCGCCGCCATCGCCCACGCCGTCAATCCGTCGGCCATCGACCACTGCATCTTCGGCCACGTCTCGGCCGAGAGCGCCCACGCCCGCGCCCTTCAGCACATGGGCGGGCGTCCGCTGCTCGATCTGGGAATGCGGCTGGGGGAGGGGAGTGGCGCCGCGCTCGGCATGGTCATGGTCAAGACCGCGCTCCACCTCCACACCCACATGGCCACCTTCGGCGCCGCCGGCGTCAGCGACAAGGACTAGTCGAGCTCAGCCGCCCGCGCGCTTGGCCTCGGAGTAAATCTCGAGCCGCGTCCGCTTCTCGACCACCGGCGCCAGCGCGTCCATCACCCGCGCCCGCGGGAAGGTCGCGACCACCTCGGTGCCGAAGCGCAGCTTGCTGAACAGATCGAAGCGCCCCTGGTGCAGGTCCATGATCTTTTGCACGATCGGCAGCCCGAGGCCGGCGCCCTGTTCGGCGGTCTTTTGCGCCAGCGAGCCCTGTCCGAACGACGACAGCACCGTCTCGATCTCGTCTTCGGGGATGCCCGGACCATTGTCGCGCACCGAGATGAGTTGACCGCCATCGGGCGAGCGTCCCACCATCATCTGCACCTTGCCCGATTGCGGCGTGAACTTCACGGCGTTGCTCAGCAGGTTGAGGATCACCTGGCGGATGGCGCGCTCGTCGCCCCACAGCTTTGGCAAATTGTTGCCAAAGCTGCAGCTGAGCTCGATGCCCTTGGCCTTGGCCCGGATTTCGATCATCCGCTCGCAGTCCTGGGCGATCTCGATCAGCGACACGGCCTCTTCGTTGAGCTCGTACTTGCCGGCCTCGATGCGGCTCAGGTCGAGCAGCTCGTTGATGAGGTTGAGCAGGTGCTGGCCCGAGCTGTGAATGTCGCCGGCATATTCCTTGTACTGCGGCACCTGGTGCGGCCCCAGCAGCTCCGACTGCAGCACTTCCGAGAAGCCGATGATGGCATTGAGCGGCGTGCGCAGCTCGTGGCTCATCGTTGCGAGGAATTGCGACTTGGCGATGTTGGCCTGCTCGGCGTGGCGCCGCGCTTCGTCCGACATCTCGCGCGCCTCCTCGAGCTCGTTGATCAGCGCGTCCTTTTCGGACTGGTGCATGATCTCCTCGAGCTTCGACCCGTGCAGCTGGCGGGCGAGATAGACAAAGAAGATCTCGGCCCCGATCGTCACCGCCGCCAGCGACCAGTTGAGTGTGCCGCCGGAGATGCAGAGGCTCGTCGTCACCGCCAGCGCCACCGGCACCGTGCTCGTCAGCGTCGCCCCGGGGAGCGTGCGCGTCGACACCGCATTGGTGGCGATGCCCACCAGCGCCAGCGCAAACATCACCACCGATAGATTGTGCTGGTCGCTGCCGACGAACGGGAACAGGGCCAGCAGCGCCCACGCCACGCCATAGGCGGTTTCCGCGCTGGTGAATGTAGCCGTCCACTTGCCGGCGTTGAACTGTGCCGGTTCGATCTTCTTGAACCGGCGCGCCGTATAGACCACCACCACATGCGCCAGCGCGACGATGCTGGCCCACGCGCCTGCCGCGAATGGCATCACCCACAGGCTCGAGAACAGCGCCAGGATGGCGAACACGCCGGGCAGCACCAGCGTGCCCGAAATGCGGCTGTCCGCATATTCGTCGAGCAGCTCGAAATCGAAGCTGGCGCGGGTGCCGGATGACGAGGTCAGTCGCTGGCGCGCGTCAAAGACCGTGCGCTGCGAATTGCGGCGCAGGTCACGCCCCATCTGGGAGCGCACGTCGGCCTGGTGCGCCGGCTCGAACGGCATAACGCGGTTACTCAACTGACACGGGTGCTGCGAACGGCCATCGCATTCGCTACGCTGCCCGTCAGAGCCTACGGGCAACGTGGTTAAGGGGAAGTGAAATCGAGCCTTGGCCTTGGTCGAGAAAACGCGCCCGGCGACCGTGGCTCGGCACTGTCGCCGTGCTTGTGGTCATCGGCATCGTGGCGCTGCTGTTCAACGCCCTCGCGCCCCATCCTCTAGTTGTCGGCCATGCCGAGATCGTCGACGGCGACACCTTGCGCATCGCCGCCCGGCGTATCCGCCTCAGCGGCCTCGACGCGCCGGAGCTAGATCAGACCTGCGGCATTGAGCCCGCTCCATGGAGCTGCGGTGCGGAGGCGAAGGGCTTTCTCGTCAGCCTCGTCGCCGGCCGAGACGTGACCTGCCGCACTGAAGGTAACGATCGCTACGGCCGCGCTCTCGCAAACTGCCGCGTTGCCGGTGCTGACCTGGGCCAGAACATCGTCGCCGCCGGTTGGGCCGTCGCCGACATGGCCTACCTCGCCGACGAACTCGGCGCCCGCACCGCTGGTCGCGGAATCTGGTCCGGCCCCTTCCTCGCCCCCGCCGAGTGGCGACGAAGCCACGGCACCAGCCCCGCCACCCTCTGGGACACCATCACCGGCTGGTTCAGCCGTTGACTCGCAGAACACGATTGCGTTGATTGGCGCTCCTCGCCGCGCTGCGTTGCGCAACAGGCGTCCCGCGCGGCAATTTGAGCAAACTGATTTCAGACGGGGGGCGTCGTGCCGCTGGACAAGATTGACCGAAAGATCCTTGCGCTCCTGCAGAAGGACGCGACCACTCCGGTCGCGGAGATCGGCCGCAAGGTGGGCCTCAGCACCACCCCGTGCTGGCGCCGCATCCAGAAGATGGAGGAGGACGGCGTCATCAAGGGCCGCGTCGCCATCCTCGAGCCGAGCAAGATCAACGCCGGTGTCACCGTCTTCGTTTCGATCCGGACCAACGAGCACAACGAAGCCTGGATGCGCAAATTCGCCGGCGTGGTCGATGACCTGACCGAGGTCGTCGAGTTCTACCGCATGAGCGGCGACGTCGATTACCTGCTGCGCGTCGTCGTCCCCGACATCGCCGCCTACGATGCCTTCTACAAGAAGCTCATCGGCAAGATCGCGCTCACCGATGTCAGCTCGTCTTTCGCCATGGGCCAGATCAAGTACACCACCGCGTTGCCGCTCGAGTTCGTCCACGTCGGCGACGACGACAAGTAGATGGAGCGCGCCGCCACCAAGGATGCCCGCCTTGCGGTGCTGATCGACGCCGACAACGCCTCGGCCAAGATCGTCGATGGCTTGTTCGAGGAGATCGCCACTCTTGGCGAGGCCGGCGTCCGCTGGATCTACGGCGACTTTTCGAATCCGCGCTCAAAGGGTTGGGCCGATGTGCTCGCCAAATACGCGATCGTCCCGAAGCAGCAGTTCGCCTACGTCACCGGCAAGAACGCCTCCGACATCACCCTCGTGATCGATGCGATGGACCTGCTGCACTCGGGCCGCTTCGACGGCTTCTGCCTGGTCTCGTCCGACAGCGACTTCACCCGGCTCGCCCAGCGCATCCGCGAGGAGGGGGTCGACGTTATTGGTTTTGGCGAACAGAAGACGCCGGTGAGCTTCGTGCAAGCGTGTCGGCGGTTCATCTACACCGAGAACCTGCTGCCGCAGTCGCCGACCGACACCACAGTCAAGGCGCGGCCGCTGAAGCCTCTGGCCGAGATCGAGCGGACTCTGGCCCGGCTGATCGCCGAGACCGAAACCGACGGCGGCTGGATCGGTCTGGGCGAAGTCGGCAGCAAGCTCGTCAACCTCGCCTCCGATTTCGACCCGCGCTCCTACGGCTTCAAGAAGCTCAGCGACCTGGTGCGGGCGAGCAAGGCGCTGGAGCTGAATTCGGATGGCGGACACATCCGCGTTCGTGTTCGGCCGCAGCCGGCGCGGAAGGCGAGGCCTGCCGGCTAACCGCCCGTCACGCTCATGTGCCGGCTCAGCGCCGGTCCCGCGTGGTCGCGGTCGAGCATGAAGTCGTGGCCCTTGGGCTTCAGCAGCATTGCCTTGTCGAGCGCCGCGTCGAGTGCTTCCGGCCCGTGCTCGCGCAGCGGTGCGCGGAGATCGACCATCGCGTCCTGTCCGAGGCACATGTAGAGCTCGCCCGTCGCCGTCAGCCGCACCCGGTTGCAGCTCTCGCAGAAATTGTGACTCATCGGCGTAATAAAGCCGAGCAAGCCGTTGGTTTCCTTCACCCAGTCGTAGCGGGCAGGGCCGCTGGTCCGGTGGTCGGTCGGCTCCAGCGTGTAGCGCGTGGCCAGCCGCTCGCGCAGTTCGCGCAGCGGCAGGTAGCTGTCGACACGGTCGATCCCGACCTCGCCCAGCGGCATACCCTCGATCAGCGTCAGGCCGAAACCGCGGCCGTGCGCCCAAGCCATCATCGGCTCGATTTCGTCGTCGTTGACGCCGCGCATGGCAACCATGTTGAGCTTGATCTTGAGACCGGCCTCGGCCGCCGCGTCGATCCCATCCAGCACCTCTGCCAACCGCCCCCGCCGGGTGATCGCCGTGAACCGCGCCTCATCGAGCGTATCGAGCGACACGTTGATGCGCTTGATTCCCGCTTCGGCGAGCCTGCCGGCATAGCGGCGCAGCTGGCTGCCGTTGGTCGTCATCGTCAGCTCGTCGAGGCCGCGTCCCAGATGTGCGGAAATGCGTCCCACAAGCTCCAATATGTCGCGTCTGACGAGGGGCTCGCCGCCGGTCAGCCGGATCTTGCGCGTCCCCCGGGCGATGAACGCCGAGGCGATCGCATCGATCTCCTCAAAGCTCAGCACTTCCGATCGCGGCAGGAACTGCATGTGCTCGCTCATGCAGTAGACGCAGCGGAAGTCGCAGCGATCGGTCACCGAAATGCGCAGGTAGCTGATCTGCCGCCCATAGCGGTCGATCAGCGGCCGTGCCGCCGGGCCGATATCGCGCTGGGAGAACAGGACCGTCATCGCGCCAGTGTAAGGGAGAGGCGGCCGCTTTGCCAAACTGCAAACGCAAAGGGCCGGCCCGAAGGCCGGCCCGCACCGAGCCCCACTCGGTTACTGGTGAACGACCACCATCGAGCCGACCTTCACCCGGGTGTAGAGGTCGATGATGTCTTCGTTGGTGAGCCGGATGCAGCCGGAGGAGACCGCCTGGCCGATGGTCCAGGGCTCCGAGGTTCCGTGAATGCGATACAGCGTCGAGCCGATATACAGCGCCCGCGCGCCGAGCGGATTGTCCGGGCCGCCGGGCATGTAGGCCGGCAGGTCGGGGACGCGCTTCCGCATTTCGGCAGGCGGCGTCCAACCCGGCCACTCGGCCTTGCGGGTGATCGCGTGCTGGCCGGCCCAGTCAAAACCCTCGCGGCCGACGCCGATGCCGTAGCGGATCGCCTGTCCCTCCGGCAGCACGAAGTATAGCCGCCGCTCCGACGTCTCGATGACTATTGTGCCCGGCTTGAACTTGCTGTCGTACGGAACGACTTCGCGCACGATGGACGAGGTCTTGGAGTGCCGCGCCCCCTGCTGCACGTCCACCCATTCCTTGGTGTCCGAATTGTACTGGAGCGTCGCCCAGGCGGGCTCCACGACCGCCAATGAAACAATCGCCGCGAAAGCCGCAGCCAGAACAGATTTCAGTCGAAACATCGGTGCCTCTAAGCCCAGCGGGGCCGCGCCCCCGCACTCTGTAAGGTTTGCTTAACGAAATTGCTCCGATCCCGGAAGTGGTTCGTGCGGCCAAGGCGCCTCTACGCCGGTGCCGACGCCTGCGGTGTTGCCGCAAAGCGACAATCGCGATCACCGAACCGTGAGGCCGCAATTGACTCCCGTTGCCCGTCCACCTAGCACCGCCGCCAGAGGTGAGGGCGTGGGCGACGATCTGAAGCGACAGGCGGCCGAGGCGGCCCTGAGCGAGATCCGGCCCGGCATGCGCCTCGGTCTCGGCACCGGCTCGACCGCGCGCCTTTTCGTCGAACTGCTCGGCTCCCGCGTCCGCGACGGCCTCGACGTGCTGTGCGTGGCGACCTCCGAGGCGACCGCCACGCAGGCGCGCGATCTCGGCATTCCGCTGACCAGCCTCGACGAAACGCCCGAACTCGACCTGACCGTCGATGGCGCCGACGAGCTCGATGCCGGCCTTCGCCTCATCAAGGGCGGCGGCGGCGCGCTGCTGCGCGAAAAGATCGTCGCCGCCGCATCCCGGCGCATGGTGGTCATCGCCGATTCCAGCAAGCTGGTCGCCACGCTCGGCCGGTTTCCGCTGCCCATCGAGGTCAACCGCTTCGGCCTGGGCGCCACCCTTCGGGCGCTCGCCGAAATTGCTGCGAGCCACGCCGCCATCGGCGGCTCCAAGGTTCGGACGGCGCCGGGCGGCGAGCCCTTCGTCACCGATGGCGGCCACCTGATCGTCGATGCTTCTTTTGGCCGTATTTCCCGGCCAGAAGCCCTGTCCGCCGACTTGAAACAAGTGCCCGGGGTGGTCCAGCATGGGCTGTTCCTGGGGCTCTGCCACAGGGCCTACGTCGCCTGGCCCGACGGCGCAAAAATTATCGATAGCGTGACGCTCGCGTCACCAAACGGGGGTAGCACTTGATCAACACCACGAACGGCACGCGTCTCGGCGCCTGGCTGCGGACTGTCACCATCGTCCTCACCATGGCGCTGGTCGGTGCGGCCCTGGCGCCCGTCGCCGCCCAGGAAATCAGCCCGGAGCAGCTCGCGCTGGCCCGTAAATATGTCGACATGACCAACAAGATCCAGCTCTACGAAGTGATCCTGGTCACCACCGCGCAGCGCACCAGCAAGGTGCTGTCCCAGCAGAATCCCGACGTCTCCAAGTCGATCAACGCTGCGATCGGCAAGGTCCTCGACGGCTACAAGGGAAAGAACGACGAGCTGTTCAACCAGCTGGCCCGCATCTATGCCACCTCGTTCACCAAGGACGAACTGCAGCAGATCGTCGACTTCTATTCGACCCCGACCGGCCAGAAGCTTGCCGACGCGACCTTCAACAACCAGAAGGCCCTGCAGCAGGTGGTCAAGGTCTACAGCTCCAACCTCAACACCGAGTTCCTCGCCAAGGTCCGCGCCGAACTCAAGACTGAGGGCGTGAACCTCTAGCTCGCGCTGCACGCCAGCCATGCTTTGAAACCCCGCCTTGTGCGGGGTTTCTTTTTGTGCGACCGCCAGCCATGGACTACGATTTCATCGTCATCGGCGGCGGCTCGGGGGGCGTCCGAGCCGCGAGAATGGCGGCGCGATATGGGGCCAGAACCCTCGTCATCGAGGCCGATCGGGTCGGCGGCACCTGCGTCATCCGCGGCTGCATCCCCAAGAAGCTCTTCGTCTACGCGGCACATTTCTCTGAGATGTTCGAGCTAGCCGGTAGTTATGGGTGGACCGTCGACGCGCAGTTCGACTGGCCAACGCTCGTCCGCAACAAGGACAAGGAGATCGCGCGCCTCGAGGCGGCCTATATCGCCGCGGTCGAAGGATCGGGCGGCGAGATCGTCAAGGATCGCGCCGTGGTCACCGGCCCCAACAGCGTCCGGCTTGTCGGCAGCGGCCGCGAGCTGACCGCGCGCTACATCCTCGTCGCCACCGGCGGCCACCCCTACGTTCCCCAGATCGAGGGCCGCGAGCTGGGGATCACCTCGAACGAAGCCTTCCACCTCGAAACGCTGCCGCACTCCATCCTCATCGAAGGCGGCGGCTATGTCGCGGCCGAGTTCGCGACGATCTTTGCCGGACTGGGGGTGAGTACCGCCATCGTCTATCGCGGCGAACGCATGCTGCGTGGGTTCGACGAGGATCTGCGGACAGGGCTTGATGCCGGCCTCACCGACCGGGGCGTGCGGCTGATCTACCAGACCAACGTCCGCTCGCTCGAGCGGCAGGGTAGTGATGTCCTGGTGCATTTCTCCGACGAGGTCGATGCCCCGTTCGGCGCGGTGATGTTCGCGACCGGTCGGCTGGCCAACACCGCCGGCCTCGGCCTCGAGGACGTCGGGGTCGCGCTCAACCCCGATGGCTCGATTGCCGTCGACGCCTATTCGCGCACCAGCGTGCCGTCGATCTTTGCGGTTGGCGACGTCACCGGGCGGCGCCAGCTCACCCCGGTTGCCGTTCGCGAAGGTGCTGC
>JBDTVO010000108.1:0-8381 GCA_040007135.1 Devosia sp. | reverse complement strand
CGACACCGCGCGTCGGCTGGCCGACGATCAGCACATCCGGGTCGTGCTCCATTTCACGGGCGATGACGATCTTCTGCTGGTTGCCGCCGGAAAAATTCGCCGTCTTCAGCCGGTGGTCGGGCGGCCGGATGTCATACTTCTTGATGTGCTCGATCGCCTCGTGCTGGGCCGCCGCCTGATCGAGGATCAGCCCCTTGCCGTAGGGCGCCTCGGTTTCGTAGCCCAGAATGGCGTTCTCCCATTCGTGGAAAGCGGTAACGAGGCCCATACGCAGGCGATCCTCGGGCACGTGGCCAATATTGGCGTTGCGGGCGACCTTGGCGCCGGCATCGCCGTGCAGCGGCAGGGCCTGGCCCTTGATCTTGACGGCGCCGGACTTTGGCACCCGCATGCCGCTCACTGCCTCCAGCAACTCCGACTGGCCGTTGCCGGCGACGCCGGCAATGCCGACGATCTCCCCGGCACGGACGGTAAAGCTCACGCCCTTGACGCGCTCGACGCCGCGGTCGTCCTTGACTACGAGGTCGGACACCTCGAGCAGCGCGGCGCCGGGTTTCGCCTCGCCCTTGCTGACGCGCAGCAGCACGCGGCGGCCGACCATCAGTTCGGCCAGCTGCTCGGGATTGGTGTCCTTGGTCGCAAGCGTCGCGACCATGGCGCCCTGGCGCATCACCGAGACGCTGTCGGTGATCGCCATGATCTCGCGCAGCTTGTGGGTGATGAGGATGATGGTCTTGCCCTGTTCGCGCAGGGTGCCGAGCACCCGGAACAGGTCGTCGGCTTCCTCCGGCGTCAGCACGCCGGTCGGCTCGTCGAGAATGAGGATGTCGGCGCCACGATACAGCGCCTTGAGGATTTCGACGCGCTGCTGCTGGCCGACCGAAATCTCCTCGACGATCGCGTCGGGGTCGACATGCAGGTTGTATTCGTCGGCGAGGTGTTTGAGGGCGGCGCGCGCTTTGTCGAGGGACGGCTGCAACCGCGACTCGCTCTCGGCGCCCAGAATGACGTTCTCGAGCACGGTGAAATTGTCGACCAACATGAAGTGCTGGTGCACCATGCCGATGCCGAGGCGCAGGGCGTGGCGGGAATCGGTGATCTTGTGGAGGGTGCCGTTGACGCGGATCTCGCCGCTGTCGGCGTGGTAGAAGCCGTAGAGGATGGACATCAGCGTCGACTTGCCGGCGCCGTTCTCGCCAACGATGCCGTGCACCGTGCCGCGCTTGACGACGAGGTGGATGTCCTTGTTGGCGTGAACCGGGCCGAAATGCTTGTTGATGCCGGTCAGCTCGATCGCCGGAGGGTCTGCAGCGGCCCCTTGGGGCCGCTGCGTGGCTGTGTTTTCAGCCGGCATAGTGCGTGCCGGTCAGAGCGGGCACTTGCTGTCGGTTTCGTAGTTGTGGACCTGGATTTCGCCCGAGGCGATCTTGGCCTTGTAGTCGGCGAGCTTGGTGACGATGTCGTCGGTCATGAGCGCCTTGTTGTTGTCGTCCATGGCGGCGGCGACGCCATCATTGGCGATGCCCATCGAGACCGTGCCGGCGGTGAGGCCGGGGCCGTCGGTGAAGGCCTGCTCGACCACCACGTCGACGCGCTTCTGCATCGAGGTCAGGACGCTGCCGGGCTCGATGTAGTTCTGGTTGGCATCGACGCCGATGGCGAACTTGCCGTTGTCCTTGGCGGACTGGATGACGCCGAGACCGGAACCGCCGGCGGCTGCGAACACGACTTCGGCGCCGCGGTCGTAATCGGCCTTGGCGAGTTCAGCCGCGACACCCGGATTTCCCCAGGCCTCGGGGGTCGTACCGACATAATTCTCGAACACTTCGGCCGACGGATTGACGGCTTTCACGCCCTGCGCGTAACCGCAGTAGAACTTGTGGATCAGCGGCACGTCCTGGCCGCCGACGAAGCCGTATTTGCCGGTCGTCGACTTCAGCGCCGCGACGACGCCGACGAGGAACGAGCCGACATGCTCGTCGAACACCACCGAGCGCACATTGGGCTTGTCGACGACGCCGTCGATGATGACGAACTTGATGTCGGGGAACTCATCGGCGATGGCCGGCAGGATCGGGATCCAGTTGAAGCTCATGACCACGATCGGGTTGACGCCCTGCGAGGCCATGCGGCGCACCGCCTGCTCGCGCTGCGCGGCGTCGGTGATCTCGAAGTCGACGTAGTTGCCGCCGGTCTTCTTCTTCCAGTTCTCGGCGCCGGTGTAGGCCATTTCGTTGAACGACTTGTCGAACTTGCCGCCCAGATCGTAGATCACGCCGGGGTCGGCAAAGGCGGCGCCGGCCAGCAGCGCCACGGTCGCGAGCCCCGCGGCCAGTGCGCCGAAGTGCCGTTTCAGATTGGTCATGAAAGTCTCCCTGTATCGCGCGGAAAGCGGCGGTGCCGCGTGACGATCCCGCGCATTGGGGACGATAAAATCTTGCCTTGCCCGTCGCGGCAAGAGGGAAGAGCCCGGTTTTTGAACAACCGGTCAAAATTCGCCGGCGAGAGTCCCCTGCGGCAGTGCCGTCACATTGGTGTGCAGCTGCTGCCCGATAGCCTCGAAGAAGCCGTCGATCAGCTTCTGGGCGGAATTGCCGATGAGCGCCCGGCCCAGCCGCATGATGCCGCCATCGGCCTGTCCGGCGGCGGCAAAAACCAGCAGCGTGCCGCCGTCGGCGGCATCGGCAAGGGTGATTTCGGCGCTGGCGTGGGCAAGACCGACGATGCCCTTGCCGCGGCCGGTCAGCGTGTAGCGCTCGGCCGGATGTACGTCGCTCAGGACGAGTTCGCCGGAGAACACGGGGTGGAGGAGGCCGAAATCGAGCTTCACCCTGAGATCGAGTGTGGTGGGCGAGGTCCAGGCCATGTGCTGGCACCCGGGAATCACCGCCCGGAGCAGGGCCGCGTCGTTGAGGGCTGCCCAGACCGCCGCGCGCTCAGCCCCGAACAGGTAGCGGCCACCGAACTCCATGACGTCTCAGGCCCCCGCATGCGGCTTTTTCGCACCATTGCCGGCAAAATAGGGGTCGCGGACCGGCGGATCAATTGTGCCAGCGCCAAGCTGTCATAAATTACGCCCCGTAGCGTGCCGGTCTGGATCTTGCGGGATTCGACCTAACGATAGGCTGGGAGCGTGAGCGCGACCGACGATAAAGGTGCAGCCGGCGATGCTGCCCCGCTCACCGAGCAGATGCTGACCATGGACATCGTGGACACGCTGAGCCGGTCCCCCGACCTTGCGGCATCCGCCACGGCGGCGCGCCAGCTCGAGGCGCTGTATGCGCAACTGTCGATTCCGGTGAGCGGCCCGCAGATCGCCGACGGCATCGCGGCATTCGAGACGCAGCGCTTTGCCTACGCGTCGCCCGGCCGCGGCTTCGGCGTCGCGCTCGCCCGTCTCTATGTGCTGCGCCGGCACTGGCTGCCGCCCGCGGTTGCCATCGCGCTGATGTTCGTCATCGGCTTTGGCGGTTATTTCCTCGTCTACAAGCCCTATCGCGACGCGCAGCTGGCGCAGCTCCAGCACGAACTGGCGGTGGACATCCCGTCGCAGATGGATGGGCTCTACCAGGCGATCTTTGAGGAAACCAAGGTGCAGCAGGCCGTGTCTGCCGCCCAGGGGCTGCTGGCCGATGGCAAGGATGCAGCGGCGCGCGGCGACCGTGGCGGGGTCGAGGCCGCCCTCGCCGGACTGACGCAGATTCGCGACACGCTGCAGCAGGCCTATCGCATCATGGTGGTCGACCGGCCGACGATGAAATGGGGCTTCTGGACGTTCCCCGAGAACAACACCGACGCAACCAACTACTATCTCGTCGTCGAGGCCCGCGACGCGCAGGGCCGGGTCGTCAACCTGCCGGTCACCGACGAGGCGACGCGCCGCACCGAGACGGTGTCGACCTGGGCCCTGCGGGTGCCGGAAGGCATCTATCGGGCGGTGGCGGCGGACAGGGTGGCGAACGGCGCCATCAAGCATCCGCTGGTGGGGGTCAAGGACTACGGCTTCCTCGAGCCCGACTTTACCATCGACGTGCTCGGCGGCACGCTGACACGGTGGTGAGATGGCGTTGAACGGACCAGCGGCCCTGACCTCGGTCGATGAAGCCCTGCGCGATATCCGCCGGGAAGAAGACGACATCGTCCGGCGGCTCGGGCGCGGCACCGAGATCGTCGGCAAGCTCCGCCTGCAGGAGGGTGAGTTGTTCCGCCAATTGCTGGCGATGCGACTCGAGCAAGGCTCGCGCGCGGCGCTTTCGGCCGAGATCGCCGCGGCGGAGGCGACTGCCGGCGAGGCTCTCGACCAGCATACCCGCGACCTCAGCAGCGCAGAGGCGGCACTGCAGAGCCTCGACGACGAAATCGCAAAATTGCAGGAGGATCGTGCCCGGCTGCAGGCCGGTGCAGCGGAGCGCGATGCCCAGCTGCGGGCGCTGGCGGCGCGGGCGCGGCCACGGCTGGTGACCGACGTCGCCTATGCACGGACGCTGGAGGCGTCGCGCACGCTGTCGGCAGCGGCTGAGCTGGCGTCGCGAAAGGTCGCGCAGGCCGAGGCGTCGCGGGAGCGCAACGGCCGGCCGTACCGCGACGATCCGCTGTTCATGTATCTGTGGGAGAAGGGCTACGGCGCGCGCACCTATCGGGCCAGCGCGCTGGTCGGCTGGCTCGACGGACGTATCGCCCGCCTGATCGGCTTTGAGGGCGCCCGCGCCAATTTCGTTGCATTGAACGATATTCCACTGCGGCTGCGCGATCATGCCAGCCAGCTGCAGCAGCAGGCGCAGGCGGCAGCGCTCGAGATCGCGGCGGTGGAGAGCGAGGCCGTGGATACGGCCGGCGGCGGCGCGGCCCGCGAGGGCCTGCGCGAAGCGGTCACCGGGATCGACGCCATCGACCATGCCGTCATGCAACGCGAAGACCAGCGTGACGATGCGATCAAGTCGATCCGCGAGTTGGCGCAAGGCAGCCAGCCGGGCTACGCCAACGCCATGCGCATGTTCTCGGGCGTCATCGAGCGCGGCGAGCTACGGGTGCTGCTGGCCGAGGCGCGGGCGACGCCCAAGGGCCAGGACCCGACCCTGGTGCAGCAGCTCGACGACATACGGCGGCGGGCCCGGGACGAAGACGAGGAAGTGCGGGGCCAGCGGGCCAGGCTCAAGACCCTCGCCTCGCGGCGGCGCGACCTCGAGGATTTGCGGGCCGAGCTCAAGGCGCTCGGCTTCGACAACCCGCAGTCACAATTCGGCGACGACGATCTCGTCGGTGATGCCCTCAA
The DNA here is from genome assembly GCA_040007135.1 of Devosia sp. GTDB lineage: Bacteria > Pseudomonadota > Alphaproteobacteria > Rhizobiales > Devosiaceae > Devosia_A. The sequence continues at coordinate 3,109 of JBDTVO010000108.1, read as the reverse complement.
CGTCTTCCTGCGCGGTGAAATCAGCATTGCCGGGTACTGGGATCGCTGGCGACAGGCGCAGAGCTGGGGGGCGCCCGGCTATGGCGGACCCGGCGGCGGCTGGGGCCTCCTGGCACGTCCGGCGGGGGCCAGCTTCGGCCGCTCGCGCTCGTCCGCCCGCAACGACGGGCTGATCAGCGCGGCTTAACTGCAGGCGGGCAACGGCGAGCCGGCGGCCACCTGCGCGAGGGTTGCGCGCTCGACCAGGGGCGACAGACGTCTGCCCGGCAGCCCACCCAGCACCGCCACCGTCACCGATTTGAGATCGAGAGGGCCCGAGACGCAGTATTTCGGCACGACCGCAAGCACCGGCACAACTGCAGAGTTGCGGGCCGATTGCTGCAGCGTCCGAACCAGCACCTGGTCCGCCGGCGCGAGGCTCAGGAAGTAGTAGGCACGCCCGGTCCCCGGTGGCGGCAGGGTCGCGGCGACCGCATCGGCGTCGGCTTCGACCAGCGGCGCGCGCAGGTGCTGCGGCCGGGGGCCGCCGAGATCGAGCGTCAGGGCGGTGCCGCCCTCCACCGCACCGACGCCGCGCGGCATATCGAGCGCAATCACGAGCGCGCCGAGGTCATCGTTGAGGGTATCGAGCGCCCGCGGGGTCGCCGGGGCGGTGTCGAGGCCGACGCTGGCGCAGCCTGTCAGCAGCAGCGCCAGCAGCATCGACGGGATCGATCGGAACATCCACACGGCGACGATCTCTAGGAGAGTCGCCGGCCGGCGGGAATGCCTCACGTGAGCGCGGAGGCCGCCCATTCGATTGACTTGCCCGCCACCTCCTCCCAGCCGGCCTCGACGCAGAGGAAGTGCGAGCGACCGGGGAAGCTCAAAAAGTCGGTGCGTGCCGGCGAACGCTTCTGGATGCCGTAGGCCTGCCGTGCCAGCGGTGGGGCGACGGTGCGGTCCTCGGTGCCCGAGGTGATCAGCAACGGCGCCTTGCGCCGTGCGGGATCGACGCGCGTGCCGCTCATCAGTGCCGCCTGGTAGAAGATCCGGCCGGGCGCCGGCACCACGAAGGCATCGTAGTACGGCGCGAGTTCGACAGGTGGAACGGTATTGGCAAAACGCGCGGCAAAACTCTGCCGCGACAGCATGAACGGCGTCGACCAGCCGTTCCATCGCAACACCACCGGCAGCGCCGCGCCGAGCGACGTCGGATCGGGGACGACGCCAGCGATGGGGCCGGGGTCGAGCGCCACGCCGGCGGCGCCGATGCCGCGGTCGAGCAGCATCTGCACGATCAGCCCGCCGAAGGAATGGCCGACAAGCAGCGGCTTTTCCGGCAGGCTGCGAATGAGGTCTTCATAGTGGTCGGTGATTTCGCCGACCGACAGCCGCCCGAAGCGAGGATCGGGGCTGGCGCGCAGTTCAGCGACGGGCCGATCCATATAGGGCCAGGCTGGGGTCAACGCCCGGTAGCCGGCGGCGGTGAAAGCCGATTTGAACCGATCCCACGAAGCCGGCGCCATCCAGGCTCCGTGGATGAAGACGACGGTGCCGGTGGGCATAGGGGACTCCGCTTGGTTGACGCGAATCCACCCTGCCTCCGGCGGGCACCGGCGCGCAAGGCACGCCGGTGCAGTGCTTACGGCAGCGGCGTGATGGTCACCTTGGCCACCGGGCCGCTGACGTCCCAGTTCCAGTCCTTGGGAGCATCGGCGTCGCCGCGGATGCCGGTGTGCCAGGTGATGACACCATTCTCGGGATCGCGGTCGTTGCGGGCGCCGAGGGCGCCGAGGAAGCCCTTCTTCTCGTTGTTCTTCTCCGAGCCGGCGTCGTAGCCGCGGACTTCGAGCGTCATGGCCTTCTTCAGGTGGAAGGCATCGACGCCGACAAAGCCGGAGAACCCGTCATTGGTGTTGCCGAGCATCCAGGCGGCATCGATCAGCGGATGCTTGGCATCGACGTGGACGATGACGCTACGGGTCTGGCCGGGCAACGTGTGGATGGCGAGCTGCGCGTCGCCGATCTTGCTCTCCTTGTTCATGGCGGCCATGACCGAGAACATGCCGATATTGCCGCCTTCGGCCACGGCCACGAGAGCATCGGAGGCCTTGTCGCCGAGCTTGAACAGCGGTGCGGCGTCGGCGCTGTGGCTCTCGAACACCGATGGCGAGAAGGGCTGACCCTTGGTCAGGTCCTCGATGGTGATCATCACCGCCTTGCCCTTCATCATCATCGCCATGCCCATGTCGGACATGTCATTGGCCATCGCCATGTCGTTCATCATCATGCCGTCGGCCATCATGTGATCGCCGGACATGGCATCGCCAGACATGGCGCCCCCAGACATGGCATCGCCGGCCATCATGCTGCTGTCACCGGCCATCGCGTCACCGGCCATCATGGAGCTATCGCCCGACATCATGGCGTCGCCGCCTATGGCGCTGGACGACATCGCGTCTTCGGCTGCGACCGGCAGGCCGATCGCAGCGACCAGAGCTATGGCCGAAATGGAAACAAGAAGTGTACGCATGAAACCCTCCGTTCGGCCGGCTTGATGCCGCCGTGCACGGTTGGTAGGCGCCGCGCGCGGCGTGCCTCAACGGCCTCGCACGGTTCTCGCCGCACATTGACGAGACCGATCACGGCGGCTCGCGCGGACGTCATTTGCGACGACATTCCAACCGCAGGCCATCACGCGGGCGTGTAACGATGGGCGATCAGCCGAAGACGCTGGCGCCCTGGTCTGCGGCGCCGACCAGCGCCCGGAACCCGGCGAACAGCTCGCGTCCGGTGCCGAAGTGCTGATCGTGGAGGTCCTCGGTCGCGGGGGTACGGCTCAGCAGTTCGCGTTCATCGCCGAGAAAATTCAGCGTGCCGGCGTCGGCATCGAGGCGAAGCATGTCGCCATCGCGCAGCTTGGCGATGGGTCCGCCGTCGAGAGCTTCCGGCGTCACGTGGATCGCCGCGGGGACCTTGCCGGAGGCGCCCGACATGCGCCCGTCGGTGAGCAGCGCCACCTTGAAGCCGCGGCCCTGCAGCACGCCGAGGGCCGGCGTCAGGTTGTGCAGTTCGGGCATGCCGATGGCCTTGGGCCCGGCGAAGCGGACGACAGCAATGAAATCGC
>JBDTVO010000107.1:0-8383 GCA_040007135.1 Devosia sp. | reverse complement strand
AGATCGTCTCCACCTCGCAGGAAGTGGAAGTCATGGTGCTCGAGGTCGATCCCGAAAAGCGCCGCATCTCGCTCGGCCTGAAGCAGACTCTCGCCAATCCGTGGGAAACCTTCGCCGACAAGTTCCCGGTGGGCTCCACCGTCGAGGGCGAGGTCAAGAACAAGACCGAGTTCGGCCTCTTCGTTGGTCTCGACGGCGATGTCGACGGCATGGTGCACCTCAGCGATCTCGACTGGCAGAAGCCGGGCGAGCAGGCGCTCGAGGAATACAACCGCGGCGACGTGGTGCAGGCCAAGGTGCTCGACGTCGATGTCGACAAGGAGCGCATCAGTCTCGGCATCAAGCAGCTCTCGACCGGCGACGAAAAGGATGTTGCGGGCGATGGTGTCAGGAAGGGCTCGGTCGTCACCGGCACCGTCACCGAGGTCAACGATGGCGGCATCGAGGTCAAGATCGCCGACAGCGAGATGACTGCGTTCATCCGCCGTGCCGATCTCAGCCGCGACCGCAACGACCAGCGCCCCGAGCGCTTCTCGAAGGGCGAGAAGGTGGACGCCCGCGTCACCCAGTACGACAAGAAGACCGGCAAGATCGGCCTCTCGATCAAGGCGCTCGAAATCGCCGAGGAGAAGGAAGCCGTGGCCAATTACGGCTCGTCGGATTCGGGTGCCTCGCTCGGCGACATCCTGGGCGCCGCGCTCAAGGACCGCGAGAAGAAGTAAGGCTCGCCGGTCAATGGACAATCGGGGCCCGCGCCAGCAGCGCGGGCCTTCTTCTATGGGCTCCCCGATGAAACTCCCCGGCGTCGCCTGGCGCACCATGACCGGTTACGATCTGGCGGCGGTCGAGCGCATCGCCGGCGAGGTTCATCCCGATTTCTTCGAGTCGGCCGAGGTGCTGGCCGAACGCCAGCGGCTCTATCAGCACGGCGCCTACCTGCTCGAGGTCAACGAGCATCCCGCCGGCTACATCCTCAGCCACCCCTGGCGCTTCGGTTCGCTCCCGGCGCTCAACGCAAGTCTCGGCGCCCTGCCGGATAACGCCGACACCTACTACCTGCACGATCTGGCGCTGCTTCCCGTGGCGCGCCGCATCGGTGCCGCCAGCTTCATCGTCGAGGCTTTAGTCAAGCACGCCCGGGCGCACGGCTTTGCCACCATGACCCTTGTCGCCGTCAACGGCAGCCAGGGGTTTTGGGAGCGCCACGGCTTTGCCGTCGAGGACGCCCCGGATTTGATGCAAAAACTCACCACCTACGAGCCCGCGGCGCGGCTGATGGTCCGCCGTCTCGCCGCCGCTCAGTAGTAGCGGGCGCCGTCGCGCGTCTCGACGCGGCGCAGCCCGAGGTCGCGCAGCCCATGTTCGCCGAGGCCATCGAGATAGTTGGCGTCGGCCCGCCGCTGCGCCAGGCTGGCGAGACCGGCGGCAATTTTCCGCACGATGAGGGCGGCACGGACGCGGAAGCTGCTGGACGGTGCGGGGCGGTAGAGCATTTGTGTCTCCTCGGTTCTGATGAAACGAGGATGCCGCTGTCCGGCCCGCCAGTCCTTGGCGCAATCCTGAAGAGTTCTGAAAGGGCCTGACGGCGGCCACACCGGGGCTGCTATGGTGGTCGCATGGTGCAGTTCGGCGACTTCCATCTCAATCGGCGCGAGCGCCAGCTCGTCGGTCCTGGCGGCCCTGTCGAGCTCACCGGCCGCGCCTTCGACCTGCTCGCCGCCTTCCTTGAGGCTCCCGACAGGCTGCTCGACAAGGATGCGCTGTTCGCTGCCGCCTGGCCGGGCATGATCGTCGAGGACAACACCCTGCAGGTCCACATTTCCGCCCTGCGCAAGGCGCTCGGGCCGGGTTTCATCACCACCGTGCACGGCCGCGGCTACAAATATGTCGGGCCTTCGCCTGTCCCCGGCGACGACGCGGCGGCCGTCGCTCCCGCCGCGCCCGCGCGCCTCGGCAATATCGAACGCTATCGCGCCGATTGCATCGCCCGCGAGGCCGAAGCAGCAGCCGTGACCGCCCTCATCGAGCAGCATCGTCTCGTGAGCATCGTCGGGCCCGGCGGCGTCGGCAAGACCACCCTCGCCGTGTCGGTGGCGAGGGCGCTGCCGCCGCCGCCCGGCGGCGTGTGGATGCTCGACATGGCGTCGCTGGACGATGGATCGTTCATCGCGAGCACCCTGATCCAGACTCTGGGCGTGCCGTTTCGGGCCGGCCAGAATTCCGGCGAATCGATTGCCGCCCATCTGCGCCGGGCCGCGCCGGTGCTGGTCTTCGACAATTGCGAACACGTGCGGGCCGAAGCGGCATCGATCATCCGCGACCTCTTGGCCGACGTGCCCGGGCTGACGATTCTCACCACATCGCAGGTGCCGCTTGGTCTTGCTGAGGAACGCGTCTTCAAGCTCCTGCCATTCGCGCTCGACGCCGACGGCAGGCAGGACGCCGCGTCAGCCCGCTACCTCGCCTATTGCTACGGTCTCTTCGGCGAGCAGCTCGCTGCCTCGGACCTGCCGGCGGTGATGCGGCTCTGCCGCCGCCTCGACGGCGTGGCGCTGGCAATCAAGATGGCGGCCGCGCGGGCCGCGACGCTCGGCCTCGACACCGTCGACCGCCAGCTCGAGCATCAGCTGGCGGGGCTCGACGCCGAATGGGACACGGCCCTGCCGCGTCACCGCTCGCTGCTGGCCTCGCTCGCCTGGAGCTATGACCTCTTGGATCGCGGCGAGCAGGAAGTGTTGCGGACGCTGTCGGTTTTCCAGGGCAGCTTCTCCCTCGAGGCGGTCGCCGCCATCGCCGGAGGAGGGGCCGAGGCGCGTGTCGCCGAACTGGTCCGCCGCTCGCTGGTGGTCCGCGACGGCACCGATCGCGGCCGCTATCGGCTCCTCGATAGCACCCGCCGCTTTGCCCTCGAACGGCTGGCCGCCGAGGGCGAGGAAGCCGCCGCCCGGGCCGCGCACGCGGCATTTCTCACCACGCTCTTTGAGGAGAGCATCGTGCGCTGGGACGATACGCCCGACGATCTCTGGCGCGCCCGCTATTCGCGCGACGGCGACAATTTGCGTGCCGCCCTGGCGTGGACGAGAACGGCCGGAGCCGGCCTTGGCTACGTAGCACTGGCAGCCAATGCCTGGCGCTACTTTGTGGTCGAACAGCTCGGCGATGAGGCTCTTGCGACCGTCGAGGCGGCGTTGCCTTTGGCCGGCGACGCCCCGCCCGAACTCACAGCCCGCCTCGGGCAGGCGCTCGGCGAAGTTTGCCGCTTCAACGCCATGGACATCCGGGCGCGCCAGGCGCTGCTGCCGACGCTCGCCTGGTTCAGGACCAGCAGCGATGCGGTTCGCTACCGCCAGGTGCTGCTGCTGCTCACTTGGGGGACGATCTTCTTTCGCCCCGAGGGCGAGGCCGATCCGCTGGTCGAGGAAGTGCGCCGGCTGCTGCCGACAATGCCCGCCAGCAAGACCAAGGCCTGGGCGCTCGTCGCCGCGGCTGTGGACATGTGGACCAGCGGCGACACCGAAGGCGGCCTTGCCCGCGCCCAGGCCGGCCTCGCCATGCACGCCGACATGGGCAATCCGATCGGCCGCTTCCGCTCGGTGATGAATTTCGGCGAGGTGCTGCATCGGGGTGGCGACACCGCCCGCTCCATCGCCCTCGTCGGGGGCGCGCTGCCTGACCTGCGGCGCAGCGGCCTCACCCTGCAACTTGCCAATCACCTCACCAACCTCGCCGTCTACAAGTTCTCCCTCGATGATGCCGCTGGCGGCGCAGCGGCGCTGCTCGAAGCCGCGCCCTACCTCGTGCGCGACGCCAGCTACTGGCACATGTGCGCCCTGCAGGCGGCCGCCGAGTGGCGCCTCTACACCGGCAACCCGCGGGACGCGGCCCTCCTGCTCGGCATCATCGACCGGCGCATCAGCGAGTGGCCCGATGGCCGCCAGTCTACCGAAGCGATCCAGCGCGTCCGGCTGATCGCCAGACTGACCGACCAGCTCGGGCAGGCCGAGCTCGACCGGCTGCTCCGCCAGGGCGCCGCGCTCAGCCTGCTCGAGGCCGACCAGTTGTCGGGCCTGTTCTCCGCCCCGCCGGCCGGGCCCGCCTAGCGCCGCAACCTTGCTTTTGCCGCCCGGGCTCGCTACCCCGCCTGCACGCAATCGAGGCCACCCATGTCCGACCCGATGATCGACCCCGCCAACGCCATCCCGGCCGCCAGCGCCCTCCGCCGCTCGCGCTTCCGCTGGCGCATCGTCGCCTTCATCGCGCTGGTCGTCGCCATCCTGGCGCTGGCCGGCCGCTACGCGCTCGAAAACGGCCTCTCGGGCGACCACCTGGCGCGCGTCACCATCGACGGCACCATCACCACCAATGCGGCGCGAATCGCCATGCTCGACCGGCTCACCACCGACGACACCGTTAAGGCCGTCGTTCTGCAGATCAACTCGCCCGGCGGCACCACCGCCGGCGGCGAAGAACTCTACGAGTCGATCGGCAAGCTCCGGGCAAAAAAGCCGGTCGTCGCCTACGTCAACGAGCTCGGCGCCTCCGCCGCCTACATGACCGCCATCGCCGCCGACCGCATCTTTGTGCGCCGCCTGTCGCTGGTCGGCTCGATCGGCGTCCTGTTCCAGACCTTCAACGCCGGCAAGCTGATGGACACCATCGGCATCGGCTCCGACAAGGTCGCCTCGGGTCCGCTCAAGGCCGAGCCCGACATCACCCACCCGATGACGCCGGAAGTCCGCGCCGAGCTGCAGGGTCTCGTCGATGACAGCTTCTCCTGGTTCGTCGACATCGTCGCCGAGCGCCGCGGCCTCAACCGCGCCGCCGTGCTGCCGCTGGCCGACGGGCGCATCCTCACCGGCAACCAGGCCATCGCCGACAAGCTCGCCGACGAGGTCGGCGGCGAAGCCGAAGCCATCGCCTGGCTGGAAAAATCGAAGGGCATCAAGGCCGATCTGCCGGTGTCATCCGTATGGCCGCCCGCCGAGGCGCCCTGGCTGGGCGTCGGCAAGTGGATTGGTGGCGAGGCCCGCGCCGCCTTCGGCCTGCCGCCGGAATCTGCGGTTGCGCTTGACGGGTTGGTGTCACTTTGGCAGGCTCACTGATGTTACCGGTGAGGCACGCCCGGGGGGCGGAATGATCAAGTCTGAGCTGGTTGAGAAACTTGCCGACGAAAATCCGCATCTATTTCAGCGTGACATCGAGAACATCGTCAACGCTATCCTCGATGAGGTCGGCAACGCCATGGCCCGCGGCGACCGCGTCGAGTTGCGCGGTTTCGGCGCCTTTGCCGTCAAAAACCGCCCGGCCCGCGTCGGTCGCAACCCGCGCACCGGCGAGCAGGTCGATGTCGGCGAAAAATACGTGCCGCAGTTCAAGGCCGGCAAGGAGATCCGCGAGCGGCTCAACCGCTGAGTCCGTGCGCGAGCGGAACCCATTGAGATGATGAGACGCATCGTCGGCTGGGTCGTGCTGGTGCCTTTGTGCCTGGTGCTGATCGTCTTCGCCCTCGCCAATCGCCAGCTGGTGGTGGTGAACTTCAATCCATTCGTTCCCTCCGAGGCGCTCACCACGCCGGGCGTCGGCGTGCCGCTGTTCCTCGTCCTGTTCGGGGTGCTGCTGTTCGGTGTCGTGCTCGGCGGCGTCGCCACCTGGTTCGCGCAGAGCCAGCACCGCCGCGACGAGCGCACCTGGCGCCGCGAGACCGAGCGCCTCACCCGCGAGGTCGACAACATCCGCCGCTCGCCCTCCGTGCTGCCCACTGTCGATGACCTAGCCAAGTCCTGAGGCCCGCTTGCCCGATCCGCTCATCATCAAGATCTGTGGCATCAAGACCGAGGCCATTCTCGACGCCGCCATCGCCGCCGGCGCCGATATGGTGGGCTTCGTCCACTTCGCCCGCTCCCCCCGCCACCTCGAGCTCGATCCGATAGGCGAATTGATTTCGCTGGCCCGCGGCCGCGCCGAAACCTGCGTGCTGCTGGTCAATCCCGACAATACCCTGGTCGCCCAGGTGGCGGCCCTCGGTCCCGACTGGCTGCAGTTGCACGGCCCCGAGACCCCGCACCGTGTCGAGACCATCCGCGACGAGGCCGGCATCGCCATCCTCAAGGCCTGCCCCATCGGCTCGGCCGAGGATGTCGCCGCCGTGGCCGGTTTTGCCGATTGCGCCGACCGGCTGCTGCTCGACGCCAAGGCGCCCAGCGAGGCGACGCGCCCGGGCGGCCTCGGCACCACCTTCGACTGGAGCCTGCTCAAGGCGCTTGACCCTCAACTGAGCTTCATGCTTTCCGGGGGCCTGACACCCGAAAACGTCGGCGCCGCCGTGCAGGCGACGCGGCCGATGGGCGTCGATGTCTCCTCCGGGGTCGAAACCGCCCCCGGCGTCAAGGACGCGGGCCGCATCCGCGCCTTCATCACCAACGCGCGGCAGGCCGCCGCAGGCTGAGGCTCATGGACCACCGCGAAGGCGAACCGCACCGCGCCAACACATTGCGCAGCGGTCCGGACGAGGACGGCCGTTTCGGCATCTACGGCGGCCGCTTCGTCGCCGAAACGCTGATGCCGCTGATCCGCGACCTCGAGACTGCCTACAACGAGGCCAAGGTCGATCCGGCCTTCATCGCCGAAATGGGCGATCTGCGCACCCACTACGCCGGCCGCCCCTCGCCGCTCTATCTCGCCGCCCGCCTCACCGAGCATCTCGGCGGCGCGCGCGTCTATCTGAAGCGCGAAGACCTCAACCACACCGGCTCGCACAAGATCAACAATACACTCGGCCAGATTCTCCTCGCCCGTCGCATGGGGAAGACCCGGATCATTGCCGAAACCGGCGCCGGCCAGCACGGCGTCGCCACCGCCACGGTGTGCGCCCGCTTCGGTCTCCCCTGCGTCGTCTTCATGGGCGCCACCGACGTCGCCCGCCAGGCCCCCAACGTGCAGCGCATGAAGATGCTGGGCGCCGAAGTGCGCCCCGTCACCGCTGGCGCTGGCACCCTCAAGGACGCCATGAACGAGGCGCTGCGCGACTGGGTCACCAATGTCGAGGACACCTACTACCTCATCGGCACCGCCGCCGGCCCGCATCCCTATCCGCTGATGGTTCGCGACTTCCAGTCCGTCATCGGCGACGAAATCCGCACCCAGCACCAGGAGGCCGAAGGCAAGCTCCCCGATGCGCTGGTCGCCTGTGTCGGCGGTGGCTCCAACGCCATCGGCACCTTCCATGCCTTCCTCGACGATCCGTCGGTAAAAATCTACGGCGCCGAGGCCGGCGGCCACGGCATCGACGTCGAAAACGGCCACGCCGCCTCGATGACCGGCGGCCGTCCCGGCGTGCTGCACGGCAACCGCACCTATCTCCTGCAGGATGCCGACGGGCAGATTCTGGAAGGCCATTCCATCTCGGCCGGCCTAGACTATCCCGGCGTCGGTCCCGAGCATTCTTTCCTTCACGACAGCAAGCGCGTCACTTACGTGCCGATCACCGACCGCGAGGCGATCGACGCCTTCCAGCTGCTGACCCGCATCGAAGGCATCATCCCGGCGCTCGAAAGCGCCCACGGCCTCGCCCAGGTGCTGAAGCTCGCCCCGGCCATGAACAAGGACGAAACCATCGTCCTCTGCCTCTCGGGCCGCGGCGACAAGGATCTCGAAAGCGTCGCCAAATATCTCGGGACCGCGCCGTGACCAGCCGCATCGCCGACCGCTTCGCCGCCTGCGCCAAACAGGGCCGTCCCGCCCTCGTCACTTTCATCATGGCCGGCGATCCCGACCTCGCGACGGCCAGCGCGATCCTCAAGGCGCTGCCTGCCGCCGGCGCCGATCTGATCGAACTTGGAATGCCGTTCTCCGATCCGATGGCCGATGGCCCGGGCATCCAGATGGCAGGGCAGCGGGCGCTGAAGGCAGGCCAGACGCTCAACAGGACGCTGGCGATGGTCGCCGAGTTTCGCCTGTCCGACGCGGCAACGCCCATCGTCCTCATGGGCTACTACAATCCCATCTACATTCATGGCGTCGATGCCTTCATCAAGGATGCGCTCGCCGCCGGCGTCGATGGCCTTATCGTCGTCGACCTGCCGCCCGAGGAAGACAACGAGCTGTGCGTCCCCGCGCTCGCCGCCGGCCTCAATTTCATCCGCCTGACGACGCCCACCACCGACGATCGCCGCTTGCCTGCTGTGCTCAGGAACACCTCGGGCTTCGTCTACTACGTGTCGATGACCGGCATCACCGGCGCCGCTATCAAGTCGCATGCGGCGGTGGGCGAGGCTGTGCGGCGCATCAAGGGCCACACCGACCTGCCGGTCGCCGTCGGCTTCGGCATCAAGACCGCCGAGGACGCCGCGCTCATCGGCCGCGACGCCGACGGCGTCGTCGTCGG
>JBDTVO010000106.1:0-8439 GCA_040007135.1 Devosia sp. | reverse complement strand
CATTTCGTGAGAGGGGGCAATGGGTTGTGAGACCACCGCTGTGTCACCCCGGCGGGAATGGGCGCGGGCATCGTGCGTGGGGCCACCCCCTCCACCAGCCTCCGGCTGGTCCCCTCCCCCGTAAACGGGAGAGGAGGCCGACTGAGGGTGCCGTTAGTCTGGTTGTCCTCATCCACGGTGTCATTCCCGCGGAGGCGGGAATCCATGCTGGCGCTGGTTCGGGGTGAGAGGTGGGTCCCGGCTTTCGCCGGGATGACAATCGTGGGGAGTGCGACCTTGGAGCGAGGGGCTCCCCCCACCCCCGGCCTTCGCCGGGGCAGGCTCTTGATCCCTCCCCGCAGACGACTGCCGCTTCGGGGGGCTACTGGGTGGGGGTGATCTGGTCGCGGAGGTAGGTGCGGACGGCTGGGTCGGTGGTGAGGCCGATGGCGACGGTGAAGGCTTCGTCGGCGGCGGCGGATTGGCCGAGGCGGGCGAGGAGGTGGCCGCGGGCGGCCCAGTAGGGCTGGTAGGTTGTCATGCGGCGATCGGAGGCGAGGGGTTCGAGGGCGCCGAGGGCCGCCTCGGGACCGCTGACTTCGGCGAGGGCGACGGCGCGGTTGAGGGCGACGACGGGGGAGTGGGTCAGGGCGAGAAGGTGATCGTAGAGCGCGACGATTGCCGGCCAGGTGGCGACGCCGCGAAGGCGGCGGGCGACGTGGGCGGACTGGATGGCCGCTTCGAGCTGGTAACGGCCCGAGGGGCCGGCGGCGCTGGCCTCGCGCAGGAGCTGCTCGGCGAGGACGATCTGAGAGTCGTCCCAGAGGCTTGTGTCCTGCTGTTCGAGTGGAACGTAGGCGCCGGTCGCGTCGCGGCGGGCGGGGCGGCGGGCTTCGGCATAGAGCATCAGCGCCAGCATGCCCCGTGCCTCGGGGGCGGCGGGCAGCAGCGAGACCAGGAGGCGCCCGAGCCACACCGCCTCGTCGGCGATCTCGGGGACCGCCTCGTCGCCGACCTCGTTCCAGCCTTTGGCGTAGGCGGCGTAGATGGCATCGAGGACGGCCTCGAGGCGGTCGGGCAGGTCTTCCTTTTCGGGGACGCCGAACGGAATGCCGGCGTCGCGGAGGCGCGCCTTGGCGCGGACGAGGCGCTGGCCCATCGTTGCCGGCGGGATCAGGAAGGCGGCGGCGATCTCCTCGGCGTTGAGGCCGAGGATCGACTGCAGGATCAGCGGCGCGCGCATGCCGCGATCGATCGCCGGGTGGGCGCAGGCGAACATCAGCGCCAGGCGGCGGTCGGGGATGTCGCCGGTTTCCGCCGCGGCGGCCTCGAGCTCGTCGGCAACGAGGATCAAATGCTCCTCCCCGGTGCTGCGGGTCTTGCGGCGGCGGATGGCGTCGGTCTGGCGGCGGCGGGCGACGGTGAGCAGCCAGGCGTCGGGATTGCCGGGAACGCCGTCGCGGGGCCAGGCGAGGAGGGCGGCGGCGAACGCCTCGCCCAGCGCGTCCTCGGCGCCGGCGACGTCGCGGGTGCGGGCAGAGAGATAGGCGACGAGGCGGCCGTAGCTGGTGCGAGCAACGCGTGCAGCGACACGGCCGGCCTCGTCATCTGCCGTCACTTCCAGTTGCCGGTCTGTTCGACGACGGGACGGATTTCGATCGAGCCGAACTTGCTCGACGGGCAGCGCTTGGCCCAGGCGATGGCTTCGTCGACATCGGCGGCGGTGACGAAGAAGTAGCCGGCAAACTGCTCCTTGGTGTCGGCATAAGGGCCATCGAGGATTTCAGCCTTGCCGTCGTGCTGGCGCACGGTGGTGGCGGCACTGCCCGGCTGCAGCCGCTCGCCGGAGGAGGCGTTGCCGCCGGCCTTGGCGAGGGCCTCGTTGAAGGCGCCGTAATCGGCCCACAACGCCTTCTGGTCGGCGGCGGCGAGAGCGGCTTCGTCGTGGTGGATCAGCATCATGTAGCGCATTGTTCATTCTCCATGCGGGGGCGGACGGCTGCGTCCGATGCTGCAATGACGCCCGGTGGCCGCCAATTTCGACCGGGTCCGGACGTTCAATAGCGCGGCGTCGGCACGATCGCCCGGACTTCGATGGTGCCGTGTTCGGCGGCGGGGCATTTTGCCGCCCAGTCGAGGGCCGCGTCTTCATCGGCGACCTCGAGCAGGAAGTAGCCGCCGAGCTGTTCGCGGGTATCGGAGTAGGGGCCATCGATGACCCGCGTCTTGCCCTCGCGGACAGAGACGCGCCGCGTCGCCCGCGACGGCTTCAGCCGCTCGCCGCCGAGCATGACGCCGGCCTTGTTGAGCGCGGCGACGTAGGCCTGCATCTGCGGGTTCACCGGCGCGTCCTGCGCCTGGCTGAAGCGGGATTCATCGCCGTGAATGAGCAGCAGGTATTGCATTGTCGTCTCCCAGGGTCACACCGGCACATCAGGGTCCGGCGCCAGTATGACGCGAGAGGCGGGCAGAGTTCTACAAATTGACAGGCCGGAGGATCATTCGGACTGGATCTGGCGGATTTCGATGTGGCCCCAGATGGCGGCAGGGCATCTGGCCGCCCATTGCTGGGCTTCGGCGAGGTCCCTGGCGCGGATGACGTAGTAGCCACCGAGCTGTTCCTTGGTCTCGGTGAAGGGGCCGTCGTGCACCTGCAGTTCGCCGGCCTTGTCGAGATTGACGATGCTGGCGGAGGTCGAGGTGCCGAGGGCGCCGTGGGCGATGTGGGCGCCGGCTTTGTCGAGGGCGGCCTTGTAGGCGTGCATCTTTTCCATCCACTGCGCCATCACTTCGGGCGGCAGCGCCAGGCCGGCTTTCTCTTCGGCGTGCAGCAGGAGCATGTAATCGGGCATGGCGCGGTCCTTCGAAATTTCACTCAGCATTATGTCGCGCGAGTGGGGCGGATTTCGACATTCTGAGAGGGCTGGAAGGAAGAATCGCGGCGCGATGAGCGTGGAGCCGAACGGAGGTTCCCGCTTTCGCGGGAATGACGCGGTGGCGAGGCGAGGGCTCGCTGGGGCTCGCGGCCGCTCAGTCGAAGAGGCTGGAGACGGACTGCTCGCTGGCGGTGCGGGCGATGGCTTCGCCGATGAGGGGCGCGATGCTCATGCGGCGGATTTTCGCGACGGCGGCGACTTCGGGGCGGATTTCGATCGAGTCGGAGACGACGAGTTCCTTGAGCTTGCTGGCGGCGACCCTGTCGGGCGCGGTCTCGCTCAGTACGCCGTGGGTGATGTAGGCGGAGACGCTGCGGGCGCCGGATTGCATCAGGGCCTCGGCGGCGTTCACCAGCGTGCCGCCAGAATCGACGATGTCGTCGATGAGGATGCAATCGTGTCCGGCGACGTCGCCGATGATGTTCATGACTTCGCTGACGCCGGCCTTTGGGCGGCGTTTGTCGACGATGGCGAGGCTGGTGCCGAGCCGTCCGGCGACGTTGCGGGCGCGCACGACGCCGCCGATGTCGGGCGAGACGATGACGGTGTTGGTGGTGTCGTAGTTCTGCTTGATGTCGCGGACGGTGACCGGAGCCGAGCTGAGGTTGTCGGTCGGGATGTCGAAGAAGCCCTGGATCTGGGCGGCGTGCAGATCGAGCGTGAGGACGCGGTTGGCGCCGGCGACGGTGATGAGATTGGCGACGAGCTTGGCGGAGATGGGGGTGCGCGGCGCGGACTTTCGGTCCTGCCGGGCGTAGCCGAAATAGGGCAGCACGGCGGTGATGCGGCGGGCCGAGGAGCGGCGCAGCGCGTCGATGACGATCAGCAGCTCCATGAGGTTGTCGTTGGCCGGGAACGAGGTCGACTGCAGCACGAAGACATCCTCGCCGCGGACGTTCTCGTGCACCTCGACATACACTTCCTTGTCGGCGAAGCGCTTGACGGTGCAGTCGGTGAGGGGGAGTTCGAGGTAGTCCGCGACGGCGTCGGCGAGGGCACGGTTCGAGTTGCCGGTGACGAGTTTCATCGTGCGCGCCTCGGGTGCCTGAAGGTTGGCGGCTGTTTATCGGGCGGCGCCGAGCGGCGCAATGCGCCTTGTGACGGAACGATGAACGCTTTCGGCTCAGGCCTCGCGGCGGCCGATGATGGCGATCTGCCGGCCGGTGTTGATGCCGTGGTGGGTGGCGTAGCGGTGCGAGAAGTAGCGGCCCGGGTCGGCATAGGTGCACAGGGCAAGATCGCCGACGAGGCCGACACCGGCGGTGAACAATTGCTGCTGAAGGAAACCGGGGATGTCGAAATGCTCGCGGGATTTTCCGGCGGGGATGGCGATTTCGGCCGAGGCGGCGGCATCGAGGGCGGCGATCTGCGCGGCGGTGTCGGGACCGATCTCGTAATTGGCGGCGGAGATGGTGGGACCGATGGCAGCGCGGATGCGCTCGGGACGGGCGCCGAGGGCGACCATGGCGGCGACGGTCTTGGTGACGATGCCGCCGGCGGCGCCCTTCCAGCCGGCGTGCGCGGCGCCGACGATGCCGGCCTCCGGATCGGCGAGGAGCACGGGGGAGCAGTCGGCAGTGAGGATGCCGAGGAGGAGATCGGCGCGGTTGGTGACCATGGCGTCGGCCTCGACGGCGACGCCCGGCTTCGGACGTTGGGTGAGGGTGACGACGGTGGTCGAGTGCACCTGGCGGAAGACGACGAGATCGGCGATGCCGTGGCCATCCATGGCGTAGGCGGCGGACGAGCGGTTGGAGACGACGAGGTCGGGATTGTCGCCCTGGGCGATCGACATGTTGTTGCCGGCGAGTTCGCCCATCGAGCGGCCGCCCTCACGGCCGAAGAAGCCGTGGACGAGGCGGTCGTCGGCCAGCACCTGGCTGGTTGTGTAGGGGGCGCTCATGCGAGGCCCGCGGGCTTGAGGCCGGGGCTGTGGGCGCACAGCACCTTGAACAGGGTGCCCATCTGCGTGGGGCCGGTGAGGCGCTCGACGGCGCGGGCGATGTTGGTCGCCTCGGCGGGATTGGCCGCGGCCAGCACCTTCGCCCGCTCGCCGAGGCCGAGGCGGAGGAGGAAATCGGCCTGGGTGGTGAGCGGCGCGACGGTGAGGCCGGCGGCGCGGGCGGCGTCGGCGAGGACTGCGAAATTGACGTGGGCGGAGATGTCGGCCTCGCCGGGGGCGGCGAGGGGATCGGTGAAGGCGTGCGATTTCACCGCCTGCAGGGTCTCGCCGGTCTGCGTGCGATCGTAGCCATAATCGATGGCGAGGAGGGCGCCGCCCTGCGACGCGACCTTGCGGGCAAGACGCTGCATGGTGTCGGCGGCGGCGGCGCTGAGCTCGAGAATTTCGCCAGGGGCGGCATCGTGGACGTCGGCCGGCGCGGCGGTTGCGGGGATTGGAGTGGGTGACAAGCCAAGGGTGCGGTTGCCCTCGGCGTCGAGGCCGACGAGGCGCTCGTGCCAGCCATCGCCGGCCTTGACGAACTGGCGGATCGGCAGCGCGTCGAAGAACTCATTGGCGATGACGAACAGGGGATCGGCGGAGACGGCGTCGATGTCGCCGGCCCAGTAGGGCGAGTAGGCGCCGAGGCGCTTTTCCTGCTCGCCCTTTAGAAGAGCGTTCGACTCGAAGAGCTGGAGGTGCAACGCATTTTCGAATCCGTCTGCCTTGCTGGCGGCGCGCAGCGCGTCCTGCATCAGCGTGCCGCGACCAGGGCCGAGTTCGAGCAGGGTGAAGCTCGGCGGCTGGCCCATCTGCTGCCAGAGATTGACGATGAAAAAGCCGATGAGCTCGCCGAAGATCTGGCTGATCTCGGGGGCGGTGATGAAATCGCCGAGGGCGCCGATGGGGCGGCCGGCGGTGTAGTAGCCGTGGCGGGGATGACTGAGGCAGAGGCCCATGTAGGTCGCCAGCGACATCGGTCCGGTGGTGCGGATCTGCGTGTCGATCTGTTCGCCGAGACTCAGCATGTCAGCCGCGCGGCCGCGAGAGTGCGTAGCCGATGAGGATGAGAGCGGCGATCAGGATCGGCGTCGTCAGCACCATGCCCATGGTGACCCAGCCGGTGCCGAGCAGATAGCCGAGCTGGACGTCGGGCAGCCGCCAGACTTCGACGAGGATGCGGCCGAGGGCATAGAGCAGGCCGAAGACGCCGGCGACGAGGCCGGGGCGCTTCAGCCAGCCGAGCCAGCGACTGCCGACGAGGATGACGATGAACGGCAGCAGGCCTTCGAGGGCGGCCTCGTAGAGCTGCGTCGGGTGGCGCGGGAGCTGGTCGGGGTCGGTGGGGAAGATGACGGCCCAGGGCGCGTCGGTGGGGGCGCCGTAGAGCTCGCCGTTGATGAAGTTGGCGATGCGGACGAGGAAGATGCCGACCGAGCCGATGGCGCCGAGGAGGTCGAAGCTCTGGAGGATGGCTGTGGTGGCCCCGGTCTCCGTGGCTCCCCCCCTCCCAGCTTCGCCAGGCGACTTCGTCGCCGGCTGCGCTGTCTCCCCCGCGAGGGGGGAGGTGGGCCGCACGCGGTTCTGCGAGCGGGTGAAGAGGGCCATGGCGATGAGGATGCCGGCGAGGCCGCCGTGAAAGGCCATGCCGCCGTCCCACACGGCGATGATCTCCTGCGGGTGCGCGAGGAAGTAGGGCAGGTTGTAGAAGAGGACATAGCCGGTGCGGCCGCCCAGGACGATGCCGAGCACGGCCCAGAAGGCAAAATCCCAGATGGCGGCGGCCGGGAAGGGCGGCTTGTCGCCGGCCCACAGTTTCGGACGGTTGAGGAGGCTGGTGGCATACCAGGCGCCGAGAAACACGCCCGCGAGGTAGCCGAGGGCGTACCAGCGGACGGAAAACGGGCCGATAGCGAAGGCGATGGGGCTGATGTCGGGAAAGGGCAAGCGGCCGGCTCCGGAGGGCGGGTTCTTGTAGGCCGTGTGCTGCACTGGTCAAGCCGGGCCGGTGGGCCTAAATAGGCCAACGACATGAACCAGTGGAGGCCTTGATGCCCCAGACGACATCCAGCCGCCTGCTCGACAATGTCGGGCGACTGATGAACGACGCCGCCGGCATGGCCGATGGCGTTCGCCGCGAGGTCGAGAGCATGGTGCGGGCACAGGCCGAGCGGTTCATCATGGATATGAACCTGGTGAAGCGCGAAGACTATGACGCGTTGCGCGAACTGGTGCAGCGGCAGAGCACGGAACTGAGTGCGCTCAAGGCCGAGGTTGCCGGGCTCAAGCCCACGGCTCCCGCTGGGGACGCTTCGCCCAAGCCGTGAAGATTGCCGTTATCTCCGACGTCCATGGCAACCGGCTCGCGCTCGAGGCGGTGCTGGAGGATATCGCGCGGCAGAAGGTCGACGCGACGCTGAACCTCGGCGACCTGGTCAGCGGTCCGCTGGAGCCGAACTGGACCGCGGACCTGCTGATGGAACTCGACCTGCCGACGGTGCGTGGCAATCACGACCGGGTGCTGGTCGACAATCCGCCCGACAAGCTGGCGCCCGTCGATCGCTTCGCGCAGGAGCAGATGGAGGCGCGGCACCGCATCTGGATCAACGACATGCCGGCAACGCTGTCGCTGCTGGACGATGTGTTCATGTGCCACGGCACGCCACGCTCGGACGACGATCCGTGGCTCGACAATTGGTGGGACGGGCGCACGGTGACGGTGCCGGACGAGGCGACGGTGATGGCCCGCGGCGAGGGGTTCGATTTTCCGGTGATGCTGTGCGGCCACACGCACATGCCCAAGGCGGTGCGGCTCAAGGACGGGCGGCTGATCGTCAATCCCGGGAGTGTCGGCCTGCAGATGTTCCTCGGCTCGCCCGATGCGCGCTACGCGACGATCGAGGTGCGCGACGGGGCGTATTTCCCGAGCTTTCATGCCGTGCCGTATGACCACGAAGCGGCGGCGCGGATGGCGGAAGCGAACGGCTTTCCGCGCTGGCGGGCGGCGCTGACGACAGGCTGGGCCGGAGCGGACGGGCTGTTCTAGGGCGGCAATCGGCAGTCGGTGGTGGGCAGTCGGTGGTGGGCAGTCGGTGGTGGGCAGTCGGTGGTGGGTCAACCCCCTCCTGTCCTCCCCCTTTCTGGGGGAGGGACTGACTGCGGGCCCAGTTGCCGGGCGCCGAGCCAGGTGTCGCATTGTGACACCAATTTCATGGGCATGGCCGGGCATGGTTAAGGGGTTCTTAACAATCACGGCTCGATCATCCACAGGAGAAAGCCGCGAAGGCGACCGAGGGGGATTCCCCTGAATCGCCCACCTGCCTAGGTTGGTCTCAAGGCATGATTCGTAGGCGATCCGCGTGCGCTAAGTCCTTGATGTATTGCGTTTTCTTTTACGCTCACCCGCGGGAATGCGAATGAATCACCTCCTGGAACTCGAGCCTGACCGGACGCACCATCCGGTGGACATCATCGAGCACATCGCGGCGCTCAACGACTGGTCGTTCGAACGCCAGGACACCGACGAAATCTCGATCTCGGTGCGCGGCTCGTGGAGCGACTACCACGTGTCGTTCAACTGGA
>JBDTVO010000105.1:0-8507 GCA_040007135.1 Devosia sp. | reverse complement strand
CGACCGTGCCGGCGACGGCGCCGCCGGCAACCTCGAGCACCAGCAGCAGCAGGCCAAGCACCGCCGCGGTCAACAACTCGGCGCCGAGCGCCCAGTCAGGCCGGCCGAGGAAGGTCTGTCCGATCACCTGGTCGATGATTTCGGCATGCACTCGCACCCCCGGCGTCGCGCTGCCGAACGGCGTCGCGACGAGATCGCGGAGGCCCACGGCGCTGGTGCCGATGAGTACGATGCGTCCCGCAATGGCCGGCCCCACCTTGTCGGCGGCGGCAGGATCGAGCACGTCCCGGGCGGCGACGGTCGGCATGTCGGGCAGGTTGGAATAGTAGATGCGGAACTGCGCGCTGGGCCCGGTGGGCATCAACAAGGCGCCGACCTTGAACGCCACCATCGCGGCCTGGCCGGTATCGGCCTCGCCGCTGGCGCCGGTGGAGCGCACGATGAAGCTGCCGGCGCCCTGCGCCACGCGCAACGCCTCGACCGACAGCGCCGGGTAGAGGTTGCCCTGGGCGAAGGCAACGACCGGCAATTCGCGCACCACGCCGTCGCCGGAAATCGGGAACGAGAAGAACCCAATTCCAGAGGCGGCATCGTTCAGCGCTGGCAGGTCCGCGACCCCGCCGGAGTAGGCCGCGAGATAGGTTTTTGGATCGGCGCCGCCGAACGAGAACCCGGCCTTCGGGGTGGGCAGCGGGCTGTTGGTTTCGTTGCTGACCGCAAAGCCGGCGACCACCGGGCTCGCGGCAAAGGATTTCGCCAGCACTGCGTCGTTGTCGAGCGCGATACTGGGCGGCAGGCTGAGCGTGACCCCCTGCCGGCCGAGCTCGGCCACGAGGTTGCTCGGCGAGGTGCGGTCGGGCTCCGGGAAAGCGATATCGAAGGCGATGGTGGCGGCGCCCATGGCGGTCAGCCGATCGACCAGCTGCGCGATGGTGGTGCGCGGCCATGGCCACTGGCCGATGGCGGCAATCGAGGCCTCGTCGATGTCGACGACCGCGACCGGCGCACCCGCCTCGGTGCGCGGCGCCAGGCGCTGGTAGCTGTCGAACACGATGTTCCGCAGCTGCTCGAACAGCGGCTGCGTGAAGATGGCGAGGCCGAGCAATACCGCCAGCGCCCCGATGCCGGCCGCGCTGACCACGATCCGCTGCACGCCGGTGGTGCCGGCCCCGGCGCGCGCCGCTTTCGATGCGGCGCGGGACCGCTGCGAGAACGGCAGTCTCACGTGGTTGGCCGCGCTACGGGGTCGGGGGCGTGGTGGACGTCAAATTGCCCGCGAAGGCGCCGTTCAGATCGAAGGTGTTTCCGAGGATCGTCACACTGGTATCGACCGTTCCTGCGACGGCTTGCGCTACGCCGGCATCGGTATTGAGGAACAGGCCGTTGACCTCAGCAGTCGTCGCCAATGCACCGCCGGTCGTCGTCGACGTCCCGAAGGTCGCAAAGCCCCGGCCCGCCGGACTGTCGACGTCGATCTTTATTGACGTGAGCGACGCAGTCGACGGGATGAACACCTGATAGGGCGCAAGGTGGTAGCCGTGGCCGCTGGTGTTGTGGACGAGCTGGTACAGCGTCACGTTGCTGCCGTTCGTCGGCGAGGGCACGGGATCGCCCGTGTGCAGCAGGCCGAAATAAGTCGTGCCGCTGCGATCGGCGAAGGAATAGACCAGCGCGAACGGATTGTTGTTTATGGTCGAACTGGCCGGCACGTGCGTCGAGGGCCCCGTGTAGGTCAGGTCTGCGGAATACGTGCCGTCGTAGCGGGCCGTGACGTTCTTGAGATCGGAGTTGTTGATCTGCCCCCAGGTCGCGACCGGACCGAGGTGATCGCCGGCGGAGGCAGTCTTGCCGTCCCCCTTCTCCTCCTTGGGCGCCTTGGTCTTGTTGGTATTCCCTAGCGCGCCCGCCACCTTGTTGCCGTTGACGTTGCCAGAATTGCTCCCCGCCATCTGGATCTGGAACTGAGCGGACCACTCCGGCGGCGTCTTCAACACACCCGCCTTGCCGTTGGGATCGATGACGATCGAGTAGCCGGAGTGATAGAGGTTGCCGATGATCTTCTGGCCGCTACTGAGCGTCACGCCGACGCCGTAGACCATGTCGATATGGAAGGGCTTGGCGCCCGAGAAGTCGAGGTTGCTGATGCCGCCGCGAATGCCGACGGTGCCGACGGGCGTGTTAATCTCGACCCCGCCCGGCGCCTTGGAGGCGACGCCGCCAATGAAGCGGAAGACGCCGGTGCCGACCGTGGCCACGAGCTTGGCGCTATTGGCATTGGGATCGTAGACGAACGAGTCGATCTTGAGGCTCGAGTTCGGCCCGACGGTGAAACTGGAGCCGTCGGCCAAGAGAATCTGCAGCAGCCCCTGGTTGTTGGTGACGATCTGCTCGTCATGGATGATCTGGTCGCCGAGCGTCAGCGTCCGCATCGCGCTGCCGGGTGCGACGCCGGTCGCCGACTGGTTCACCGCGGCCGCAACGCCCACAGTCTCGGCCCGGGCCCCTGTGGCCATGAGGGCCACCGCCCCCAGAACGATCAATCCAACGCGCATCCTGACCTCCTCAGAAGTCCGTGTTCAGCGCCAGCGTCAGGCTGGCGTCGTCGAATGTATTGATTTCGTAGTTGGAAATCTGCGTGCGATAGCCCGCTATGGTTAGGATCGATGTTTTCGCTGTGAGCGGTATATCGAGCGTTGCCTGAACGTAAGCTGACTTATCGTTGCGTGCCTCAGGCAAGGTGACACCGTCGGATTCGTCGTAGACCCTCTTGGTGACCCCGACCTGCATGTCGAGCGAGGCGGCAGGAACGTCATCTCCGGCACCAAAGGCGATCTTGGCGCCAGCGGAAATGCCCGCTTCCCATGCCGACTGGTAACCCACCTCGCCGACCTTGCGCTCGCCATAGGCCGTTCCATAGAGCCGGAAATAATCGTTGGCCTGCACCTGCGCGGTTTGCGTAAGGCGCGCCCGCGGGCCGGAAAGCTGGTCGGCGTCGGGCCGGTCGACGGAGGCCTGGTACGCTTCCCAAATGTATTCGAACCGCGTCTGCATCGACGCGCCCGGCCCCGGCACCGTCGTCAGCACCCCGCCGACTCCGAGCGCATAGAGATAGGGGACGGCGCTGAGCTCGACGACGCTGGCGATGCCGATGAGCTGCAGCGTGGCGCCCTTCAGGCCGTATTTGTCGAGGGCCAGTACCGGGCCGACTTCGACCTGGCCCGCGATGGTATCGAGCTCGCTGTGCTTCCTATACTTCGACAGGTAGAGGCTCGCGTCGAGATTGAACCGGTCGCCCTGGTTCTGCATGTCGTGCGAGGCTTGGATGACCGCCGTCATGTACGCGTTGTAGTCCGGGTCGGCGAGGGCCGACGCCGAGAGCTGGTACTCGATGCCGTTGAGGCTGATGAACGGATCGAGTGCGCCACCGTTCGCATTGGTCTGGTAGCGCACGCCGGCGGTCGCGGTGCCGATCAGGTAGTCGCCCTTCACCTGCTGGTCGGCGATCGCGATGTACTTGCCGGCATTGGTCTTGATGTCGTCGGTCACATCCGGCGACGCCAGCGCCGCCTTGAAGTCGGTCGATGCCTGCTCGTAGGCGCCCAGCCGCATGTAGAGCACGCCCAGCTCGTAGTTGAGCCGCGCCACCTGCGGCGCAAAGATCAGCAGCCGCTCGAGCGCGGAGATCGCCCCTTCGAGGTCGCCGGTCTGCGAGGAAAGCTCGGCGTATTGCAGCGCCAGATCGACATTGGACGGCTCGGCCAGCATTTTCTGGAACAGCGCTTTACGCTGAGCCTCGATGTCGGCGAGTTGCGGGCCGGTGAGCTGGGGCTCAACATTGGACGCCGCGTGTGCCGGAACGGCGACCGTCAAGCTCAACGCCAGCAGTGCAGCGACGGCGAGGCCGTGCGCAAGCCCGCGCCCCGGTCGCGTCACATCATGCCGGCCGTGCCCCGACCCAGACCGCCCCAAACGCGCCTCCAGACGTCACCACACGACCCAATGCCCACGCCGGCGATGCGCCGCGCGAGGGCTGGTTCGTACAATTAATCGAACGTTAAGGCCGCGGCAGCCCGACGCAAGCCGAGTCAGGCGGCGCAAGCCATTGCGACAGCGCGAACATTCGGACTGTTGCTTCGAATCATCACTCCTCGGGTGCCAGTGATGAAATAAACGGCAGAATCGCCGGTTTCCATGGCTAGTCGGGAGCGGCGTTGCGGGGTCAAATACCGACGAGGAGACGTGCATGAAATATCGCTATCTCGGAAAATCCGGCCTGCTCGTGTCCCGGCTCTGCCTCGGCACCATGACTTTCGGCAATAAGGACTGGGGCTGTGACCAGGAGACATCCAACGCCCTGGTCAATGCCTTCGTGAGCGCCGGCGGCACTTTTATCGACACCGCCGACATGTACTCCGCAGGCGAGTCCGAGCGCATGCTGGGCGTCGCGATCAGGGATCACAAGCGCGACGATCTGGTGCTGGCGAGCAAGTGCTGGTTCGGCGTCGGCGCCGCCCCGACGGCGCGCGGGTTGTCGCGCAAGCACATCGTCGAGGCCTGCGAGGCGAGCCTCCGGCGGCTCGGCACCGACTACGTCGACCTCTACCAGTTCCACGGCCCCGACCCGTTCACCCCGATCGAGGAATCGCTGCGCGCCGCCGACGACCTCATCCGCGCCGGCAAGGTGCGCTACCTCGGCTGCTCCAACTTCCACGGCTTCCAGATTTCGCGCGCCAACGGCATCGCCGCCCTCAAGGACTATGCGCCGCTGGTTTCGGCGCAGCACCTCTACAATCTCATCCGCCGCGACATCGAGCGCGAGATCCTGCCGGCTTGCGAAGCCGAGGGCGTCGGCATGATCTGCTGGAGCCCGCTGGCCGCCGGCATGCTGTCGGGAAAGTACAGCGGCGCCGACAAGCCCGACGCCAAATCACGCCTCGGCATCCAGGCGGCGATCACCCTCCCCCGATACTGGTTCGAGGATGCGCTGAAGCTTGTCGACACGCTGGTCGAGACGGCCCGGCAGATCGGCCGGACCCCCAGCCAGGTGGCGCTCGAGTGGCTGCTTGGGGATGCGCGCGTCACCGCCGCCATCATCGGCGCGCGTCGCGTCGAGCAACTGGCCGAGAACCTTGCGGCCGGTGACGACGATTTGCCATCGGACGTGCGCACGACGCTTACCGACGCGATGCCGCTGAAGCTGGGCTATCCCTACGAATGGATCGCGACGTCCACACCCGCCAATCTTGTGCGGGCCGAGACCGAGCCGTCGCACGCGGCGCGCTACCCGCGCTGATCACGACCGCCAGACAAGCGCCGACCACGGCCACACCCGCACCCGGCCGTTGTGGAACTCGAAGCGCCCGGTGGAGGCCGCGGGCTCGTGCAGCGACATCTCGACATCGGCGGCCTCGCCGGTCGGATTGAGCACCATGTTGTAGGTGCCGGCCTCGTACTGCCAGGTGACGATGATGGTGTTCCCTTGCCGCGCCGACCACGCCGCGAGGCACTTGCTCGCGGTCAGCGGCCAGACCAGCTCGCGCCGCAGCGAGACGAGTTCACGGAACCGCGCCAGCGCCTCGCAGTGCTCGGGCCTTCCATAGGCGTCCCAGTCGAGCCTCGAGCGCTCGAACGTCTCGATCGCCTGCGGATCGGGCAGGCTGCCCGGCTCCACCCTGGTGTGGAACACATGCTCCATCTGCCAGTAGCGATTGTCGCGTTTTTGCGTCCGCTGCGGTTCGGGCAGGTCGTAAAAGAACATGAAGGGCGTACGCAGGTGCGCCTCCTCCCCCATGAACAGCAGCGGCAGCTGCGGCGACAGCAGCACCACGAAATACGAGAAATCGAGGCGCGCCGCATCGACCCGTTCCACCATGCGCGTGTTGTCGGGGCGATTGCCGATGTGATCGTGGTTCTGCATGAACGCGACGAAGGCCTCCATCGGCAGCTGGCTGGCGGGCTCGTTGCGCGTGCGGCCGTCGCTGGCGGCCCCAGCGTCGCCATCGTGCACGAAGCCGTCGGCCAGCGACTTTTCGAGATCGGCCACCGGGTCGCGCCCCGCGTCCTCGTAGCCGTTGATTTTTTCCCCGGTGACGAGGAACTGCATCACGTGGTGGAAATCGTCGTTCCACTGCGCCGTAAAGTCGATCGGCTTGTCGTGCTCGTTGCGCGTCAGCCAGTGCATCTGGTTGCGGATGTTCTCGACGATGAGCTTGGCCTCGGGCTTGACGGCGCGGCAGGCGCGGGCCAGGTCACCGAGGAATTCGTCGCGGGCTTCGGTTGCGATCTCATGGATGGCGTCGAAGCGCAGCCCGTCGAAATCGTACTCCTCCAGCCACCAGCAGGCGTTTTCCTGGTAGAACCGGCGGACCATCGGCTGGCGCATGTCGATCGCCGGTCCCCACGGGGTCGTGATGTCGCCGGCAAACCACTCCGGCGCATACAATGGAATGAAATTCGCCACCTCGCCGAAATGGTTGTAGACCACGTCGAGGAGGACGCAGAGTCCGAGATCGTGGGCGCGGTCGACCAGCGCGCGCAACTCTTCGGGCGTGCCGTAGGAGCACTCCGGCGCAAACATCAGCGTGCCGTCGTAACCCCAGCCGCGCCGGCCGGGAAACGCGTTGAGCGGCATCAGTTCGATGCCGGTGTAGCCGGCATCGCGGAAATGCTCGAGCCGATCCCTGAGGCCGTTGAAGGTGCCCTCCGGCGAGACGGTGCCGACATGGACTTCGCAGAGGATCGTCTCGTGCCACGGGCGGAGCGGCCCGGCATGCGCTGGCTTTCCCGAGGGAGCGCGAACGATGCTCCAGCCGTCGGCGTCGGCCTCCTGCTGGCGCGACGCCGGATCGGGGAAATCGTGGCCGTTGACGCCGAACCGATAGCGGGTGCCCGGCCCGAGGCCATCGGCATGGACCTGCCACATTCCGTCGTCGCCGCGCCGCATGGGGGTAGCGGGCCGATTTTCGAGGATCAGGCGGACGTCCGTGCGGGACGGCGCCCACAGGCGAAACAGGGTGCCCGTCTGGTCGGGCAAGGGACCAAAGCTGTACTGCATCGGGGTGGCGAGGCTGGCTGTGGAAAAATGCAGCCTCCGAACGCCGCGATGCGGTGCGCGGTTCCGGCAGTTTTCAGCTAGACGCTGAGACAGAGATACTTGATGTCGAGGTAGTCGTCGGCCCCGTACTTGCTGCCTTCGCGACCGTGGCCGGATTGCTTGACGCCGCCGAACGGCGCGACCTCGGTGGAGATCAAGCCGGTGTTGATGCCGACCATGCCGTAGTCGAGCGCCTCGGCGACCTTGAACACACGGCTCAGGTCGCGCGCGTAGAAATATGACGCAAGGCCGAACTCGGTGGCGTTGGCGAGGCGGATCACCTCCTCGATCGTCTCGAAGCGGAACAGCGGCGCCACGGGACCAAAAGTCTCCTCGCGCGCCAGGACCATGTCGGCCGTCGCGCCGGCGAGCACCGTGGGCTCGAAGAACAGTCCGTGCTGGCGGTGGCCACCGAGCAGCAGTCTTGCGCCCTTGCCGGTGGCATCGGCGATGTGCCGCTCGACCTTGGCGACGGCGTTTTCGTCGATCAGCGGCCCGAGCGTCGTGCCCTCGGTGAAGCCGTCGCCGACCTTCAGCCGCCGCGTTGCCGCCACCAGCTTTTCGGCGAAGGCATCATAGACGCCAGCCTGCACATAGAGCCGGTTGGCGCAGACGCAGGTCTGCCCATTGTTGCGGTATTTGCTGACCAGCGCGCCTTCGACGGCGGCGTCGAGATCGGCATCGTCGAAGACGATGAACGGGGCGTTGCCGCCGAGTTCGAGGCCCAGCCGCTTCACCTGATCCGCCGCCTGGCGCATCAGGATGCGCCCGACCTCGGTCGAGCCGGTGAAGCTGACCTTGCGCACGGTTTCGTTGCTGCAGAACTCGATGCCGATCTGCGACGACTGGCGCGACGGCAGCACGTTGAACACGCCCGCCGGCAGGCCGGCGCGCTCGGCCAGCCGCGCCAGCGCGATCGCCGACAGCGGCGTCTCGGCGGCGGGCTTGCTGACCACGGCGCAACCGACCGCCAGCGCCGGCGCCATCTTCCGCGCCAGCATCGAGTTGGGGAAATTCCACGGCGTGATCGTCGCCACCACGCCGACCGGCTGCTTGATGACGATGATGCGCTTGTCCTCGAGGTGGCCGGGGATCACGTCGCCATAGACGCGCTTCGCCTCCTCGCCGAACCATTCGACATAGCTCGCCCCGTAGGCGATCTCGCCCTTGGCCTCGGCCAGCGGCTTGCCCTGTTCGGCCGTCATGATCGCGGCGAGATCGTCCTGGTTGGCCATCATCAGGTCGTAGAGCTTGCGGAGCACGGCGGCGCGCGCCTTGCCGGTCCGCGTCGCCCACGCTGCCTGCGCGGCCGCGGCGGCAGCGATGGCGCGACGGGCTTCGACGACGCCGAGATCGGGCAGCACGGCGAGGACCTCGCCGGTCGAGGGGTTGGTCACCTCAAAACTGCGCCCGT
>JBDTVO010000104.1:0-8687 GCA_040007135.1 Devosia sp. | reverse complement strand
GCTACCTCGCGACCTTCGACGAGCCCAAGATCGCTGACATGAAGAAGCATTTCTCGGACATCTGGATGGAGAAGCCGGTGCTGGTGTTTACGTCGAACTACTCGTAACGGACGACACACCGGGACACGATTGGCGCGCCGGGTGACCGGCGCGCTTTCGTTTGTGGGGCACGCATGGACAATCGCAGCAACGCCGAGCTTCTCGCCGAGGCGCTGGCGGCACACGGGACGATCGCCATCGTCCACGCAGCAGCGGACGGAACCTTCGCGTTCTGGAACGACGGCGCCGAGGCGATCTTCGGCTACGCATCGACGGAGGTCATCGGCCGTCGCATCGACCTCGTGGTGCCCGAAGACTACCGCGACATGCACTGGGTCGGGTTCAACCGCACCATCGGCTCCACATGGCGCGGAGCCGACGGCTGGGGCGAGATCGAGGCGCTGCACAAGACCGGCGCACGTCTCAGCCTCGAGGTGCTGCTGACGCCGATCAGCGATGCATCCGGCCGCGTGCTGAGCGTGCTCGGGATGTTCCGCCGGCCAGCGGTCAGTCCGGCTTCGCCGGCGAAATAACGGCGACGGCAGCGGCTGCGATCTTCTCATCGATATCGGGCGGGCCGCCGGACACTCCGACCGCTCCGGCGGTGGCGCCGCCACTGAGCGCAGGAACGCCGCCGGGCAGGATCATCAGGTCCGCCGGTGCGGGCCGGTCCTTGTACATCTGCGCCAGCATGCCGGTACCCACGCCGACGGCAGCGGCGGTGCGGGCCTTGCGCGTCGCGAGGTCGATGCTGAAGGCGCGGGCGCCGTGCATGCGCTTGAGGCTGAGCAGATTGCCGGCGGCATCGACCACGGCAATGGTCACCGCGATTCCGGCGGATGCGGCGGCCGATAGCGCTGTGGCGACGGCATGGTCCGCATCGTCCGCGGTCAGGGTAGGAATGAGGTTCATCGAGGGCGCCTTTCAGGGCATCGGCGCCGGGGCGCCAGGCGGAACAGGATCGTCCCGCACATGGCTTCCCTTTTTATCATGGGAGCTGGCCCACGCTCAACCCTGCAAGACTAAAGCAACGCCTCGATGGCCGGAGCGATGGCGGCAGGTTCGATCCCCGATCCAAAACGGCGGACCTGCTGTCCGTCGCGGGCGACGAGGAACTTGGTGAAGTTCCACTTGATGTCGTTGAAGAACCAGAACGCCGGCGCGGCGTGCTTCAGCCAGCGATAGAGCGGATCGGCCCTGGGGCCGTTGACCTCGACCTTGCGGTACATCGGAAACGTCACGTCGTAGGTGGACGAGCAGAAGGTCGCGATCTCGAGGTCGCTGCCCGATTCCTGCGCCCCGAACTGGTTGCAGGGAAAACCCAGCACGACCAATCCGCGATCCCTGTAGTCGCGGTAGAGCTTTTCGAGGCCCTCGTATTGCGGGGTCTGGCCGCAGGCGCTGGCGACGTTGACGATCAGTACGACCTTGCCGGCGTACGCCGAGAGCGCCTCTGGAGCGCCGAGAAGGCGCGTGGCTGTGAAGTCCGAGATTGCCGTCATCACGAGTCCCGCTTGTGCGCGTCGACGATCCGGTCGGCGATCGACTTCTCGGTTGCCGCCTTGAGCCTTTCGGCCTTGGTACGCCCGAATTTTGCACGGTTGGTCGACGCGGTAGCCTCCTTGTCGGCGCGGGCCTTGGTCTTGCGGGCTTTGCTGAGGGAGAGAATGTCGGGCATCATACGATCAATCGAATAGTTGGGTAACGTGAGCCGTAGCAAGCTTCTTCTCCCTAGGGGAACTCATGCAAGGAATCTTCCCAGGCCGGCCAGCAGTTGAAGGCGGAAAATGCGATCGCTAGTACGAATGGGGCTGTTTGCGCTCAGTATTGCCCTTCTGTCAGGCTCAGTAGCGAGCGCCGATGAGTGTTCCGGTGAACCCGCCAACCGGTTGATCCGATTGACGCAAATCATTGGTCCGCTGATTGTCACCAATCACCTCCTGGGTGGCCAGAACATCGTTGCCACCGCAGAAAGCTGTGTCTTTGACCCCCAGACCAGACGCTTCACCTTCGACCTCCATGTTCTGTGGGATGGCCGATTTGCTTGGTGGAACCACTATGAAATTCTGGCGGAGGTTCGGTCAAACTGGGAGGCAGACGCCGTAAAGTTCGTCATCGTCTCGGGAAACGACGCTGTGAGAAATCTGGAGTTCTGGGGTAATATCCTCAACGTGTCCCTCGATGCTCTCAACAAGGGTCGCTAGACCTAAACCAACCTGCCCTGCTCCACCGCCGCTGCGATGAAGCTCGCGAACAGCGGGTGCGGTTCGAAGGGTTTGCTCTTGAGCTCCGGATGGAACTGCACGCCGATGAACCAGGGGTGGTCGGTGCGCTCGACGATCTCGGGGAGCGTGCCGTCGGGACTCACGCCGGAGAATAGAAGGCCGTTCTTTTCGAGCACCTTGCGGTAGGCCATGTTGACCTCGTAGCGGTGCCGGTGGCGCTCGTTGATGCGGGTCGAACCGTAGATGTCGGCGACGCGGCTGCCGCGGGTGAGTTGGGCGGGATAGGAGCCGAGGCGCATGGTGCCGCCGAGGTCGCCTTCCGCCGCGCGGGTTTCCTTCTCATTGCCCTTGGTCCACTCGGTCATCATGCCGACGATTGGCTCCTTGGTGGGGCCGAATTCGGTGGAGTTGGCGTTCTTGATGCCGGCGGTGTTGCGGGCGGCTTCGATGCAGGCCATCTGCATGCCGAAGCAGATGCCGAAATACGGGACGTCCTTCAGGCGCGCGAATTTTGCGGCCTGGATCTTGCCGGCGGAGCCGCGTTCGCCAAAACCACCGGGAACGAGGATGCCGTGGATGTGCTCGAGATAGGGCGCGGGGTCTTCGCGCTCGAAAATCTCGCTGTCGATCCAGTTGAGGTTGACCTTGACCCGGTTGGCGATACCGCCATGCACCAGCGCTTCGCTGAGGGATTTGTAGGCGTCCTTGAGGCCGGTGTATTTGCCGACGATGGCGATGTTGACCTCGCCCTCGGGGCTGTGGAGGCGCTGCATCACGTCTTCCCACGGGGCGAGATCGGGCTCTTTGGCGTCGGTGATGCCGAAGGCGGCGAGGACTTCGCGGTCGAGACCCTCGCGGTGATAGGCGAGCGGCACGTCGTAGATCGAGGCGACGTCGAGCCCCTGGATCACCGCGCTCTCGCGCACGTTGGTGAAGAGCGCGAGCTTGCGGCGATCGCCCATCGGGATTGGGCGGTCGCAGCGGACGAGGAGGACGTCGGGCGAGATGCCGATGGAGCGCAGCTCGGCCACGGAGTGCTGGGTGGGCTTGGTCTTGAGTTCGCCGGCGGACGAGATGTAGGGCATCAGCGTCAGGTGGACATAGACCGCGTGGTGGGGCGGCAGGTCGTTGCCGAGCTGGCGGATGGCCTCGAAGAACGGCAGGCCTTCGATGTCGCCGACGGTGCCGCCGATCTCGACCAGGACGAAGTCGAAATCGTCGTTGCCCTCGAGCACGAATTCCTTGATGGCGTCGGTGACGTGCGGGATGACCTGCACTGTGGCGCCGAGGAACTCGCCCCGGCGCTCCTTGGCGATGAGGTCGGAGTAGATGCGGCCGGTGGTGATGTTGTCGCGCTTGTTGGCGTGCCGGCCCGTAAAGCGCTCGTAGTGGCCCAGGTCGAGATCGGTCTCGGCCCCGTCGTCGGTGACGAAGACCTCCCCATGCTGGGTGGGCGACATCGTCCCCGGATCGACATTGAGGTAGGGATCGAGCTTCCTAAGCCGGACCTTGTAGCCTCGCGCCTGCAGCACCGCGCCGAGCGCGGCGGAAGCGAGACCCTTGCCCAAGGAGGAAACCACGCCACCGGTGATGAAAACGTACCGTGCCATGGGCTTTCACCTTATGGGCGCCCTCTCATGATTCGGAAGCCCGTGGTGGCGCCCTGCGTCCACGGTCCAATGCAATTTCTGCCGCGACGGCCGCGCGGCCGAATCTACGTCTCAAAAAGAAGAAGGGGATGTCGCCATCCCCTTCAGAACTCTCCAGCGAATCGCCCGCCCTATTGTCCGCTCGCCGATCCCTGGAGTTGGCTGAGCTGATCCAGAACCGTAGGACCGGATGCCGATGGCTCGGCGGCCGGCGCCGCGCTGCTTGCGGCCTCGGAAGCCGGCGCCGCGGGAGCGGCCTGAGAAGAGGCGGGAAGCCCCAGATTTTGCGGCAGAGCCAGGCCGGGATCGGTGCTGGCCGGAGCCGGCGTGGCAGGAGCGCCCGAGACCTGGCGGTCCTGGATCTGGCTCAGGGCGTCGAGGATCGTCGAGGGTGCAGCCTCGCCCGGCGTCGCCGCCTGGTCGAGGATGCTGTCCGTACGGCGGTCGAGTTCGGACAGGACCGTAAGGCCAATGGCGGTGGCAAAGAACAGTGCCGCGAGGATGGCCGTGGTGCGGGTCAAGAGGTTCGCGGAGCCGCGCACCGTCATCAGGCCGCCGGCGTTGCCGCCCATTCCCAGGCCGCCGCCTTCGGAGCGCTGCACAAGGATGACGCCGATGAGGGCAACGACGATCAGCAGATAGGCAACGAGGAGGACGTTTTCCATTGGGGGCTTTCGCGGAAATCGCGGCGCTCATACACGCCGCGCCGGTCAAATGCCAGTCGCTTGCGCCGATAATGCGACTGCTTGGTGAAGTTACACAGCCGAGATAATGGCGAAGAAATCATCCGCCAAGAGGCTG
The DNA here is from genome assembly GCA_040007135.1 of Devosia sp. Lineage (GTDB taxonomy): Bacteria > Pseudomonadota > Alphaproteobacteria > Rhizobiales > Devosiaceae > Devosia_A. Next base: position 3,973 of record JBDTVO010000104.1, on the reverse strand, counting down.
GCGCCACCGACGAGGGCGCCGTTGACCTCAGCGAGGGCGAGAATCTGCCGCGCATTGGCAGGTTTGACAGAACCGCCATAGAGCAGCCGGATGCTGTGACCGGCCTCACCGAAGCGGCTAAGCAGTTGATCACGAATGTCTTTGTGCATCTGGTCGATGTCGTCGTCGGTCGGCGTCAGGCCCGTGCCGATGGCCCAGACCGGCTCGTAGGCGACGACGATTTCGTGGCCGCCGGCTTCATCGGGAACGGAGGCCGCGAGCTGCCGGCGGACCACCGACAGCGCCTCTCCGGCGTCGCGCTGCATGCGGCTTTCGCCCACGCAGATGATCGGGGTCAGCCCGGCAGCCAGGGCGGCGATGGCCTTCGCCCGCACGTCGCTATCGGTTTCGCCATGGTCGGTGCGGCGCTCGGAGTGGCCGACAATCACAACCTGGGCGCCGCTGTCGGCGAGCATGGCGGCCGAAATATCCCCGGTGTGGGCTCCCGCGGCATCGCGGTGGCAGTCCTGGCCGCCAAGGACGATCCCCGCGGGGGCGGTGATCCGGTTCATCGCCGACAGGAGGGTCGCGGGCGGGCAGATGGCGACGGTGCAGCGAAGGCTGCCGGCGCCGACCAGCCGCGCGGACAGGCGCTCGACTTCCGCGAGTGAGGCCCTGAGGCCGTTCATCTTCCAGTTGCCGGCGATCAGGGGCGTTAGTTTCTCAGGCACTTGGAGGCGATCCTTCGCTTGCACGGGCAATGACTTTGCCATAACCCCTCACAACCTAAACGTCACCCGTCCCGGATCGCTCCGCCTATGCTCGACCTGCTGCGCCGCTTCACCTCGACCCTGGGCGGCAAGATCCTGGGCGTCCTGCTGCTCATCGGGCTGGCCGGGTTCGGTATTTCCAACGTCATCCTCGACCTCGGGTCCAATACCCTCGCCCGGGTCGGCGACGAGGACATCAGCGTCAACGACTTCAAGCGCGAGTACCAGCGCGAGCTCGATGTGGTGCAGCAGCAGACAGGGCAGGTGCCGACCTCGGCGCAGGCGCTGCAGATGGGCATTCCGACATCGGTGATCTCGCAATTGTCGTCGAACGCCGCGATCAACCAGCTCGGGCTGCGCTACGGCATCGGCATCTCGGACGCCAAACTGGCGGAACTGGTGCGCAACGACCGGAGCTTCAACGGCGCCCTCGGAACCTTCGATCGCGACACGTTCCTCCAGTCGCTGGGACAGAACGGGCTGACGGAGGCCCAGTATTTCGACCTGCAGACAAGGGCGGCGCGGCGGCAACAGATTGCGGTCGGGCTGTTCGCCGGCATGCCGCCGGCCAAGACGGCCGAAGACCTGCTCAACCGCTATCGCTACGACACGCGGACGGTCGAGTATTTCACCCTCAACACGACGAGCATTCCCGATATCGGAACGCCGACGGACGATGACCTCAAGGCGTACCTCACGGCGCATCAGACGGACTTCCGCACGCTCGAAACGCGAACGGCCGACGTCGTTTACCTGAGCCCTGCCATCCTTGCGGAGGCCCCTGCGTACCAGCCGGCCGAGGATGCGGTGCAGGCCGAGTACGACAAGACCAAGGCGCAACTGGTCAAGATCGAAAAGCGCCACATCCTGCAGGTGGTGCTGGCGACGCCGGAGCTCGAAAAGACCTTCCAGGACCAGCTTGCGGCCGGCGCGAATTTCACGGCTGCCGCTGCGACGGCCAACGTGACGCCCACCGATATCGGCATCCTCACAAAGGCCGATGTCAGCGACCCGGCCCTCGCCGATGCGGCGTTCGGGCTCGCCAAGGCCGGCGATTTCATCATCATTTCGGGGATCGGCAACAAGCGCGCCGTCGGCGTGACGGAAATCGAGGGCGGCGGCCAGATCAGCTACGAGGACGCCAAGCCGGACATCGTCAAGCGCCTCGCCATTGCCAAGGCGAAGAATGACTACGCGGACCTGCAGGACCAGATCGAGGAGCTGCGGGCTGCGTTCAAGCCGCTGAAGGACATCGCCACCCGGTTCAAGCTGCCGATCGAGACGGTGTCGCTGACCTCGGCCGGCAGCGAACTTGCCGCCGTCCCAAGCCTCGCGGAGACGGACCGGCCCAAGATCGCCAAGGCGATCTTTGCCGCGACGGCGGGCAAGCTGGCGCCCACAGCATCGCTGGGAGCCTCCAACAATGTGTGGTTCGACCTCACCAAGGTGGAGCCTGCGCGCGACCAGACGCTCGACGAGGTCCGCGACGCGGTGACGACGGCTTGGGTCAACGCCAAGACCGATGACGCGCTGCAGGCCGAGGTCAAGAAAATCACGGCCGAACTCGATGGCGGCAAGTCGTTCCAGGACGTCGCGACCGAGCTCAACCAGTTCGCGACCGTCAGCCAGCCGATTTCACGCGATGGCGACGGCACCAAGGTGCTCAGCCAGCAGGTGGCGACCTCGATCTTCTCGACCGGGCCGGACAGCCACGGCTGGGCGGTGGACGGAGACGGCGAGTATGTCGTCTATCATGTGACCGACGTGACGCTCCCGACCGCGCCGGCGCCGACGCAGGTGGTGGACTACCTGACCAATGGCGGACGCGATGCCCTTTATGCGCAGTTCATCAACGGCGTTCGCGACGAAGCCGGGATCAAGATCAACCAACAGGCCCTGATGCAGACGCTCGGGCTTGACCAGACCCCGTGATGCGATGGCGGACGACAGCTTTGCCCGATTTGCCGGGGCCTATGACGGCGGGCGCGCCCAGATCGTGTTCCGGCGCGTTGTCGCGGACCTCGAAACCCCGATCGGGGCTTATCTGAAGCTCAGCGAGGGGCGGCGGAACACGTTCCTGCTCGAAAGCGTGCAGGACGGCGCCATCGTCGGCCGCTTCTCGATGATCGGGCTCGACCCTGACGTGATCCTCAAGGTCGAAGGCGGCAAGGCCAGCATCAACCGCATTGCATCGGTGAAGCCCGACGCGTTCGAGCCGATAGCCACGCGGCCGCTCGAGGCGTTGCGGGCACTGGTGGCCGACAGCGAGATCGACGTGCCTGAGGGCCTGCCGAGCACGGCAGCCGGCATCTACGGCTATCTCGGCTACGACATGGTGCGGCAGATGGAAGTGCTGCCCGACCGGCATTCGGCGACGATGGGCACGCCCGACGCAATCCTGATGCGACCCTCGGTGCTGGCGATCTTCGATACGCTGAAGGACGAACTCTACCTCACGGCACCGGTCTATGTGCGAAGCGGCGTGTCGGCGCGGCAGGCCTATGAAAGCGCGCATTCGCGCATCGACGAAGCCAGCGCGCGGCTCGACCGCACCCTCCCCTATTCGCAGGGGTTGCCGGACCTTGGCGGCATTGAGGTGGTGTCCAACACCAGCAAGGCCGAGTACGCGGGAATGGTCGGTGCCGCGAAGGAGTACATCCGGGCCGGCGACATCTTCCAGGTGGTGCTGAGCCAGCGGTTCGAGGCGAAATTCGACCTGCCGCCGACGGCTCTCTACCGGGCGCTGCGGCGCACCAACCCTTCGCCCTACATGTACATGCTGGATTTCGGTGATTTCGCCGTGGCGGGGTCGAGCCCCGAAATCCTGGTCAAGGTCGAGAAGGGCCAGGTGACGATCCGGCCGATCGCCGGTACCCGCAAGCGCGGCAGCACGCCGACGCGGGACAAGGAGCTGGCCGACGAGCTGTTGAGCGATCCCAAAGAGCTGGCCGAGCATTTGATGTTGCTGGACCTGGGTCGCAACGATGTGGGGCGGGTCGCCAAGATCGGGACCGTGAAGGTCACCGACAAATTCTTCCTCGAGTACTACTCGCACGTCATGCACATCGTCTCCAACGTCATCGGCGAGCTGGCGGCGGACAAGGATTTCGTCGATGCGTTGGCCGCCGGCTTCCCGGCCGGCACGGTGTCGGGGGCCCCGAAGGTGCGTGCGATGGAGATCATCGACGAGTTGGAGAAGGCGCGGCGCGGCATCTATGGCGGCT
>JBDTVO010000103.1:0-8884 GCA_040007135.1 Devosia sp. | reverse complement strand
TACGATTTGTTCTTTTGTTCCCCGTGTTGACCCATCGGGGCCAATCACCATATTTGGCGCGAAAATCCGTCCCCAAAGGCCAAACTTTCATGGCGATACGCGAAATCCTTGTGCTGCCCGACGCCCGATTGCGGGCTGTTGCCGATCCTGTCGACACCGTCGACGAGTCGATCCGCGCGCTCGCTGCCGACATGCTCGAGACCATGTATGCCGCCCCTGGCATCGGCCTCGCCGCCACCCAGGTGGGCGAGCTGAAGCGCCTCGTGGTCATGGACCTCAGCAAGGAAGACGAAAAACCCGACCCGATCGTCATGATCAACCCGGAGATCAAGACCTACTCCGAGGAGACGCTGACAACCGAAGAGGGGTGCCTGTCGATCCCCGAGATCTACTACGACGTCCAGCGCCCGGCCGAGGTCACCGTCGAATACACCGACCTCGAGGGCAAGCGCGTCACCCGCGCCGCCACTGAGCGCCTCGCCATCTGTATCCAGCACGAACTCGATCACCTCGATGGCGTGCTCTACATCGACTACCTGTCGCGCCTGAAGCGCGACCGCGTGCTCAAGAAGTTCCAGAAGGCCGAGAAGCTGTCGAAGAAGGCGAGCTAGTGCGCATCGTCTTCATGGGCACGCCCGAATTCGCCGTGCCCACCCTCAGCGAGATCGTGGCGCGCGGCCATGAGGTCGCTGCGGTCTATACGCGCGCACCGAAGCCTGCCGGCCGTGGCCAGGCCGAGCGCAAATCGCCAGTGCACGTCCTCGCCGAAGGCTTCGGCATCGCCGTCCACACACCAAAATCGCTGCGTAACGAGGCCGAGCAGGTGGCGTTCGCGGCGCTCGACGCCGACGTGGCAGTGGTCGTCGCCTACGGCCTCATCCTCCCCAAACCCATCCTCGATGCACCGCGGCTGGGATGCCTCAACCTTCACGGTTCGCTGCTGCCGCGCTGGCGCGGGGCCGCACCCATCCAGCGCGCCGTGATTGCCGGCGACACGCGCACCGGTGTCATGGTCATGCGCATGGACGAGGGTCTCGACACCGGGCCGATGGCCCTTGCCGAAGAGATGCCGATCGGACCCGACACGACCGCCGGCGAGTTGCACGACCGCATGATGCCGGTGGGCGCCGACCTCATGGCCCGGGCCCTCGCGGCGTTGGAGCGCGGCAGCCTCGCCTTCACGCCGCAGCCGGAGGCCGGCGTCACCTACGCCAGCAAGATCGACAAGGCCGAGGCGCGCCTCGACTGGAGCCGGACCGCGGCGGACGTACACAACCGCATCCGCGGCCTGTCGCCGTTTCCCGGAGCCTGGTTCGAGCTCGAACTTGCCGGCGTGCCCACCCGCATCAAGGTGCTGCGCTCGACGCTGGCGATGGGGCAGGGCGCACCGGGCACCATCCTGCCGGACCTGACCATCGCCTGCGGCGAAGGTGCGGTGCGGCTCGTCACGGTACAGCGCGAGGGCAAGGGCGCGATGGACGCCGCGACGTTCCTCCGCGGCGCCGGGCCATTGTCCCAGGCGGCCCGTTAACGACCTACGGCGGTGGCAGTTTCAGCGCGAACAGCCGGTAAGTGTCGATCACCCAATGGCGGACGCTGAAGATCGCTCAGCCATGCGTCGCGCTCCACCATAGCCAAGCCTAAGCCACGGCCGGGGACAGCGGTCAACCACGCCGGCAAAAGCCTGTGGATTTGCTTGCCGCCTCGTCTATAACGCCGGCTCACGGTCCTCGCCCATGCCCCGCTACAAGCTCATCCTCGAATATGATGGAACGCCGTTCTGCGGATGGCAGCGGCAGGCGAACGACCTCAGCGTGCAGCAGGTGGTCGAGCAAGCCATCACCCGCATGTGCGGCGAAGCGGTCACCGTCCAGGCCGCCGGCCGGACCGATGCGGGCGTCCACGCCCTAGGCCAGGTGGTGAGCTTCGATCTCAGCCGCGAGTGGGACCCATTCAAGATACGCGAGGCTCTCAATTTCCATACCAAGCCGCACCCGGTTGCCGTCGTCGATGCCGCCACGGTGCCCGACGGTTTCGAGGCGCGCTTTTCCGCTACCGCCCGGCACTACGAGTACCGCATCCTCAACCGTCGCGGCCGGCCTGCCCTTGATGGGCATCGCGTCTGGCACTGTCCGATGGCGCTCGATGCCGAGGCGATGCACGCTGCCGCGCAGGGCCTCGTGGGCAAGCACGATTTCAGCACCTTCCGCGCCGCCGAGTGCCAGGCGAAATCGCCGATCAAGACACTCGACCGGCTCGATGTGGCGCGCGAGGCGGAGGCCGTAGTCGTACGCGCCTCGGCGCGGAGTTTCCTCCATTCGCAAGTCCGCTCGATGGTGGGCTCGCTAAAGCTCGTCGGCGAAGGCAAGTGGTCGCCCGCTGACCTCCGGAGTGCGCTCGAAGCGGTCGAGCGGAGCCGCTGCGGACCACTGGCGCCGCCCGAAGGACTGTACCTCGTCCGCGTCGACTACTGAGTTCAGCCCAGCGCCGCGAGTTGTGCCGCGACATCCGGCGGCACGGGGAAGGTGAGCAGCACGATCCCCAGCGCGATCGACGCGCCGATGATCTCGGCGATGATCAGCATGGCGATCTGCAGCGGTGCGAGCCCCAGCACGAAGCGTCCGATGTTGACCTCGATCCAGATCACGGCGAGGCCAAAGATAATGGTGAGCAGGTCGCCCCCCACCCCCGCCGCAGTCAGCGCGCCGGCCACCAGCGACACGAAGAAGTTCATCCATGCCTCGGTAACGAGGAACGGCACGAAGACATCGAGCTTTTTTGCCTGCCGCAGCACAATGGCAGCGAACGCAACCTGCAGCACGACGATGATCAGCAGTCGGATCAGCGCCAGCAAGGCATTGTCGTGCGCGCCGGCGACCAGCATGGGCAGGTATATGCCCACGGCGGTAATCGCAAGGAAGGCGATGCCCGCCGTCGCCAGCCCACGCTGCGAAAAGTCGAAATAGCTCGCTGCGCGCCGGTCGCCGATCACCAGCCCGAAAATGCCGCGTCCCGCCGACATGAGATCTTCGAGGAATGTCGATTGCGGCATTTGGCTTCGGGGGCGGGCTAAAGGGTCCACAGCATGTAGAGGGCGAAGCGGCCATCCACAAGCCACCCGGCAAGGTGCCCGGCGGCCGGCAGCAATTGGGTTACCAATCGCCTTCGATCAGCCGCCGAGATAGGCCTTAAGGAAGGCCGCATAGAGGTCCGCCAGCTCCCGTACGTCGCTGACGGCGACGTTCTCGTCGGCCTTGTGCATGGTCGGCCCCGGCAGTCCCAGTTCCACCACTGGGCAATATGCTGCGACGAACCGGGCGTCCGACGTACCCCCGCCGGTCGAGAGTTCGGGCCTCGCGCCCGTCACCGACGCGATGACATCGGCAAGTGTTTCGACTGCACCGGAGGTGGGAGACAGGAACGGCAGCGAGTGCGTTGGCAGCACGTCGAGGGTCACTGTCGCACCATGGCTGTCGATGTGCTCGAGCGTCTCAGGCGTCCAGCGATCGTTGTAGCGCACGTTGAGTCGGAGCCGCACAGTCGCTGGAATGACGTTCGATACGGTATTGCCGACATCGATTGTCGTGAATTCGAGGTTGGAGGCGGCGAAGTGCTCGGTGCCGTCGTCGAGCACACCCGCCAGCGAGCCGACAACTGCCGCGGCGATCGGGATGGGGTTGAGCGCCTTGTGCGGATAGGCGACGTGCCCCTGGACGCCCGTCACCGTGATGGTTGCGCTGAACGAGCCGCGCCGGCCGATCTTGATGGAATCGCCGACCCGCACCGTGGCGCTCGGTTCGCCGACGATGGCGAAGTCGAAGCGGTACCCCTCGGCCGCCGCCCATTGCAGCACCCGTGCCGTGCCGTTGATACCGTCGGCTTCCTCGTCGTTGGTGAGGATCAGCGAGACGCGGCTGTGTGCCGGCGCCTGTGAGAGGGCCGCGATGAAAGCGGCGATGCCCGACTTCATGTCGGCGGCGCCACGTCCATAGATACGGCCATCCACGATTTCGGCGCCGAACGGATCATGCGTCCACAGGCCGGCATCGCCCGGCGGCACCACGTCGGTATGGCCGTTGAACAGCAGGTGCTTCCCGCTCGTCCCGCGCGTCGCAAACAGATTATCGACGGGGTAGGAGCCGTTGCCCTCGAACCGCAGCCGCTGCATGGCGAATCCAAGCGGTGCCAACGCCCGCTCGACTACGTCGAACACGCCGGCCTCGGTGGGTGTCACCGAGGCGCAGCGAATCAGTTCCTGCAGCAGAGCGACGGGATCGACTTTCACGGTGGTCTTGTCCTGTCCCGTCCGCTTGCTCAGCCGCCGAGCGGGTCGGGGCCGTAGGTGTTCGCTCCCGCGGTCCCCTTCTGGAAGCCGCAAACCACGAGGATGTAGATCGCGTAGATCAGGAACACGAAGCCCAGCACGCCGCCAAGGAAGCCGAGACCACCAAGGCCGAGCACGAGATAGTAGAGGAGTTCAACAGCGACGAAGCCGTACGCGTCATAGCCGTTGTTGTTGCGGTCGTGCCGGCGCTTGACCGTGATCGAGAGCCACGGATAGGCGAAAATGATGCCGAAGATCAGGCTCTGCCAGCCGATGCGGCCCATCATGGCCATCATCGCGTTGGGATCGGTGAAAGCCGCCGGATCCATGCTGGAGCCAGGGATGATCAGCCCGACGATCCACATGACGATGAATTGGATGATGCCCAGCACGATACCGCTGATCCACCAGCGTTGCCGGTTGAGCCGGCCCTCGAACCCCATGTAGTTCTGCAGTAGTCCGTTCATGTCTCCACCCCAAAGGACGCCGCCCCGCGACCCTCGCCGGCGCGTCAGCCCGACTCTAGTAGAGTCGCCTGACCCTTGCCAGCCGCAGTGGAACCCTAGTCCTGCCGACGTTCCGTGGCTCCGGCGCCATACGCGTTTTCGCCTCGAGTTCCCGGCAGGATCACCAACACCACCAGCAGATAGAGCCCATAGAGCCCGAGCCCGGCGTCGAGGTAGAGGACTAGGTCCGGCGCCTTGCCAAAGGCATGGATCGCCACCAGCGCGGCGGCCAGCATTGCGAACACCACGGCGTCTGCCCCGCTTCGACTACGGTCGTGCCGTCGCCGCACCATCAGGTCGCAGAGCGCTACGATTCCGATCACCGCCAGGACCAGCAGCGGGATCGGGCTGAGGAACCGCTGCGGCGGCGCACCGTCGGCCATCGCCACCTCATGCCCAAGCGGCGTGAAGCTCAGCCCCACCGCGATGGCGGCGATCAGCAGCGCAATGCCGATGCTGTTGCCGATGTAGCGACCGCGCCCGATGCGGCGTGCACCTGCCTCGTCGCGTAGTCGGGGACGCGGCGTCGCCGCCGCGTCGCTCGGAAAGACGTCGCTCATCTGCTCAGTCCCGCAGCAACTCGTTGATCGAGGTTTTAGATCGCGTCTGCTCGTCGACGCGCTTGACGATCACGGCGCAGTAAAGGTTCGGCCCCGGCTGACCGTTCGGCAGGGGCTTGCCCGGCAGGCTGCCCGACACAACGACCGAGTAGGGCGGCACGCGGCCCATGAAGATTTCGCCCGTCGCACGATCGACGATCTTGGTCGAAGCGCCGATGAACACACCCATCGACAGCACCGAACCCTCGCCCACCACCACGCCCTCGACCACTTCCGAGCGGGCGCCGATAAAGCAATTGTCCTCGATGATGGTCGGCGCCGCCTGCATCGGCTCGAGCACCCCGCCGATGCCGACGCCCCCCGATAGGTGAACGTTCTTGCCGATCTGCGCGCACGAGCCCACCGTCACCCACGTGTCGACCATCGTGCCTTCGTCGACATAGGCGCCGACATTGACGAAGCTCGGCATCAGGATGGCGTTTTTGGCGACGAACGCCGAGTACCTCACATAGGCGCCGGGCACGGCGCGAAAGCCGCCTTGCTTGAATTCCTTGTCGGTCCAGCCCTTGAACTTGAGCGGCACCTTGTCCCACCAGCTGCTGCCGGCCGGACCGTTCAACAGGCTGTTGTCGTTGAGCCGGAAGCTCAGCAGCACCGCCTTCTTCAGCCACTGATTGACCGTCCAGCTGCCGTCGGCCATCCGTTCCGCCACACGAGATTTGCCGCTATCCAGCAACTCGAGCACGGCATTGACCGCCTCGCGCACGGCCCCCTTGGTGCCCGTGCTGATCTCGGCCCGAGCCTCCCAGGCGTCGTCGATGGTCGTTTGAAGCTGGCTGTCCGCCATGGCACCGTCCCCGGATATCAAAGCGTCATGGCAAGCGCTCGCGGGCGAGTCAACGCGGTGTTGATCCAGCCCTCACGGCACCGTGCCTTGCATCTTGTCTTAACCGCGGGCGACTAGGCTTTTGCCTCTTCCGGAGTATCCCATGGCCTCTCGCCGCCGCACCCACACCCCGCTGAGGACATCCAAGCAGGACATCGCGGCCCTTAAGCGCGCCCCGCAGACGCCGCAGACGGCCTCGGCCGCCTATCGCCTCGCCTACACCGACGAGGAGTTCATCACCTCCGACGACACCCGCGGCATCCGCTTCCAGCTCGAATACCTGAAACCCGAATTTCGGCTGCGCGAACGCCAGATCAATTCGACGGTCGTGCTGTTCGGCGGAGCTCGCATTCCCGAACCTGGAAAGCCGGCATGGGCTGCGCGCAATGAGACACAGAAAACGAACCTCGAGCTGGCGAGCCGCTACTACCACGAGGCGCGCCTTTTCGCGCAGTACGCCTCGCTGACCTCGGAGACTCTCGGCTACAAGGAATACGTCGTCGTCACCGGCGGCGGCCCAGGCGTCATGGAGGCAGGCAATCGCGGGGCCGCCGATGTCGGGGCACCCTCCGTGGGCTTCAACATCGTCTTGCCGCACGAGCAGGTTCCCAACGCCTACATCACACCCGAGCTCTGCTTCAATTTCCACTACTTCGCCACGCGCAAGATCCATTTTCTGCTGCGGGCTCGCGCCGTCGCCATCTTCCCCGGTGGCTTCGGCACGCTCGACGAATTCTTCGAAACGCTGACGCTGATCCAGACCGGGCGCATGGAGCGCATCCCGCTGCTTCTGTTTGGAATGGAGTTCTGGAACCGGGTGATCAACTTCAAGGCGCTGGCGGAATCAGGCACCATCTCGCCTGACGATCCCGACCTGTTCACCGTCGTCGACAGCGCCGCCGATGGCTGGGAAGTGGTGCGTAAGGCCTACAAATTGCCGGCAGTGACGCTGCGCTAAGGGGCGAAGGTCGTCGTTTCGACCCTCACACAACCCTGGCGAGGAACCCCGCAAGATCGTCGGTCACGTGGTGCACGTGCGGGCCGCCGGTGCGCTCGAGTTCCCAGTTCTCCACCTGGTGGTGCGCAAAGTCTGGGCCGGCAACCACCTGCACCGTCACCATGCCGGCATCGTGCGGCACCAGCAGGTTCTTTTCGAGATCGTCGAACATTGCCGCCCGCCTGACGTCGATCCCGTGTGCCGCAAAGAAGCTCTCGTAGGCCTCAGGCAGCGGCTTGGGCTGGTACTTCATGGCGCGGATGTCAAAGATATCCATGAACAGTCCCTCGACTCCCACCTGCTTCAGTACCGCGCTGGCGTGCCCCACATCGCCGTTGGTCAGGATGAACTTGCGTCCAGGCAGCGCTGCCAACGCCGCCGCTAGTGCCGGATGCGCTGCCACGCCCGAGTAGTCGATGGCGTGCACGGTCTTGAGGAAGTGGTCGGGATCGACCCCATGGTGCAGCATCAATCCGTGCAGCGTCGTGCCGTGGTCGCGGTAGTACGATTTCTGCAGCGCCCGCGCCTCGGCGTAGGGCAGGCCCGTCACCGTGACCATGTAGTCGCTGATCAACAGGTCGATCTGCGCAAACAGGTTGCACTCGCGGGGATAGAGCGTGTTGTCGAGATCGAACACCCACTCGGTGACGTGGGTGAAAGCGGCCGGGTTGGGAGCATTCATGCCGCCATTGTGGCAGAATCGGCGCCCGAATGCACCTTGCGGCGCGGCGCTCAGTCGTCGCGGCCGAAGGCCTTGCGCAGCTCGTCCTCGGCGTCTTCGAGCATCTTCGTCGCCTCGGGGGTCCGGCTCTTCTGGTTGAAGCCACCGGTCACGTTTGCGTCCGGCGTATCCTTGTCCTTCTTGAGCGGTCGCTCGTTGGCGATCTTCTTGCTGATCTCGTGGGCCTTTTCCTTGACCTGGGGCAACTGGGTGGTCGGCATCTGGGCACCTCGGGCTGAGCTGTCCCGGACAACGGCCTCCGGCGGCATCGGTTGCCAATCGGCAGGGTCTACTTTGTGACCTCGAGCGGCGCCCACATGCCGGCGGCGAAGTGACCCGCAATGTTGCAGATGAGGAGGTACTTGCCCGGTTTGAGCACCACGGTGAGGGTGCCGCTTGCGCCGGGGTCGAGTTCCGAAACCTCGCCTTTGTCGCCGGCCTTGTCCTCGTCGACTCGTGCGTCGGCTGCGATGTACGGAAGCGGCTGCGTGGGGTCGGCCATGTACATCACGATCATCTCGTGGATGGTGTCGGCCGAAATGTTGGTCACCTGGAACGTGACGACGCCGGCCTTCGCAGTTGGCGTCGAAAGCGTCATGCCCATCGTCGCCTTGGACATATCCGCGCCGGTTGCCGGGTAGGCCAGGTCCATCGCCATCGGGGCGGCGCCCTTGTCCCAAAGTTTCACCGAAACCACGGTCGCGCCCAAGGCCGTGCCGGCCCAAAGCCCGATTGAACATGCGGCGGCAAGAGCGAGTCTGACGAAATTGCGGGGGATCATCTGTGCATCCTTTGTGCCGACCACGGAGATGGCGGCCTCGCAACAAGTGCACCGGTACACGGCGATAACCTTGACCTGGCTCAAGGACCTGAGGGCTGTGGAGCACCAT
>JBDTVO010000102.1:0-8952 GCA_040007135.1 Devosia sp. | reverse complement strand
GGAACGCATCGCGGCAGGCCTGCGCCAGGTCCTTGCCGGTGCCGATGGCCAGCCGCGCGCACAGCGACTGCAGGATGATCGCCATGATGTTCGACAACAGCGCGACGAACAGCAGCGCGTAGCCGAACTGGCTGCCGCCGGCGAGCGACGTCGCCCAGTTGCCCGGGTCCATGTAGCCGACGGCCACCAGATAGCCGGGCCCGACGAAGGTGAGGAAGCGGCGCCACGCCGGCGCGTCTGCCGGCAGCTTGATGGAGCGGAACACTTCGACCAGCGGCGGAGTGGCGCTGTCGCGGAGCCAACCGGGGCGGCGGGAAGGAGCGGTGTCCATGGTGTCCGATGTCATCTGGGCGATCCTTCTATCGTCGGTCAGCCGCAACTGCAAATCATTTGCAATAACTATGTCAGTTGCGAATGAGTTGCAAGTAGGCGTTCGAGGGAACCCATCGCCTTCCCGCAGATTCACCACCGGGGCCCAGATCGGAGACGACTTGACTGAACTGACTAAAGACGCGGCGCACGGGGAGGCCCTGCGCCGCTGGCGCGACCTGCCGCCTGAAGAACGCCGGACCCACATGCAGGCGCGCGTCTTCGCCGCCGGGCTGGTCGACGAGCTGCGGTTCCGCACTATGGCCGACCGGCGCCGGCTCATCGAGGCGTGGCTGGTGCGTGACCTCGCGCTGGGGTCGACGACGCGGCGGAGCGCGAGCCGTTAACCGGGCGTTAGCCATACCGTCCGATTCTGCTGCCGGGGCCAGCCCACGGAGCAGCTATGCCATTCACCCGACAGGAGGCCGAGGACGAAGCGATCCGCCGCTGGTACCGCCTACCGCCGCACCTTCGGGCCTCGATCGACGACGCCGAAACCTACTCCTACCGCCTCGACTCCGAGATCGACTTCGTCAGCGCCACCGGCAAGCGCCGGCTGATCGGCGCCTGGCTGATCCGCGAGTTCTTCCGGGCACGAGCGGCGGAGGCCGCTGAGATCGCGGCATTGGCGGACGCCCAGGCCGAGGACAATCTCGCCGAGATTCTGGCCGACCTGCCCGCGATTACCCCCAGCCGCGCCGCCTAGACGCTCGCCAGCAGCAAGACGACGCCGAACGCGAACACCGCGACGGCGCCAAGCAGTTCCGCCCACCACACCAGCGTTGCCGTTACTGGATTGTCTGCACCCGCAAGGCCGCGGGCGAGACCCTTGAAGCCCGCCGCAAGGCTGGCCAGCGCGCCTGTCGTGATCGCCGTGCCCAGCCCCATCAGCAGCACGGCGATGATCCCCGCGAACAGCAGCCCCTGGCTGAGGGCAAACGCCAGCACGATCAGCGCGCCCGAGCACGGCCGAATGCCGACGGCCAGCACCACGCCCAGTTGTTCGCGCCAGCCGCCGCGGATCGCATCTGGCGTGACCACATGCACGTGCTCATGCGCGTGCTCGTGCGTCGTGTCATCGCCGTGGCTGTGCCCGTAGTGCGGGTCGCCGGGCACGCGACCAAAGGTATCGGGACCAGCGGCGACCGTGCGGAAGCTGGTCAGAGGCGGGCCGCGGACCGCCAGCGCATTGGCCGGCGCCCCCAGGTGCCGCCGCGCCAGCGCCTGCCGCGGATCGATGTCGGGCTCGCTGATGCCATCGGGATCGTGGCGATGCGCATGGCCCCAGCCGAACAGCTTGCGCGCGATCAGCCACAGCCCGAGCGCCGCCACCATGCCATAGGATAGAATCCCGATCCAGTTGGCGGCGTTGCTCATTGCCATCGCGGTCATGCCGAGCACAACCGCCGCGACCAGCACGAAGCCGATGGCCACCAGCGACTGCAGCATGGCGGCAAGAAAGCTCAGCAGGATGCCGCGGCGCACCTGCGCCTCGTTGGCCAGCACATAGGACGAAATCACCACCTTGCCGTGCCCCGGCCCCGCGGCATGGAAGATGCCGTAGAGAAAGCTCAGCAGCCCGAGCACCCAGAACGCCGTCCAGTCGGCCTTCAGCGCCGCCAGCGCCTTTTCGAGCGCCAGGTAGAAATCCTGTTGCTGCTGCGACACCCAGCCGAGAAACCCGGTGCGCGGCAAGTTAAGTCCCGGCTCGTTCGGCGCCGCGCCGAAGGGAATGTTGCCGGTGAGCAAAGGCATGCCCGCCGGAGCAGCCACGTCACCGTCGCGCGGCGGGGCGCTGGCCACTTCGGCCGGCGCTTCCGCTACGGATGCGACACCGAGATCTTCGCTGTCGCCGGCCGCCATGTCGCCGATGGCATCGAGCGCTGTGGTCGGTGTCGCCGCAGCGACAGCCGGCAGGGCCGCAGCCTTTGCTTTGTCCTTGAGGCTGCCGCCCGGACAGGCGATCAGGATCGCACCCTGCATGCCGCGCAGTGCCTGCTCAAGTTCCGGGGGCAGTTTGGTGACGTCCGGCGGCAGCGCATAGAGTGCATCGGCGAGCGCCGGCGGCATCTCCTTGGCGTCCTCCATCTTGACCGCGCAATTGGCTGGAGCATTGACCAGCCGGATGGCGCCCGGGCCGGAAAAGTCGATCGCCACATAGTACTCGGGATCGTCGATCGAGAGTTCGAGCGACTTGCGGATGGCATAAGGCTTGGCCAGCGGCACATCGAAATCGAGCGTCGTCTGGCCCTTGCTGTCCATCACCAGGTGCGCGCCGCCGCCGTGGCCGAACGGCAGGTTCGGATCGCGCCCCTCACCGGCAAAGGTGTAGTACTCGTAAGAGGCGAGCCCATCCATGTTGTCATCGGCCAGCGGCTGCAGCTCCTCGGGCGACAGCTTGCCGTCGTTGTTGGTGTCGAGCCCCTGCACGCTCCACGCCGAATAGGCCTCGTCGAATGTCCAGGTGTTGTGGATCGAAACCACTTCGCCTGCATCGTTGAAGCTGACGGTCGCGCTGGCATTGATGAAGATGTGCGGATGCGCCAGCGCCGGCAAAGGCAGCAGGACCAGCAGCGCAGCGAACAAGCCCGCGATCCGACGCATGCGATCCCGTCCCCCGACGGCTTGGCGCCCTAGAACGGATGCGCCTCGAACCAGCTCACCAGATGATCGATCAGAGCCCGGACCTTGCCGGCAAGGTGCCGGCGGTGCGGATAGACAGCCATCAGGCGCGCGCCGGTCTGCAAATATCCAGGCAGCACCTGCGTCAGTTGCCCCGACGCAATCATCGGATCGGCGAGATAGCCCGGCAACAAGGCAAGGCCAAGGCCGGCAAGCGCCGCATAGCGCGCCGACAGCGGCGAATTGACACGCACCGGGCCACTCACATGCACCGATACGGTCTGCCCTTTGTCGATGAACCTCCAGTTCGCCTGGCCCTGGAGGTTGGTATCGACGATGCAGGCATGCCCGCGCAAATCGTCTGGCGTCATGGGAATGCCGCGCCCCTCGAGATAGGCCGGCGCGGCGACCAGCGCGTGTTGCATGTCGGCGATCCGGCGCGCGATCAGCGAGGAATCGGTGCCCGCCGAAATCCGCAGCGCCACGTCGACCCCCTCGTCGACCAGATCGACGAAGCGGTCCTCGAGCCTGAGGTCGAGGCTGACCTGCGGATGTTCGGCGAGGAACGCGTAGATCGCCGGCGCCAGGATCATCTCGCCGAAATTGCGCGGCGCCGACACGCGCAGCAGCCCGCGCGGCGCCGCTGCCTGGTCGAGGATCGAGACATCGAGATCGTCGAGCTGCTGCAGCAACTGGCTCGCCTCGCGATAGTACGCCTCGCCCGCTTCGGTCAGGCTGAGCTTGCGCGTCGTCCGGTTCATCAGCCGCACGCCGAGATAGTCCTCGAGATCGGTAACGTACTTGCTCAGCAGCGCCTTGGAGCGCCCGTGCAGCCGCGCCGCGGCTGAAAAGCCGCCGGCATCGAAAACCTGGACGAAGGCGCGAATGCGGGCAAGATCCTGGGACATGCCTCAGTGATAGGGGATCGCTCGGCGAACACGCAACAGCGCCGTCAGCCGGTCAACCGCCCGAACCTGCGATCGAGCAGCATCGTCGCCGTCACCACCACGAAGGCAAACACCACCATGCCCAGCGACAGAAAGTGGGCGGCCAACCATTCGCCCTGCTCGACATAGTCGTAGATGGCGATCGACAGCACCTTGGTGTGGCCGGGAATGTTTCCGCCGATCATCAGCACCACGCCGAACTCGCCGACAGTGTGCGCAAAGGTGAGGATGATGCCGGTGAAAAAGCCGGACCGGGCCAGCGGCGCCGCCACGCGCACGAAGGCCTGCCAGCGTCCGGCGCCGAGGGTCGCGGCTGCTTCGAGCGGCTCTTCACCGACCGTCTCGAACGCCACGCGGATCGGCTGCACCATGAACGGCAGGGAATAGAGGATGGACCCCAGCACCAGTCCCCAGAACGAAAACGCCAGGGTGCGGGCACCCCAGAGGCCGGCGATCGATCCGCCCGGCCCGTTCGGTCCGAGCGCGATGAGGAGGTAAAAGCCGATCACCGTCGGCGGCAGCACCAGCGGCAGCGCCACAAGGGCCGCCACCGGCTCGCGCCAGCGTGTCCGCGTCCGCGCCAGCCACCAGGCGATCGGCGTGCCGAGGACGAGCAGCAGCAGTGTGGTCACACCCGCAAGGGCCGTAGTGAGAACGACGGGCGAGCTGATGTCGGTGAGCGTCAATCAACTACTCCAGCGTGTAGCCCGCCGCCGTGATCGATGCCGCCGCCGCATCCCCCTTGAGATAGTCGAGGAAAGCTTTGGCGGCGGCATTGTCCTCGCCGTGCTTCAGCAGCACGGCGTTCTGCCGGATCGCCGGATAGTCGTCCTGCGGCGCCAGCCAGACCTGAGTTGCCGGCTTCCCGACCACCTGGCTCAAGGCGACGAACCCTAGCTCGGCATTGCCGGTGTCGATGAACTGCAGGGTCTGGGTGATGTTCTCGCCGGTGACAATTTTGGGCGACACCGCACCCGTTAGTCCGAGCCTGTCGAGCACCGCCATGGCCGCCGCACCGTACGGCGCCGTCTTGGGGTCGGCGATCCCGATGTGCTGGAAGCCGTTGGCCTTCAGCACCGCGGCGCCGTCCGTCAGGTCGAGCGTCGGCGAATAGAGGACGACTTTGCCCACGGCATAGGTGAAGTCGGTGCCATCAACCCCGAAGCCGTCCTTGATGGCGGTCTTGGTCCGCTTGTCGTCGGCGCTGAGGAACACATCGAACGGTCCGCCCTGGCTGGTCTGGATGTAGAGCGCCCCGGTGGCGCCAAAGCTCAGATTGACGTGGTTGCCCGTCGCCGCCTCGAACGCGGCGGCGATGTCGGTGGCGACCTTGGTGAAGTTGGCGGCAACCGCCGCGTTGACGTCGCTCGCAACGGCAGCGGTCGCCCACGGAGCGGCAAGTCCCATCGCAGCCAGAAGCCCAAGGACAGAACGGCGCAACACACGCATCAAACACTCCCGATATGTTCAAGAGACCATATCGGTTGTCGCAAAGCCCCGGCGGACCGGCAAGCGTTATTTCCGACGGGACCTGTCGCGTCGCCGACCGACCGTCTCGATCCCGTCGGCGATTGCCGCCCGCGTGGCAGCCTGCATCTGCCGGTACTGCCCGAGCACAAAGGCGCCGTCCTCTGTCAGCCCGGCTCCGCCCTGCGCCGCCCCGCCGCGCGAGGTCTCGACCAGCGGCGACCCCCAGCCCTCGTTCAGCGCCTGCACCAGCGACCATGCCCGCTTGTAGCTCATGCCCATGCGCTTGCCGGCGGCGGCGATCGAGCCGGTCTCGGCGATACCCTCGAGCAGGTCCGCCCTCCCGGGGCCCATGTACAAATCGTCGCTGAAGGTGACGCGCAGATGCGTGAGGCCGCGCTCGGGGCGTGCCCGCGGCATGCGCCTCAGCCCTGCTTCAGTGCCGCCGCTTCGCGAGCGAGGCCTTCGATGCGTTTCCAATCACCGCTCTCGATCGCATCGGCCGGCATCACCCACGAGCCCCCGACGCAGATGACGTTGGGCAGCGCCAGATAGCCCTTCGCCTTGTCGAGCGTGATGCCGCCGGTGGGGCAGAAGAGAATATCGGCGAGTGGCGAGGCATAGGCCTTCAGCACCGGCGCGCCGCCGAGGGCCTCCGCCGGGAAGAACTTGAGGAAGGTGTAGCCGTGCTCGCTCGCTGTCATCGCTTCGGTCGGCGTGCCGATGCCGGGCAGCAGCGGGATGGCGAAATCGTCGGCGGCCTCGAGCAGCCGCGGTGACGCTCCCGGCGACACCATGAACGTCGCTCCGGCATCGACCGAATGGCCCATCTGCAGCGGCGAACGCACCGTGCCCGAGCCGATCCGCGCGCCAGGAACCTTGGCCATCTCCTCGATCACCTGCAGCGCATGCGGCGTGCGCAGCGTCACCTCGAGCACCGGCAGCCCGCCGGCGACCAGCGCCTCGGCCAGCGGCCGGGCTTTCGCGACATCGTCGAGGATAATCACCGGGATGACCGGCGCGAGGCTCAGCATCGACCTCAGGGCAGCGGCGTCCTGCATGTGGAGGCTCCTTGGCTGCGCCTGAGTTAGGGGCTCCGTTGCCTCGCGGCAAGCGGAAACGCGAGCCCTATTGTCCGCCCGTCAGGTAGAGCGCCACAGCGGCGCGGTCCTCGTCGGTCCACTGCGAGGTCTCGTCGGCAACCACCTCGCCCATCGGCCCGCCGAGCGTATCGAAGCCGGGGGTGAAGCCATCGCTCAGCGTCTGCGCCAAGCTATCGGCATCGTACTCGTGCTTGGCCAGATCGGCGGCGATGAGCGACGGAGTCTTGCCGCCGGGCCCGCTCTTGTCGGGATTGCCGGTGAGCTCCGTTCCCGGGGCGATGCCGCCCAGTATGTTGCGCGGGCTGTGGCAGGTGGCGCAGTGGCCTGGGCCCATCGCGATGTAGCGCCCGCGGTTCCAGGCCTCCGAGTGCGTTGCATCGGCCTCGTAGCGGCCCGGATGGAAGAACAGGTGCTTCCACCCCGCCATCAGGAAGCGCTGGTTGAACGGAAAGCCGACATCGTGCGGATGCGACGGCGTGTCGTTGGCCGGCGTCGCCTCGAGCGCCGCGTAGAGATCGGCCACCTCCTGGTCGCTCATCTTCGTATAGGCGTCGAACGGGAACGCTGGGTAGAGGTGTCCCTGCGGCCCCTCGCCATCGCTCAACGCAGCGGCAAATTGCGCAAGGCTCCAGTTGCCGATGCCGGCCGATTTCGACGAGGTGATGTTGGGCGGATAGAATGTCCCGAACGGCGTTGTGAGGCCCGCGCTCTGCGTGCCGGCGAGTGGCGCGTCCTTGGCCTTGGGATCGGTATGGCAGGTGACGCATCCACCCAGCCGGATAAGGTAGGTGCCGCGCTCGACATCACCGACCAGCGTCAGGTCGCGTGCAGAACCACGCACCGGGGTGAGCATATAGATGCCAACCCCGGCGCCGATGATGACGACGACCAAAACCAGCCACACCAGCAAGCGCATGCCGCGAACAAAGCAGAGGCGTCCGAGCCTCGCAACGGAACAATATTTTGGCGATCCGGGATTAACTGCGTGGACGCGTGGCGAGTACGGCGTCAACCTCAAGACGGGTCGGCGGATTGGCACCGACGCGGCTGCAATTGATCCCCGCGGCAACGGCACCGAACCACAGCATTTGCCGCAGCGCGTCGTCGCCCAGTGCACCCATCGGCTCAGGCGCCAGCACCTCGTGGTCGCTGAGCCATGTCAGGACGCCCGCCATCAACGTGTCGCCGGCCCCCACGTTGTCGCCGCCGGGCGTGGCCGGATAGATCGGGCCACTAACCCGGCCGCTGCGGCTGAAGGCCATCGAGCCGTTGGCGCCCAGCGTGATCACAACCAGACTGCACTCGGGCAGCTTGAGGAAATCGGCGACCTGCGCCTCGATCGAAAGGCCCGGGGCCAGCGTCTCCAAATCCTCCTCGGAAAACTTGATGAGATTGGCGAGCTGGAGCGAAGCCTGGACGCGGGCGCGATAGGCATCGAGGTCACCGATCAGCGACGGTCTCAGGTTCGGGTCGGTGGTGATCGTTGCGCCGCGGCGCTTCGCCTCGCGCGCAACGTCGAGCCAGATGTCGAGATCGTCGGGCTCGATCGTGCAGAAGCCGCCGAGTTCGAAGAGGTCGACCTGTGGCGGCAGCGCCGCAATCAGCCCGTCCCGGGTAAAGGCGCGGTCGGCCTCGCGGTAAAAGGCATAGCGCGGGTTGCCCTTGCCGTCGTCGGAAACGATGGCGAGCGTGGTGTAGGCAGCGACGCGGTCCCTCAGCAACACCTCGACTCCCGCCGCACGCAGCGGCTCGAGGATGTAGTCGCCAAAAGCGTCGCGGCTGATCGGACAGAGAAACCCGGTGCGGCCGCCCAGCCGGCTGAGCGCGATGGCGCAATTCATCGGCGAGCCGCCGGGATGGGTATGCATGGTGACGACGCCACTGTCCCGCGCCCGGTCGGTTTTAAGGTCGACCAGGCTTTCTCCACCCACAACGAACATTGTGTCCCCCTGCGCCCCGTTGGTTACAACGGCCGGCTTTTGCAATTCAAGGCGGTTGGGTATTGAGGAGCGTAAGGCATGCGCGCAACAGTGCGCGAGGAGGACACGTGGCGACGACCGGCAGACTGAGGTGGGGCATTCTGGGGCCGGGGGCCATCGCCCGCGATTTTCGCGACGGACTCAAGGCGTCGCGCACCGGGGAACTGGTCGCCATCGCCTCGCGCGATCCGGGTAAACCCGACCTGCCGGCACAGTTTCCGGGCGCCCGCATTCTCGACGGCTACGAGGCGATGCTCGCCGACCCCGGCGTCGATGCGATCTATATCGCAACGCCGCACCCCACCCATGCTCGGTGGGCCATCCGTGCCGCTGAGGCCGGCAAGCATGTGCTGTGCGAAAAGCCGATGTCGCTGACCGCGTTCGAAGCCGACGCTATGTTCAACGCCGCAGCCAAGGCCGGCACGTTCCTTGGCGAAGCCTTCATGTATCGCCTGCACCCGATGG
>JBDTVO010000101.1:0-8988 GCA_040007135.1 Devosia sp. | reverse complement strand
GCCGAGGAATTCCGCGGCCAGACGCTGATCGTGCTCGGCGCGGTGGGCGCCGCGCTGGCGGCGATGTCGGCGATCGTCGCGCGGCTCGCACTGCGCCCGATCGGCCGGCTCGGCAGCGCCATCGAACAGGTGCGGGCCGGCGAGGCCGAGACCATCGGCGGCACCTATCCGCGCGAGATCGCGCCGCTCGCCGAGGAAATCAACGAACTGCTGCGCTCCAACACCCAGATCATCGAGCGGGCCCGCAACCAGGTCGGCAATCTCGCCCATGGTCTCAAGACGCCGCTGGCCGTGCTGCGCAACGAGGCGTCGGCCGCCAAGGACAGCCCGCTGAGCAAGGTGATCGCCACCGAGATCGACAAGATGTCGGGTCTGGTGACCACCTATCTCGACCGCGCCCAGATCGCGGCGCGCACCGCCGTCGTCGGTAAGAAGGCGGACGCCACCATCGTCATGCTGCGGCTTGTTCGCGTGATGGAAAAGCTCAACCAGCAGGTGACCATCGCCTTCAAGCGGCCCGATGCCTCGCTGCCGTGGTTTCGCGGCGACGAGAGCGACCTCGAGGAAATCCTCGGCAACCTCCTCGACAACGCCTGCAAGTGGAGCAGCGGCAAGGTGGCCGTGACCATGGTCTCCGAACGCATCCCGACCGGCGCGAATCTGTTGATCCGAGTCGAGGACGATGGGCCGGGCCTGACCGAAGACGAGGGCGCCAAAGTGTTGCGTCGCGGCGTCCGTCTCGACGAAAAGACACCGGGCAGCGGGCTGGGGCTCGATATCGTCAAGGAACTGGTTGACGTTTATGGCGGCAGCTTGCATTTGAAGCGCTCGGTTCTGGGAGGCCTCCTTGCCGAGCTGCGGCTACCCGCGGCCAAGATGGGGGGCCTGGTCCGGAGCTGACTTAACTCCGCCTCAGTTTTGCGGCTGAGGTCGCCCCGTCGACATCGTCAGGACCACAATGCCGAAGCTCTTCCGCGCTCTCTTGCTTGTTCCGGCCCTCGCCCTCGCGGGCTGCGCCACCGCTCCCTCCTTCACTCCCGGGCTGTTGCCGACCGACACGGCGGTTCCCGCCGATCCGGTGGTGCTGCAGGCACCGGCGCAGACGCAGGCGGCCGCTGCCTCCCTGACCGATGCCGCCACCTTCGTCGATGCTTCGGCCTACGGGCAACTCTCAAGCAGGTCGAAAGCCGAAGTGGCGGGTGCACAGTTCAACGCCCTGCAGTTCGGCCGGGTGGGTGCCCCGCGCAACTGGGCCGGTGATGGCGGCCAGACGGGCTCGGTCACGGTCGGCCCCTATGTACGGGTGAACCTGATCGACTGCCGTGACTTCACCAATACGGTGATCATCGGCGGCCAGAGCTTCGTCAAGAAGGGCACCGCCTGCCGCGAGACCGACGGCCATTGGTCGGTGACGGCAACCAAGACCAGCTAAGCTCCGGCTAACCATTCTTTACCTGCTTGCGGCTAGGATCGGGGCTCAAACCCCCGTTCCGGTCGCCAATGTCCCCACCGACTGCCCAGACTGCCGCGCTTGCCCCGACAAGCTCGAGGAAACCGGCAAGCCGCCCGTTCCTGGGGCTGATCGACGCCGTGCTTGTCGATGGCCCCGGCGCTTTTGTCTTCGATGGCTCGATCGGCCGTGAGCAGGCGGCAGCCGCCTGGACCTGGATGCTGCGCGACGTCGCCGGCGACCTCATCGATCCCGGCGTGACCGAAACCGAGCCGGCCCACGTCGAGGCAGTGCTCGCACTCACCCCCGAGCTGGTCGCACGCGCCAGCAAGCACCTCGAGATTGCCGCAGCCACGCCTGAGAGCGCGCGCCGCCTCAGAACGCAGCTCGGCAGCGAAGAGGCGATGGAACGCCTGCCTGTCGTGGTCAGCGCGCTGAAGTTCCGCGATCGTATCGACCAAGCCCAGGAATTCGGCCGTTCCGCCAATGCCATGGCCGACGAATCGCAACTGGCGCTTGCGCTGCAGTCGATGCCGTTCAACGACCGAAGCGTCGCCGCGCTGCTGCTGCACGCCGCCGTCGGGCAGGTCTCGAACCCTAGCCGTATGATCACCGCCGCTATCCGCCTTGCCGGCAGCGCCGAAGAGGCGGTGCTGCAGCGGGCCGGGACGGGTGTCATCGTCGAGGCAATGTTTGCCCACGCCCAAGGGCAGATTGCCGTGCTCAATCCGCTGGGGGTGTTCGGCGACGTGGACCTCTTGTGCCGGGCCGTTGACCGCTTTCATCGGCTGATGCGATCGGTCACCGGCTATGTCGAGCTGAACCGTGGCAGCCGCTGGTCGGGGATCGCCGCGGGCCTCACCAAATCGGTATCGGCGCGACTGGAGCCCCGCTTGCGCGACGTTGCCCCCGACCTCAACAAGGCGCTGCGGCGTCGCGACGGCGTCGATCGTCTCGACCCCGATATGGTGCTGTCGGCGCTCAACGGCATGTATGTCCTCGCCGCTGTGCGCGACGCGCGCGACTCGCTGGCCCTCAATGCGCTGTTCGACCAGGTCTGGTCGCACACCGGGCAGGCGCTCGAAATCCACATCGACCGCATGTTCGAGCAGATCCGCCAGGACCCGTCTGATCAGGTCTCGTCGAAGCGGCTCGACGCGGCCCTGAAGATGGCCGAGCTGCGCTTCGGCCTCGACTATGCCGACACCCTGCGCCGGGCCAAAGCCACGGCCGAACGCCGGCTCAACTCGGCTTGATGCGCGCCGGCGACGGCCCTGCCGTCATCGCCACGACGAACCGGTCCATCGTTTCGAGCACGGCAGCATCGATGAGCGCGGTACCGCCGGGCGTCGCTGCGTCGACGATGACGCCAACGGCATTGCCCGGATCGCCGCGCCCGGTATTGGCGTAGACCAGCGCACCAGGCTCGAACACCCGCCGCCCATCGACGATGAGGTGCACGCGGGTCGGCCGCGCCCCAAAGCGGCCTTCGAGATAGGGGGAGGGCGCGCCGGCCTCCGGTTCGGCCGGCCGCCATGCCGTCGCGACGATGTCGCGGCCCGGCGCACCGCGTTCGCCCGCAACCGCCCCCGCATCGCCCGGCGCAATCAGCCCAAGGTCGACGGCCGCGGCCACGTCGCCAATCGACAGGGCATGGCCGGTGGGGAGGCTTCGCGCCCCCGCGACCGGCCGCAGCAGCAGGCTCGTGCCGGCATCGAGGAACGCCGCTCCGTCGGCGCGTGGTGCGACCGGCGTCGCCGCGTCGGGGGTCTCGAACGCCGGGTCGATCTGCGTGTCCGCGACCGTAGTGGGCTCGGCCCCGAACAGCACGTCATACGCGACGCGTCCGCTGTCGCGGCACGCCTCGAGCGTTGCAAAACCCGCGACCGCGCCGGCCAGCCCGACGTGCGGCAGGTGCCCCGTCGCGACCAGCCGGCCGCCGCTCCAGCTCGCCCCGCCACCGGCCAGCATCCACAGCGACAGTTCCGGCTGCGATGCCCCCGAGACGATGAGCTGCGTCGCCTCGAGGGTCGCTGCGGCGCGCGTCGAGCCTTCGTTGACGAATGCCGCGCTCAGTCCGCTCCTGCCCAGGGTGGCCGATAGCGGCACCTGTCCTGAGCCCAGGCTTAGCCCGCTCGCCTTGGCGAAATCGATGAACCGGGATTGCGCGCCGACCCGCGTGTCGACGATGCGCCGGATGGCGACGCCCGCTTCGTGAAGCCGCAGCGCCAGCCGGTAGCCGTAATTGCTCGGCGTCGAGACGACGGCGCTGGCGCCACCGCTCACGCCGTAGCGCTTGGCGAGGTGATAGGCCTCGATGGTGCTGCGCACGCCCGGCAGACGATTTCCTGAAAATACCGGCAGGCGCTGGTTGGACCCCGTCGCGAGCAGCAGGCGCTCGCCGGTGACCGCGACGATCCGGCCGCGCGGAAGCTCACCCGCTGGCGCTTCCACCTGATGCGCAACAATGGTCGAGCCGCGAATGTCGAACGCCTCGGTGCGCGTCAACACGGTGAAGCCGTCGATTGCCTTGAGCAGGTCGTCGACCACGATCTCCGGGCTCGCCGCTTCGCCGACGGGACCGTAGTAGCGTGCGTCGCCACCCAGCCACGGACGGCGCTCGACGAGGACCACGCTGCGGCCCGCCTTCGTCGCCGCTGCGGCCGCCGCCAACCCCGCGACGCCGCCGCCGACGATCACCAGGTCGGCCGTGAGTGTCACATCGGCGGTGGCAGCCATCGGCACGGTCTTGAGCTGCGCCACGGCGAGCCGCAGCGAACTCTGCTGCCGGAAACGGGGCCCGGCGCGCCGGCCCTGCGCTGTGAGCTCCAATCCCTCGATCAGCGGCGTCCGCTCCAGCGGCAGCAGCCGGCCGTCCTTGGTGGCCACCGGCGGCAGCAATCGCTCGCCGAGGCCGATCGGGGCCTCGCCGAGCCGCCCCAGCGTGTCGATGCTGTTTGCGAGCATCGCCGACAGCAGCGTGTCGCCGGCAAAGCCCGCAATGCGACGCCCGTCGAGCGTAAAGCTCAGCGATTTGCTGCGGTCGAGTTCGATCCCGCCGAATCCGCGCGGCGCATCTGCAGGAAGCCGGTGACCGCTCATGTCAGCACCCGTGTCGAAAGCTCGGCGACCTGGGTTCGGTCGCTGCCCGGCGCGTGCGCAGTGAACCACGCGGTTTCGGCATCGCCGCTAGTGCCCGTGATCGCGCGCGCCAGCGGTCCGCCGAAAAACGGCGCGGCGGACCCAAGTCCCGCCGCGATGAAGATGCGGCCTGCAGCCAGCGGCCCGACCACCGGCGCCCCATCGAGCGAGGCGACGCGGTGCGAGCGGCTGGTTGCCATGCGCCGGATCGGGAACGGTCCAGCAAACATCGATCCGAGGCGGGTCTCGAGGTCGGCGTCACCGGCGATGATCGCCAGCACGGCGTTGCCGTCACGACGCACCAGAGTCACGCCGCGGTCGAAGGCATGCACCACGGGGGCCGCAATCGGGCTCGTCGGCGCCGTGAGGGTCGAGGTGATCGATTGCAGGCGTAGTGGCTCTGGCCACAGCTCGGTCGGCAGCAACTCGATCAGCGCGGCGTCGTCGACGAGCACGATGAGCCCTGCGTCGATCTGCGTGTCGCCCGCCGAGAGGGTCGCGCTGCCATCGGCAATCTCCAGCCTCACATCGGTCGCGGGATAGGTGACGGCGCTCGCGGCCCCCGCCATCCCATGCGCCTCGTAGAGGGCCTGGTCGCGCAGCACGGGAACCCGCGAGAACAGCCAGCCGGTGTCGCGCGCCCGCGCCTTGAGACCGTGCCCCAACGCCATATGTGCCATGTGATCCAGCCCGGTCCGGCTGGCGGCGAGATCGGCGGTGACCAGCACCTCCGTTGCCGCGAGAAGCGGCTCGGACCCGTCCCCGGGGAGCACCTCGCGGGCCTCGGCGAGGCCGGTATCGACCAGGCGCCAGGTCGACGGCCGCGTCGCCAGCGGCAGGCAGATCGAGACCTGTCGCGGCAGCCGCTGCAGGGACGGAACGTTGCCGATCCGGGCGACCCGCTTGCCGTGAATACGCACCAGCTCGGCCGCCAGCAGCAGGCTGAGCGGGCCAGAGCCGACAATGGCGACGTCGAATCTGGGTTCAGCCATTGGCTGCGGCAATCGGCGCCGTCCGCCGCAAGGCACGCTGCTGCATATTTCGCCCGAATGTCTCTATACATGCCGCGGCCGGCATTTTCCGACGCACCGCTGAGGCCATGACCATCTGGTTGCTTGCCCTGATTCTGACCGCTCTGGCGTGCGCCACGCTTTACTATGCGGGCGCCGCGCCGACGGTCAACGCAGGCGCGACGGCCGAGGTCGCCGCGTCCGCCCACTTTCGCGCCCAGCTTAGCGAGATCGACGGCGATGTTGTGGCCGGCCGCCTCGCGGACGCCGAGGCCGTGGCCGCTCGCGGCGAATTGGCCCGGGAAATCCTCCGCAACGAAAGCGCCGCAAGTGCGGCGCCTGCCGGCACGGGTCGTCGATACCTCTGGGTACCGGTCGCTCTGGTGGCGGCAATCGCGCTCGGCGCCTATGCCTATCTCGGTCACCCGGAGATGCCTGCGGCGCCTCTGGCGGAACGGTCCGCCGAACTCGCGGCCGGCGCGAATCTCGAGACGGCCATCAAGCGCGTCGAAGCGCGGCTGACCGACAACCCGAGCGACGTTCGGGGCTGGCAGCTGATTGCGCCAATTTACGTGCGCCTCGGCCGCTACACCGATGCGGCGAGTGCGCTGCGACATGTCATCGCCCTGACGCTGCCCACTGCCGACACGCTGACCAGCCTCGGCGAGGCGCTGACGCTGGCCAACGGCGGCAACGCTTCGGGCGAGCCACTGGAGCTTTTCCGCAAGGCAATCGCACTCGACGCAACTTATGTTCGCTCGCGCTTCTACGTCGCGGCGGAGGAGATGAGGGCAGGGGACTACAGCGCCGCCATTGTCGACTGGACCGCCCTCATCGCCCTCGCCAAGGGAAACGAAACCTGGCTCGATGCTGCACGGAGCGGCCTCGCGACCGCGCAGCGGGGCGGCGTGGCCGGTACGACCCCAGCGCCGGCTGTCGACGCGGCGCAGATCGCCGCCATCGTCGACGGCCTTGCGGCGCGCCTTGGCGCGTTCGGCGGCTCCCTCGAGGAATGGACGCAGCTGGTGCGCTCGCGTCTCGTGCAGGGCCGGACGGCAGACGCACAAACGGCCTACGACGCCGCCCGCGCCGCCTATCCCGACGCGGCTGCCCGCGCCGACCTCGATGCGCTCGCCGGCAGCAGCGGACTGGTGCTCAAATGACCCGCAAGCAGCGCCGCCTCGCCGCCATCGCCGGCCTCGGGGTTGTTCTCGCCGTCGCCTTGGGACTGATCCTCTTGGCGTTGCGCGATCAGATCGTCTTCTTCTACTCGCCCACCGAGATCGCACAGAAGCACGTCGCAGCCGGCGTCCCAGTCCGCCTCGGTGGCTTGGTCAAGACCGGCACCTGGACCCGCAGCGGCGACCAGAATGCCTTCGTTGTCACCGACGGCGCCAGCGAGCTCACAGCTCACTATACCGGAATTCTACCCGACCTCTTTCGCGAGGGACAGGGCGTCGTCATCGAAGGCGCCATGGGCGCCGACGGCAGCTTTGCCGCCACCAACGTGCTCGCCAAGCACGACGAGAACTACATGCCGCGGGAAGTCGTCGAAGCCCTCAAGGCCAAGGGCGAGTGGCAGCGCGGCGAGGCCGGCGGCTGATGGCGATCGAACTTGGCCATTTCGCCCTGATCCTCGCCTTCGCCGTGGCCACGGTCTCGGCTGTTGCCGGCCTTGCATTCTGGCGCCGCAGCGAGCGGTTGACGATGATGCTGCGGCAGGCGGCTGTGCTGCAGCTGCTGCTCGTCGCCGCGGCGTTCGCCGCGCTCATCCAGGCCTTCGTCACCTCCGATTTCTCGCTGGCGCTGGCCTTCGAGCACTCGCATTCGCTGCAACCGCTGCTGTTCAAGATCACCAGCGTCTGGGGCAACCACGAAGGCTCGATGGTTCTGTGGGTGCTCATCCTCGTGCTGATGGGCGCGGCGGTTGCCATGCTCGGCCGCAACCTGCCGCGCGAACTGATGACGCTCGTGCTCGCCATGCAGAGCCTGCTTGCGGCGGCGTTCTCGGGCTTCACGCTGTTCACTTCAAACCCCTTCCTGCGGCTGAGCCCGCCGCCGCTCGAGGGTCGTGAGCTCAATCCGATCCTCCAGGACATCGGCCTCGCGATCCATCCGCCGCTTCTCTACGCAGGCTATGTCGGCTTCTCGGTCTGCTTCAGTTTCGCGCTCGCGGCGCTGATCTCGGGCCGCATCGATGCCGCGTGGGCGCGCTGGGTGCGGCCGTGGGCTGTGCTGAGCTGGTGTTTCCTCACCCTCGGCATTGCCATGGGATCGTACTGGGCCTACTACGAACTCGGCTGGGGCGGCTGGTGGTTCTGGGACCCTGTCGAGAATGCGAGCTTCATGCCGTGGCTCGCCGGCACCGCGCTGCTGCACTCGGCGCTGGTGATGGAAAAGCGCAGCGCGCTCAAGATCTGGACGGTCTTTCTGTCCATCATCACCTTCTCATTGAGCCTCCTCGGCACCTTCATGGTGCGCTCGGGTGTGCTGACCTCGGTCCACACGTTCGCCTCCGATCCGACCCGCGGCCTCGTCATCCTTGCCCTGCTCGCTGTCTTCATCGGCGGCGCTTTCGCGCTGTTTGCCTTTCGCGCAGCAGCGCTGAGGGCCGGGGGCCTGTTCGCCCCGATCAGCCGCGAGGGCGCACTCATTCTCAACAACCTCTTCCTCGCCACCTCGGCCGTCGCCGTGCTCGTCGGCACGCTCTATCCGCTGCTGCTCGAGGCTCTGACCGGCAAGACCATCTCGGTTGGAGCGCCGTTCTTCAACCTGACGTTTGGCGCAATCATGGCGCCGCTGCTCGTCGTCCTGCCGTTTGGCCCCTTCCTGGCGTGGAAGCGCGGCGACTTCATCGCTGCCGCGCAGCGCCTGATGTGGGCGGCGGGTGCCGCGATCTTCGTCACCATCCTCATCTATGCCCTCAGCGGCCGGGCCGTGTCGCTGGCCCCGCTTGGCCTCCTCCTCGGCTTCTGGGTCGCGTTCGGCGCCGTCTCCGAACTGGTCGACCGTGCCGGCGTCGGTCGCGTGCCGCTGCCGACCAGCTGGCGGCGGCTCGCCGGCCTGCCGCGCACCGGGTTCTCCACTGCGCTGGCGCATTTCGGACTGGGTGTCAGCGTCGTCGGCATCGTCTGCGCCAGCGCCTGGCAGCTCGAGCTGGTGACAACCATGCAGCCGGGGACCAGCAAGACGCTCGGCGACTACACGCTGCGCTTCGATGGCGTCAAAACAGTCGCTGTCGACAACTACACCGCGGAGGCGGCGACGTTCGCTGTCTCAAGTTCTGGAAATGCCGAGCGGGTACTCACCCCCGAGCGTCGCATCTATTCGGCGAGCGGCACACTCACCACCGAGGCCGCCATCGAGACTTACGGCTTCAGCCAGCTC
>JBDTVO010000100.1:0-9052 GCA_040007135.1 Devosia sp. | reverse complement strand
TCGAGACGGTTCCGTGGCCGGACTTCCAGACCAAGCTGTTCACCGAGCTCAATGCCGGTGGCTCGGCCTACGACATGGTCGTTGGCGACAGCCAGTTCCTCGGTGCTGCCTCGACGGGTGGCCACTATGTCGAACTGACCGACTTCGTGAAGGAGCATGATCTCACTCACTCGATGGCTCCTGCGACCATGAAGTACTACTCGGAATATCCGGGTGGCTCGGGTCACTACTGGGCCGTTCCGCTCGAGGGCGACGCTCTCGGCTGGGCTTACCGCAAGGACTGGTTCGAAGATCCCAAGGAAATGGCGAACTTCAAGGCCAAGTACGGCTACGATCTCGCCGTGCCGACGACCTGGCAGCAGCTGCTCGACATCGCCGAGTTCTTCAACCGGCCGTCCGAGAACCGCTACGGCGCCGCCATCTACTCGCAGAATTCCGGCGACGGTATCGTGATGGGCGTCGAAAACTCGGTCTTCGCTTACGGCGGCTCGTTCGGCGACTATCCGAACTTCAAGGTCACTGGCGAACTCAACTCGGCCAAATCGGTCAAGGCGCTCGAGGACTACAAGAAGCTGTTCAGCTACAACCCGCCGGGTTGGGGCAATGCGTTCTTCGCCGAAGTCAACACGGCGATGGCGCAGGGCCAGGCTGCAATGGGTATGAACTTCTTCGCGTTCTTCCCCTCGCTCATCAACGAAGCGACCAACCCGCACGCCAAGGAGATGGGCTTCTTCGCCAATCCCAAGGGTCCGAGCGGCGACGACTTCGCCGCTCTCGGCGGCCAGGGACTGTCGGTGATCAGCTACAGCAAGAACAAAGACGAAGCGATGAAGTTCGTCGAGTGGTTCTCGAAGCCCGAGACCCAGAAGAAGTGGGCCGCGCTTGGTGGCTACGCCTGTGACGCCACGCTGCTCGCGAGCCCGGAGTTCCGTGCCGCGACGCCGTACAACGAAGCCTTCTACCAGACCATGTTCAAGGTGAAGGACTTCTGGGCACTGCCGCAGTACTACGAGATGCTGACGGCGGCCGCCGACAGCTTCTACAACTACGTGGTGAACGATAAGGGCACCGCTCAGGAGACGCTGGACGGACTGTCGGCTCAGTGGGTCGCCACGCTCCAGGGCGCCGGCCTCGACGCCAAGTAAGCCTGTCATGAACGACCACCCGGGGAGGCATGCCTCCCCGGGACTTTTCTAGCCGGGGGACAAAGCCTTGACGCAAATGATAGCCACGCTCGATCCGAAGTCTCGCGCCGCGACGCGGGGATGGAGCGACGTGACCATCCGGAACCTGTTTGTCATTCCGACGGTCGGTTTCCTGATCATCTTCAACGTCTTCCCGCTGCTCTATTCGCTGTACTACTCATTCACCGACTTTCGGGCGAACGTCAAAAACCCGGTCAATTTCATCGGCGTCAAAAACTACGTCGACATGCTCGCCGACCCGGTCATCTGGCACACCTTCTCGACCACCCTGTGGTACGTGATCGTTTCCGTCGGGGGCCAGTTCATCGTCGGCTTTGGCCTGGCGCTGCTGCTCAATCGGCCGATCCCCGGCAAGGGGCTGCTGACCACCCTGCTGATGTTGCCGATGATGCTGTCGCCGGTGGTGGTGGGCCTGTTCTGGAAGCTCATCTACGACCCCTCCTGGGGCATCCTCAACTACCTGCTCGGACTGGGGCCCATTGCGTGGCTCACCGATTCCAACCTGGCGCTCTATGCGGTCGCGATCACCGACATCTGGATGTGGTCGCCGTTCGTGATGTTGCTGTCGCTGGCGGGCCTTTCGGCCGTGCCCAAGCATCTCTACGAAGCCGCTTCGATCGACCGTGCCGGCAGGCTCTACACCTTCTTCCGCGTGACCCTGCCGCTGGTCGCGCCGATCCTGTTGATCGCCGTTATTTTCCGTACCATGGAGGCTTTCAAGACGTTCGACGTCGCCTTCGTGATGACCGGCCAGCCGACCGCCGAGCTGATCTCCTCGCGTCTCTACAAGATGGCGTTCCAGCAATGGCGGACGGGCCCGGCGTCGGCGATGGCCTACATCATCCTGATCATGGTGCTGTGCAT
This sequence comes from Devosia sp., assembly GCA_040007135.1. Classification (GTDB taxonomy): domain Bacteria; phylum Pseudomonadota; class Alphaproteobacteria; order Rhizobiales; family Devosiaceae; genus Devosia_A. The sequence continues at coordinate 6,983 of JBDTVO010000100.1, read as the reverse complement.
CACCAACATCTACGTCAAATACCTCAACAAGGCGAAGGAGCGCTGAGATGGCTGTCGTTTCAACGCGTGCCGGGCGCCTCGGCAACCGTCTCGCCATCGCCGTAGTGGTGGTGATCACGCTGATCTTCCTGTCGCCGATCTACTGGATCACGGCGACGGCCTTCAAGCCGCTGCTGCTGGCGACATCGATCCCGCCGTCTGTCGTCTTCCAGCCGCAGATCACGCCGTTCGTGAAGCTGTTCACCAAGCGCGCCCAGTTGACCACGCCGGTGGACCCCGCGACGTATGAGGCGGCGCCCTGGTGGGAGAAACTGGTGCTCGACGGCGGTGAGCGCCTGGCTCGCGACGGCAACGGCGACATCGTCTACTCGGCCTATCCGGAACGCTTCATCAATTCGCTGATCGTCGCCATCACCTCGACGATCCTCGCGGTGTCGATGGGCACCATTACGGCCTACGGCTTCTCTCGGTTCAGGGTGAAGGGTGAGGCGGACCTGCTGTTCTTCATCCTCTCCACCCGCATGCTGCCGCCCATCGTCATCGCCATCCCGATGTTCCTGATGTACCGGGCGGTCGGCCTCAACGACACGCATCTGGGCCTCATCATTCTCTACACCGCCTTCAACGTCAGCTTTGCGGTGTGGCTGATGAAGGGCTTCATCGACGAAATCCCGAAGGAGTACGAGGAGGCGGCGCTGGTCGACGGCTACACCCGTATGCAGGCGTTCTGGAAGATCGTGCTCCCGGAGGCGCTGACGGGCATCGCCGCCACCGCGGTGTTCTGCTTCATCACCGCGTGGAACGAGTATGCCTTCGCGCTGATCCTCACCAACCGGCGCGCGCAGACGGCTCCGCCGTTCATTCCGAGCCAGGTCGGCACGGGTCTGCAGGACTGGACGGTGATCGCGTCGGGCGCCGTGCTGTTCCTCTTGCCGGTCGCCATCTTCACCTTCCTCCTGCGCAACCATCTGCTGCGCGGCATGAGCTTCGGGGCGATCCGCAAATGAATCTTCGCGAGTTCAACCAGCGCTTCCTGGAGCGCGGCGCCATCACTTTCATGGTGGCCGGCATCCTGTTCCTCTGCCAGCCGTGGGTGGCTTTTCTGCATGGCTGGAGTGTGCTGATCATGCTGATCGGGCTCATTGCCTTCAACGTCTCCGTGCACATTCCGCCGCCGGTGCAGCGCATCGACGAGGACGACACCGGGCCGGTGTCGGTCTCCGAGACGGTGCGGGAGGGCCACGGTCATGGCTGAGATCGAACTGCGCAATGTCGACAAGCATTTCGGCGCGCTGCACGTCATCCGCGACGTCAACCTGACGGTCAAGGACAAGGAGTTCGTGGTGTTCCTCGGCCCCTCGGGCTGCGGCAAGACCACGACATTGCGCGCCATTGCGGGCCTCGAGGACATCGATAGCGGCGACATCCTGATCGACGGCAAGCCCGTCCAGGGCCTCCATGCCTCGGAGCGCGACATCGCCTTCGTCTTCCAGAACTACGCTCTCTACCCGCATCTGACGGTCTTCGAAAACGTCGCGTTCCCGCTGCGCGCGGTGCGCGAGAGCCGCGACGATGTCGAGCGCACGGTTAAGTCCGTCGCCACATCGCTGGGCATCAATCATCTGCTCAACCGGCGGCCTTCGGCGCTGTCGGGCGGCGACATGCAGCGTGTCGCCATCGGTCGCGCGCTGGTCCGCCGTCCCAAGGCCATCCTCCTCGACGAGCCGATCGGCTCGCTCGACGCCAAACTGCGCGAGGGGATGCGGGTCGAGCTCAAGCGCCTGCATCTCGAGAACGGCTCCACCTCGATCTACGTCACGCACGACCAGGTGGAGGCGATGTCTCTCGCCGACCGCATCGTGGTGATGAACGAGGGCGCCCTGCAGCAGATCGGCACACCGAGCGACGTCTATCTCCACCCGGCCAATCTGTTCGTCGCGCAGTTCATCGGCTCGCCGGTGATGAATATCGCGCCGGCCACGGTCAGCTCGAGTGGCGACAAGGTTCAGGTGAGCATCGACAAGGAGAGCTTCGAGCTGCCGCGTGAGTTGCTGGCCATGCTCGACAGCAAGAAGGCGGGCAAGGACCTGTCGCTCGGTATCCGTCCTGAAGGCGTGCTGGTCAGCCGCAGCCAGGAACTTGGCTACCGCCCGGCCGAGGCCCACATCGTCCAGCCGTTCGGCGGCTTCGACATCGTTGACCTCAAGCTCGGCGAGCGCACGCTCCGGGCCCGCACCAGTGCCGGCTTTGTCGGCAAGGCGGGCGACCAGGTGTGGGTGCGGCTCGACCCGTCACAGGCACACTTCTTCGACAACAGCTCGGGCGTCTCGCTCGACATCCGTCTGGGCGACTGAACCATGGCTCGCATTCGACTAGAAAATATCAGCAAGCAGTTCGGCACCCACACGGCGCTCGCCGATTTCAGCCTCGATGTTGCCGACGGCGAATTCTTTGTGCTGCTCGGGCCGACGGGAGCCGGCAAGACGACGACGCTCAGGCTCATCGCCGGACTCGAGAAGGCCAGCAGCGGCGCCATCTACATCAACGAGCGCGACGTGGCCGAATGGGGCCCGGCGGAGCGCGATACGGCACTCGTCCTGCAGCAATACTCGCTCTATCCGCGGCTCACGGTGCGCGACAATCTGGCCTTTCCGCTGCGCTCGCGTGTGCGGCAGATGAGCGAGGCCGATATCACGGCCCGCATCGATTATGCCGCCAAGACGCTGCGCATCGGCCACCTGCTCGAGCGCAAGACCGACCGCCTGTCGGGCGGCGAGATGCAGCGCGTTTCCATCGGCCGCGCCATCGTGCGCTCGCCGCAGGTGTTTCTGATGGACGAGCCGCTTTCGGCGCTCGACGCCAAGCTGCGCGAGTCGCTGCGCAGCGAATTGAAGGACCTGCAGGTCCGGCTCGGCGCCACCTTCATCTTCGTCACCCACGACCAGGTCGAGGCGATGACGATGGGCGACCGGATCGGCGTGCTCAACAATGGCCGCATCATCCAGGTCGGCACCCCCAGCGAGGTCTACAACAACCCGCGCAACACGTTCGTCGCCAGCTTCGTCGGCTCGCCGGCGATCAACCTGCTCGAGGGCAGGGCGTCGGGCGGCAAGGCCGTGGTCGCGCCGCAGAGTTTCGAGCTGCCGCTGACCTCATCGGTCAGCGAGGGGCAATATACGTTCGGCATCCGTCCCGAGGACGTGCAGGTCGAAAGCGGCGCCCCGGTCGAGGCGAAGGTGCACGACATCGAAAACCACGGCATCGAGAAGGTGCTGACACTGCGGGCGGCCAACCATCTGGTCCGCGCCGGCGTGCCGGCCCGCGTCGCGGTGGCGGTCGAGGACACCGTCCGTTTCGGCTGGAACCCCGGCAAGGTCCTCGTTTTTGACGCCAAGACTGGCCAGAACCTCGGCCACAAGGCAGCCTGAGCTTTCGGGAGGAAACAATGGCTTCGGCAAACAACTACCCCAAACTCCACAACGCGGCCTGGCCTGGTATCGTTGGCAAGGGCGCTCCCGGCGCAGAGCCGATCATTCCGCTCGACACGCTGCTTCGCCTCACGGCGGCCGCGGAAGTCGACGGGCAGAAGTTCGATGGCATCGATCTTCATGTCGTGTCGCCGCATTTCTCCATCGACAGCGACAAGGGCGAAGTGCGGCGCATGTCCGACCACATCGCCGGCTATGGGCTCAAAGTCGGCTCGTTCGTCGCGCCGATCTGGGGCGGCGATGGTGGCGGTTCGGCCATGGGTGACGACGAGTCACGCCGGCGCTTCCTCAGCATGGTGCGCAAGGCCTGCGTCATCGGCCAGCAGATGCGCGAAATCGGCATTCGCCCCACGGGTGGGGTGCGGATCGACTCCGCCGACAGCGTCACCAACTGGGTCAAGGACCCGGTCGGCAACACCAAGCGCATTGCCGACACCTTCCGCGAGGCCGGACGCATTGCGCAGGACCACGGCGAGTACCTCGTCGCCGAGGGCGAGATCTGCTGGGGCGGCATGCAGTCCTGGCGCGAAAACGTGAAGCTGCTCGAAATGGTCGGCATGCCCGACGTGGTCGGCTACCAGGCTGACATGGCGCACTCGATGCTGTTCGTGCTCGGCGCCAATGCCGAACAGGACCGCATCCTGCCCAAGGATTTCGACTGGTCCGACAAGGCGGCGCTCGATGCCGCCTACCACAAGGTCGCCGATGCCCTGCGTCCCTGGACCTACGATTTCCACGTGGCGCAGAACGACGGCACGACGTTCGGTTCGGGAACGCACGAAAAGACCGGTCGGCATTGCCAGATCGACGATCCCAATGGCCGCCTCGATGTCACCAAGCATGCCGGCTACTGGCTGCGCGACGACAAGGGTGACCTCACCAAGCGGATGCGGCACATCAGCTGGGACGGCTGCATGTTCCCCAATTCGGTGATGGAGAAGCAGGAGACCTGGAACAAGGTTCTTGCGGCCATGATCAAGGTGCGGGACGCCCACGGCTGGCGCGAATCCGACGCGCAGAAGGTCGCAGCCGAATAGGCCGGCGCCGAGGCCCGGGGCAGGGCCCCGGGCGCTGGTGATCTCAGGGGGAAGACATGGCGGCAAAACAGAAGACGCTCAACGTCGGCATGGTGGGCTATGGCTTCATGGCCAAGGCCCACTCCAACGCCTGGGCCAACGCGGCCAATTTCTTCGACACCGGCTATCGTCCGGTGCTGAAGGCAGTTGCGGCGCGGTCCATCGACAAGGCCAAGGCCTTTGCCGATCAATGGGGCTATGAGCGGGTCGAGAACGACTGGCAGAAGCTGATCGAGGCCAAGGATATCGACGCCATCGACATCTGCGTGCCAAACGACCTGCACGCGCCGATCGCCATCGCCGCCGCCCGGGCCGGCAAGATGGTGCTGACGGAAAAGCCGCTGGCGCGCACCGCCAAGGAAGGCAAGCCGATGGTGGACGCGGTCGAAAAGGCCGGCGTCCCCAATATGGTCTGGTACAACTACCGCCGCGTGCCGGCCGTGACCTTCATCAAGCAGATGGTCGACAAGGGCAAGATCGGCAAGGTTTACCACTACCGCGCCAAGTTCCTGCAGGACTGGACGATCAATCCGGACGTGCCGCAGGGCGGCGCCGGCACCTGGCGCCTCGACGTCGACGCCGCCGGCTCCGGCGTCACCGGCGACCTTCTCGCCCACTGCATTGATACTGCGATGTGGATCAACGGCGGCATTTCCTCGCTGACGGCGATGACCGAGACGTTCGTCAAGGAGCGCAAGCACGCCGACACCGGCAAGATGCAGGCTGTCGGCATCGACGATGCGTCGGCAGTGCTGACCCGCTTCGCCAACGGCTCGCTCGGCACCTTCGAATCCACGCGCTACGCCCGCGGACACAAGGCGCTCTACACCCTCGAGATCAACGGCGAGCACGGCTCGTTCGCCTGGGACCTGCACGACCTCAACCGCGTCGGCTGGTTCGACCATCGGGTCGAGGGGCCGCTGCGCGGCTGGAGCTCGATCCACATCACCGACGGCGACCACCCGTATCTGGGCAAATGGTGGGTGCCGGGCCTCGGTATCGGCTTTGGCGAGAGTTTCACGCACCAGGTTGCCGATTTCCTGCAGAGCCTCGGCAAGAAGAAGGCGGCATCGCCAACCTTCCGCGAGGCACTCGAAACCAACCGCGTGTGCGACGCGATCCTCGCGTCCGGCAAATCCGGCAAGTGGGTCAAGCTGTGAGGCTTGGGTTCGATCTGCTGCTGTGGACGACGTTCGTCAGCGACGCGCACTGGCCGATCATCGAGGCACTGAAAGAGACCGGCTACGACGGCGTCGAGATCCCGCTGTTCGAGGGCAAGGTCGCCGACGACGAGGCGCTCGGCCGGCGCCTCAAGGATGCGGGGCTCGCGACCACGGGCATCTGCGTCATGGCGGGTGGCAGCGCGATTTCGCCCGACGCAGCGCAGCGGCAGGGCGCCCTCGATCATCTCAAGTGGGTCGCCGATTGCACGGCGGCACTGGGCGGCGACGTGTTCGCCGGCCCGTTCTATCACCCGCTCGGCGAATTCTCGGGTCGTGGGCCGACCGCCGACGAGGTCAAGCGCTGCGCCGAGGTGCACAAGCGGGCGGCGCAGTACGCCGCCACGATGGGCGTGTCGCTCGCCGTAGAGCCGCTCAACCGCTTCGAGTGCTATTTCCTCAACACCGTAGCGCAGGCTGTGACCCTGTGCGAAGCGGTGGATGAGCCGAACTACGGCTATCTGTTCGACACGTTTCACACCAACATCGAGGAGAACAACGTCCCGGCGTTGATCGCCCCGACCATCAAGTGGATCAAGCATGTCCACATCACCGAGAACAACCGCGGTGTTCCGGGGGCCGGCCATATTGCCTTCCAGCCGGTGTTCGACGAGCTGAAGAAGGCCGGCTACGACGACTGGCTGACGATCGAGGCGTTCGGCTCGCCGCTGCCGGATCTCGCAGCAGCGACAAAGATCTGGCGGCCGATCTTCGATGACATCAACGACGTGTACCGCAAGGGTTTCACGCTGATGCGCGACGGTTGGGCCCGGGCCTAGGGCCCGCTGGCGGCCGGAGCGCGAATCGGGCCACTCTGCGCCCCGCAGCAAACCCCGGAGAGTTCAATGTCCCGCATGACCGTCGCGCTCGGCGTCGCCTCTGTCCTCATGTTCGGGGTGGGTGCCACGTTCACGGCACTCGGGGACGACACGCCCCCGGCCAAGCCCGGCTTTGCCCAATGCCTCAAGCTGATGCTCGACAATCCTGCCGAGCACGCCAGGCTGTGTGGCCCCGGCCACGATTTTGTGGTCAGCGGCACCAGCGGGACGTCCTCGGAATTCACCTGCAACCAGATCAACGCGATCACGCCGACGGGTTCGTGCTGCTCGGTGACCCAGGCGGAGGTCAATCCGTCGCCGCAGCCGTCCTGCTGACAACGGCCTGTTCACGCAGTCATTGTTGGGGAGAAGCCATCATCC
>JBDTVO010000099.1:0-9115 GCA_040007135.1 Devosia sp. | reverse complement strand
TGCCTTGATCAGTGCCGGCGCGATTGCCGGCAACGACCGCGAATGCACGGCCAACCGCGACACCCGCGCCTGGCTGCGACGCGCCATGCTCGACGCCGACAATCTTGCCGCCCAGCATCGCACCGATACCACCTCACGCGAAGGCGTGCTCGTCAACCTGGCGGAGAGCCCGCTGGCGCGCCTGGGCGCCGCCACGGGTGGCGCCGAAGCCTTTCTCGACCGGCACCATGTGGAGGCCGGCGAGCGCGTGCGGCGACTGGTGGAGCGCGCCGGACTGCAGCCCAGATTGACGATGACATACTCGGCCGACCGGATGGTCGGATCGGGCGCGCGGGCGCCGAACGACATCTCCGACCTCGCCGCCGATGCTCGCAAGGAGTTGGATCGTATCCACGACGCCCTGCCTGCGGAATGCGCCGGTGTCGTCCTCGATGTGTGCGGTTGGCTTAAGGGCCTGCAGGAAGTGGAGCGCGAACGCGGCTGGCCTCGCCGCAGCGCCAAGCTTGTTCTGCGCATCGGCCTCGAGCAGGTCGCCCAGCACTACGGCCTCGGACCATTTGCCGTTGGCGCCCCGACACACAGGTCGCGGCGCTGGATGGAGCAGGGCGCTCGCCCGACGCAGTTCGGCTGACCCTCAGCCGGTGATTGCTCGGGCTTCCGACCGGATTCGGTTGACCATCGACGCGAGGCCATTCGAGCGCTGCGTCGACAGATGCTCGCGAAGCCCGAGATCGTCGAATATTGCGATCGCATCGGTGCCGGCGATCTCGGCTGCCGAACGGCCCGAGTAAAGCGCAATCAGGATGGCGGCGAGTCCACGAACGATGGCTGCATCGGATTCGCCGCGATAGGTGAGGCGGTCACCATCTCGTTCGCTGACAAGCCAGACCTGCGACACGCAGCCGCTCACCTTGGTCGCAGCGTTCTTCTCGGTTTCGGCAAGTGGCGGGAGGGCTTGGCCGAGTTCGATGATGTAGCGATAGCGATCCTCCCAGTCGTCGAGGTAGGCCAGGTTGTCGGCAATCTCATTGAAGGCAGCGGGGTGAGCCATACCGCTATTTAGGCGACCCCCGCGGTCCGAACCAGCCCGGCAGCAACCGCACAAAGGAAACCGCGGATGCCAGGCAGGGGCATCCGCGGCAGTGCCGGAGGGTCGACGGAGTGCGTCGGGGGAGTGACGCGACCCCCAGGCTTCAGCCCATCGCTGCCGGTCGCGGTCGGGGGAACACGAGCGACAGTGTCGGCGAACCCTGCATGGGAAGGGCGACTGATGGGGAGGAAGAGGACGTCGTGGGAAGAGAGAGTTTCGGGCCACCGAGCATTTGGCTCATCACGAGTTGCTCGCCGGCCTGCAGTCCTGCGGCAAGCACCTGGTCCTTCACGGCCGAAACGGTCGCGCCGAAATCCGTGCCGTGCGGCGAAACCACCGCAAAACCCACCGAAAGCCAGAAGGCGGAACGAAGAAGCATCTCATGAGCTCCAAAACCCGCCAAACTGTCCGGCGGCCTATGACGATGGAGCCTAAACCTCCCCGCTTAAGCCACGGTCCGACAATTCGATAAAATGCGATCGATCTCGGCCGCAGTGGACCCGCGCTGGTCAATGCATTGTTTACGCTGCGGCGAGAAAGCCGCCTTGTCTGAGCCTGGCTAAGCCCCGCTCGTGACGAATTCAGGTCCCCTTAAGTCCGTCTTAGCGCTTGGATGAAAGGGTAACGGCCACATCTACTGGCCTACCTGGGAAGCTCTTTGTAATGCGTGGGGTCCTCAGCCTCTTGTTCGGCCAGCCGTCCGGCATCCGCCGTCGCGACGTGCGGACGAATCGCGCCGATTGGCTTCGCCGATCCACGGTGGCCAATAATTCCCGCGCCATCCTGATTGTCAGCGCGCTTGCCCTGCCACCTGCGGTTTACTGGCTGTTCGACGGCGCATTGCTGCCGTTCGTCTTGACCACCATCGGCCTCGCCAGCGGCGCCATGGCCGTCGCACTTTGCCGCCACGGCCAGTTTGAGCGCGCCGCCTTTACGCAGGTCTGCGCGACCCTCCTGATCGGGCTGGTTCTCACTCTCGCCGATCGCCAGGTCGTTGATTTTGGTGTGGCGCTCGCTCTTCTTGGGCCCGTGCAGGCCGCTTTGCTCGGTCGGTCGCCGGCCAAGAAGCGCAGCTGGGTGTTGTTCCTCGTTGTTGTCGCCATCGGCGCCCTGGGTTCGCTTGGGCTCGTCGGCTGGCCCGAGCCGAACCGGCCCGAATACGACATGATTGCGGTGCTGGCATTTGCGATCGCCGCACTGATGGTGGCGCTCAGCGCCAGCCGGATGAACCGGGCCTACGATGTGCAGGAGCGTGGCGCCCTCGCCAACTACCGTCATCTGCTGGAAAGCGTCCAGGACGCGGTGATGCGCTTCGGCCCGGAAGGGCAGGTGCTCTTCGCCTCGAAATCGGCCGAGAAATTGTTTGGTTGCCGGCGCTACGAACTGTCGGGCAGCGGCCTTATCGAGCGCGTGCACGTTCTCGACCGGCCCGGCTATATGAAGGCCTTCTCGGACGCCCGTCACGAACACGTTGGTCGAACCGTCGAAATCAGAATGCGGCGCGACGATGCGGACGCCCGCGTTCCGCAGTTCACCTGGGTCGAGATCACACTGACTCCAGTCGAATTGGCGTCCGGACCCGCCGTCCGCGAGATCGTCGCCGTTCTCCGCGACGTCTCCGAGCGTCACGCGCGCGACGTCGAGATGCGCGAAGCGCGGCGGCGCGCCGAGGATTCCTCGAGCGCCAAGTCACGGTTCCTGGCGACGATCGGGCACGAACTCAGGACGCCGCTCAATGCCATCGTGGGGTTCTCCGAAATGATGACAAGCGGCGTGGTCGGCGAGCTTTCGCCCGCCCACAAAGAGTACGCGGACATCATCCATCGCAGTGGCCATCATCTGCTTGACGTGGTGCGGATGCTTCTGGACATGAGCCGGCTCGAGGCCGGAAAATTCGAGGTGCAGACCGATTCGTTCGAACCATCGAACCTGATCGAACCCTGCCTCAAGATAGTCGACGCGATGGCCCGTGAGCGGCACATCTCGGTGTCGACCGAAATCGCCAAGACCCTGCCGAACCTAATTGCCGATGAGCGAGCCTGCCGGCAGATCCTGATCAACCTCCTCTCCAACGCCATCAAGTTCAGCCACGAAGGCGGCAAGGTCATCCTCTCGATGAGGCGTCAGGGGACCATGCTCAACATCTCGGTCACCGACCAAGGCATCGGCATGGACAGCGACGCCGTCGGCCGTATCGGCGAGCCGTTCTTCCAGGTCCAGGACGGCTTGGCGCGTCGCTACGAAGGCACCGGGCTTGGCCTCTCGATCGTCAAGGGGCTCGCCGACCTTCATGAGGGCGCGCTTCGCGCGACCTCGACACCAGGGGAGGGCACCACGGTCACGGTCCTCCTGCCCTTAAACGGTCCGGCAACCAAAACGGAGGAAACTGGCGAGGTGACCCAGCTTGCCCCGACGGGAAGCACCGCGCCGGAAGCCACATGGCCCGACCAAAGAAAACGAGCGTAATGGCAGTTGAAGCCTACTCGAGCCTGACGTTCTCAGCCGGCACCGCGGTCGCGAGTGCCGCCGGCCGCAGCGTCCTTTGGGGCCTCAGCGCCTACATGCGCGAGCCGCTGCGCAACACGGCGATCGTCGCCATGGTCGGCTTGTCATTGGTCGCAGGGACCAATGTCCTCTACCGCCAGACCCACCACCTTCCGTCGCCGCTGTTTGGCAGTTTTGTTGAGGCCGAAATTGCCCCCGTCGTCGTACGAGCCCACAAGCAGGTGATGCCCGCCTCCCGGCCGGTGAAGCTCGCCATCGACGAGACTGCCACCGGCAGTGTCGACCACCAGGATACCCCCGCCGCACCCTTCATCAGCAATGCGCAGGTGATGGCCCTTCAGACCAAGCTGCGCGCGCTGAGCCTCTATGAAGGTACAGCGGACGGCCTCTTCGGGCCACGCACCGTCCGGGCGATCAAGGCCTTCGAGCAGAAGGCCGGGCGGACACCGCGCGGCCTGCTCACGCCCCAGATCCTGGAGCTTGTCGCGGGCGCCGCCATCGATCCTGCGTCGATCGGGAATGTGGCACCAACTGTGGCAGCGTCCTCAGGCCCTGCAGCGACCGCGCTGCCGACTCTCAAGATCGCCGATGCGGCCTCCGCCGATCCGTTGCCCGCTCCCGCGCCGCTGCAGGCGAACTCGGCGTCTGATGCAGTGGCGACCACCACGACTGCAAGCATCGACGGAACCATCGAAACATTGCCAATGACCGCGCCAGCGACCGTGGCTAAGCGGAGCGTTCAGACGATTTCAGTGCGGGCCGTCCCGTCGCAGGCGTTACCGGCCGCGCTGGGTCCGCCCGAGACTGCCGAAGACGCCTCCACCGACCCGTCCGTCGTTGCTGATGTGCAGCGCGGGCTGAACAGTCTGGGCTTTCTGCACGGCGAAATCGACGGCGTCGCCGGTGAAGCGACAGCCAAGGCAATTCGCAATTTCGAGGTCTATTACAACTATGACGTCACTGGCAGGATCACGCGGCAGCTCGTCAATCTGCTTGTGCAGAACGGTGGCGTGATCTAGTCGGCAGCGATGTTCCGCTCCGACCTTTGGGTGGGCGCCTTCGTGCGCCGCCACAACGATATCGGCCACATCTGTGTCATCGTCCGGCGGGGAGACCCGATCGCCGGCCAGATATTCATCGAAATCGATCACCTCGACGGCACGGTGACCTTGCTGACGCCAGCGCCTGCGGTGGCTCGCCGGGATGATGATGCTGACCGGCTGTTTGCGATACGCTTCGACCACGGGACCGCCGCGGATACTGCTGCCCGCATCGCGCGGGAAGCCGACTTCGACCCAGATCTCTGGGTGATTGCTCTGGAAATGCGCGGCAGCGACGCCGGCGTGACTTTGGTGAAATCCTAGCTGGCCTTGCGGGCACCGATGTTCGCAAGGGTCTCGATGGCGCGCTCGATCTCGCGACTGGGCTTCTGAGCCGCCGCAGCCGCAGCCGAGCGTCGGGTCTCAGCAAACGGTCGGTATTCCGGTTTGTTGAGGTCGAGGAGGTTCACTTCGCCACGCCACGCACTCATCAGATAGGCGGTGGCATCGACGCTCACCGATTCAAACATCTTCGAAAATACCGATAGCGACTGCGAGTTGTCCTCGTCGTGAGAGGTGGCGTGGATCAGGACCTTCAGTCCATCATAGGCCGAGCATCCGAAAGCGCGGAGAACGACGAACAGCGCTGCACCGCTCGTGTCGTGCGAAATCTGTCCACAACGCACCTCATCAAGACCGGTGATCTGGTGCAGCAGCCGGGTGACCTCGGGCCGCCGGTTCTCGGCGAAGAGCTTCATCAGGGCGCGCGTGAGCTCAGCTGTTGCGACCGAGAGCTGCTCGAGCGTGCGTTTGATCGGAGCCTCTGGCGTGGATCGTAGCGCAAAGGCGCGAATGACCTTCAGGCGATCTTTCTCACTCAGATCGAAGAACGTGGGCGCCAATAGGGCTGCATCGAAGTCATCGCGAGCCGCAAGCGACCAGGCGACCTGGTGGTCCATCTGCGCCGACCGAGCCAGCGCCGCGAGATAAGGGCCACGTGGAGCAACATTGGTGTTGGTGGCGAGGGCCCGGTACACCTTGCGACTGTTCATCTGAAAGAGGCGCGCCAGGACCACGTTCGTAAGGTCACCGCGTCGCGCGATTGCCGCCGCAGCGTCGGCGTCGCCGTTGCTGACGACCTTAAGCATTGTCGCCTCGGAGAGCTGGGAGGCGGAGACGAGAAAGTCCTTCAGTTCTTCGCCGATGTTGGCCAACACCAGCTCTTCGACGGGCGCAGTCAGGGCTTCCGATCGCCCAAGCGTCGCTGCAGCCCTAGCGCGTGCCGATGGGGCGGCTGCCGGGAACAGGCGGTTGACCAGCGCCAGGAACTGCTCTGTCTCCTGAGCGGTGGCTCGGCCGCGCCGGACATAGGCGTCGCACGCCGCCATCAGCAGCGTGTTGGTGCGATCGATGCCGCCTGTTTCGAGCAGGAGCTGGAAGGTTTCGTAGGGCTGGAAGCCGAGCATGTGTGGTCCGCGACGACACTGCGAAACACCGCAGTGGTTGGGGGGACTATTTCCTGCAATTCGTTAGCGGACTGTTAACCTTGACAATCTCCTAATGCGGTCACGGGGAGCGTCACCCGAGCGAACCTTTGGCCCGTTGGGGGCGTGGAGCGGGAATTGGGAAAGCTGGTGCAGTTCGAGCCGCGGGGAGAGACGCGCACCGATCGCCAGCCCCAGGCGCAGAGGACAGCCGAGATCGTGCTCTTTACCGGCGTACGCTACGAGCGCGCGCCGCAGGCAAGCCCGACCAAGCCACCGGCGCCCTCCCGGTCAAAGCGCAAACGTGGGTAGCGTCCGATCGCGTTGGGTAGGCGCAGCCACCCTGCTCATTCTTGCAGTTAGCCTCGGTCTCGCGGGATGCGCGCGGCCGGTTGGTGATTTCGACCGGGCCGATCCCGATCCGTTGCACGACACTGTCATGCCCACGATCGGCAAGGAGCGGGCCAAGGCGGCGAAAGAGCCGATCTCCGATTTCCAGCTTGCTGACGAGGAGCAGGAGATGCGCGATCGCGTCTGGCGGTTCCTCGTTGCGCCGCACAGCTATGACTGGTTTGGCGACACGGCCGCGGAGCTGGCGAGGACGCACATCGTACCCGACCGTCGGACGTTGCGCAGGGACGGCTACTACCTCTGGCTCCATGGCGAGACGTTTGCTTCGTCGCGGACGCGCTACTCACAACTCGCCGACGACGTTGGGGCCGATATCGACACTTTGCCGACGACATTTGCCGCCATCTGCGCGGTCCAGAATATCGACCACCAGCGTGCCGTTGCTGCCCGCAACATCGACACGCTCGAAGCAGCCGCGCGTCAGTCCTTGCGCGCGCGGCGGGTGGAGAACGATACAGTCGTCGCATCGTTCGTCGCGGGACTCTCCAATCGCTACGACTCCTATGGTTACGCGCTGGACCATTTGCTGGTCGAAACGCCCCACCGCGAGGCGCTGAGCGTCGATGCGGTGCTAAGCGACGTCGCGGTGTATGTGGGCTTGGCCCAGCAGGGCGACTTCTGCGCTGGTCCCGGGCAAGCTGGAGGCATCCGCGCGTCGACAACGGTGGCGTCTCGCTACAGGACGTTCGAACCGCCGGCCGCGGGCTCCTAGAGCTTGATGTTGCGGCAGTTGAGCTTGCCCAACTGCTGGGTGTAGCGCGGCTGCTCTGCCGGCTGCGACGGCGCCAGGCGAACGACGACGACCACATCGTCGGATCGGGACTCGACGATCAGCAGGCCAGCATTGACGTCGATCTTTTGTTCCGCCAGCAATCGCGTCTGTGCAGGATCGAACACACCGAGGTCCAGGCTCTGTCCGATACCATCTCGGTTTGTCGTGCTGTAAATCACGGTTCCAGATGGATCGTAAACCGCGACGGACCAGAAGGAAACTGGCAGCGAGCCGGTGACCTCGCCTGGCCCGTTACGAAGATCGAGGCGACACGCCGCGTAACTCAGGTCGGGATCGAGCCGCAGCGGGTTGCCGACTCCCGCGGTAGCCCCCACGAGAGGTACGGTCTTGTTCGTCGTCGGCGTTATCGCCAGCAGCTGTCCAAACGCCGTGGTGTTGGCAACTGCCGGGAGGTTGAGAATGACGACCAGGTGAAGCACTAACCCTAACAGCAGGCCACCAATGGCAAATAGCGCCGACCGGACCATCAGCAGCCCTCCCGAAGGACTGCCGGCATGATGATCTGGCTGCCGCCGATCCCCGAGAACAGCGCCGTGTCGTATAGCGTCAATACGAGCCAGAACGGGCCTTCGCCTCCGATCTCAAGCCAGTTCAGGGGACTCAACGCCTTGCTGACGTAGAGTTGCACCGAGCCGTCGTTGGCCCGAGCCACGCGGGTGCTGCGGAACTCTGGATCGCCGCCGGCGCTGGCGATCAGCGTGCCGTCAGGGCTAGTTGGCGCAAGCGTCCAGAAGGTCGCTGTCGGGGTCGCGCCATCAATGCGATAGCGGCAGTTGCGGTCGAGCGCCTGGCCGTCACTATCGGTGGTGGCAACGAACTGCACGCCCTCGCTCTGGCCTAACTGAAGGACGCCGCTGCGCGTGAGGAACGCGCGGGTGTAAGGATCCGGTGCCGGCGAGCCGGCACGCAGCCAGGCCGTCCAAGGCCCGACCTGCGTTGCTCCAAAAAGCCTGCCGTCAGTCAGTGCATACCAACTGAGCCCGAACCCTACGGCCAGCGCGATCGCCAGCAGCAGGAAAACGTTGAGCAAGAATCTCAAGGGTCAGAGGTTTCCCGTGGGGGCGGCAGAAACGGCGAGGGCAGCGATACTGGTCTCGTCACTGCCGCCGCGCAGGGCGGTGCGAAACTGGTCCGCCAGATCGAGGAGCTTCAAAGCAGCGGCAGGCTTTAGGGTCGGAGGGCGCTCGGCCTGCTGGTCCGCCGTGGGGCTGCCGTTGGCAGCGGCGATAACGAATGGGGCGGGCGTGAAATCGATGCCGTAGACGGGTTTGATCTCGATGTTGGTGTGGGCATAGGCCATGAATTTCTGCCACGTCATGGCCGGCAGAATGCCGCCGGTCAGGGTCTTGGTCTTGGCGTAGTTGTCATTGCCGTACCAGACTGCAGCGACGTAGTTGCCGGTGAAGCCGCAGAACCAGGCGTCGCGATAGTCGCTGGTCGTACCAGTCTTGCCCACAGCGGGTACCCCCTCGACATTCGCCCTGGTGCCGGTGCCGCCGGTGACCACGGCGCGCATGAGAGTGTCCATGTAGCCGACCGTCTGCTCGCTCAGGACGCGCTCGCGCGGGGCATTGAGATCGCGCGCGTAGATTGGCTCTCCGCGCAGCGTATCGATCTTAAGGATGCCGAACGCCGGCGTCTTGTAGCCACCGCTGGCAAATACGGAATAGGCGGAGGTCATATCGATCACGCTGACCTCGGCCACGCCGAGCGCCAGCGATCGCGTCACCGGGAAATCGGAGGTGATGCCCATGCGGTGGGCGAGGTCGGCGATCGGCTGTCGCCCGGTTTT
>JBDTVO010000098.1:0-9330 GCA_040007135.1 Devosia sp. | reverse complement strand
GGCAGGTTCGCAAGTCGTGAGACGTTCTCAAGAGTGACGACGTCCGGTCGAACGCCCTTCGCCAGCCGGAGAAACTCCAGCAGAAGCTCCCAGCGATCGTCATCTTCGTGTCGTTTAGTGGTGTAGCCCGAGAACGGCTGGCACGGCGCGCATCCCGCCAGAACTCGTACGCTGGCGCCTTCCAGATATTCGCCAATTTCCTTCGGTCGAACCTTTGCGACATCCCTCTCCAGGAATGCGGCCCCAATGTTTTGCTCGAACGGATAGCGGCACGCCGGATCGAGATCGATCCCCGCCGCAATGCGGATTCCGCTAGCCTGCAACCCGAGGGAGAGGCCAGCCGCCCCACAGAACACGTCGACTGCGGCAATATCCAATTTTCGCGATGGCATAGCACTCCAAGGTTTACCGGAACGCTTGGTCGAAATCGATCGCAATCATGAGCCCGTTAAGAACTATCTTTGGGCGAGCCTCTACGCGCCGGCGCAATCTTCGCCAGCGCCCGCTCAAACTCCGCACCAGTCTCATCAACGCCAACGGCGCGAGCGGCTTCTATGAACCGCTCGCGTTGCGTTTTCTCCGGCGCTTCTTCGGCCTTGGCTTTAGCCGCCACGCGGCGAGCTTTGGGCTTGGGACTGGCCATGCGGGGTTACCTTCCAGCAGTCGTTCGATAAGTCAGCCGCTTGCCGACGATACCGGCCAGCGCGAGGTCGGCGCGGGCAGCGTCGCCAACGCCAAGGGCAACGCGGGCGTTGTAGCGGAAATCAAACTCCGCGAGGTAGCGGTGAAGATGCTTCTCACCACAATGCTGATAGACGCCCTGCATCCCGCGCTTGAAGATGGAGAAGAAGCCTTCCACCGAGTTGGTAGTCACATCGCCACGGGCATATTCGCGGGCCCCGTGGTTGACGGTCTCATAGTCTGCAAAGCTCATTTCCAGCCCAGTGTAGAGGCGGCTTTCGTCGGTGTGGATGCGGGTCTCGCGGTCGATGTTGGCGTTGACGATGCCAGTCACAGTCGCCTTGTCGGCATTCTCGACGTGGAAGCTGCGGACCTTGCCGCCACGCTCGACCAGAGAGATGATGGCGCGCTTGCGGGGCGGGCGGTTCTTGTTGATGTAAGGGCGGCCACGGCGCTGCGGTGACGGCTCAGACTTGGCCATCCGCCCGATGTAGGTCTCGTCGGCCTCGACAATGCCGCCCCTGCCACCCATCGGGGCCAAAGTGCCATCCCGCATGGCCTCGCGGATGCGGTGCGACATGAACCACGCGGTTTTCAGAGTGACGCCTAGAACGCGGTGAAGCTGGTTGCTGCTCATGCCCTTCTTGGAAGAGGTCAACAGCACCACGGCCTGCAACCAGATGTTGAGCGGCACGTGGCTCGCCTCGAACACGGTTCCGACCTTCACGGTGAACTGCTTGCGGCACTGGTAGCACTTGTAGAGCCCCAGCCGGGTCGCCTTGCCGCCCATCTTGGAAATGCGCTCGACACCGCCGCAATGCGGGCAGGTCGGACCATTCGGCCAAACGCGGGCCTCTACGAATGCAAAGGCGGCGGGCTCGTCATGGAAGTGCTTGGCGGAAAGGGTGGAAGCCATTTTCGATCTCCTATGCCTCAGAACATAGGGAGTCGCGTTGGGTTTGGCAAGTATAATATTGGGAATTATTACCTAAACAGCGTCGTAGTGACGAGTAAGGGTGTTCCCGCTCCAGTTTGCGCCTATCCGCACGCAGACTCCGAGTCCGGTTCATCCGGGAGCAGGCAGGCATTCGGCTGGACAGGCAGGCACCCGCGCGTCGCCGCGGAACGCCACCGACAATTGCGTCCGCTGCTGCCGACCGCTTCGCATCAGGAGGGGTCATGACGGACGGAACCTACTATCACGCCATCTACAACCGCGATCGGCTCGTCCACATCGTCGATCCCGATCTGCAGACCTGCGAGACGCTGAGCCTGTTGTTCCGCCTCGAGGGCTTCCAGACCGCCTTCTCGGTCAACCTCGGCGGCGTCCTCGCCGGTCTCGATCGTCGCCGCCCCGATGTTGTCATCGCCAATCTCGAGCTTGGCGATGGCAGCGGCATCGACCTCATCTGGCGGGTCAAGAACCGCCGCATGGGCACCGCCGTGTTCATGCTCGAGGATCAGCCGGTGGTCGGCGCTGCGGTCGCCGCAATGAAGGCCGGCGCCGCCGACGTCATCACCAAGCCCATCGACTCCGAGCACATCATCCGCATCGTCCGCGACGCCTTGCGCCAGGACGTACATCTGGCCGGCACCGACAGTGGCCGCCGCGCCGTCGAGGTGCGCGGCTTTGCCCAGCTCACCCCGCGCGAGCGCGAAGTGCTGCAGCTCATCACCAACGGCCAGTCCAACAAGGAGGCGGGGCGCGAGCTCGGCATCAGCCCGCGCACCATCGAGGTCCACCGCGCCCGCGTCATGGAAAAGCTCGGCGCGAAAAACACCGCCGATCTGATGCGCATCGTCCTCACCAGCTAGCGCGGCGAGCGCCCCGGCGCCGGGCTCAGGCTGCCGCGGCGCGCAGCGTGAGGCCGTGCGCCCAGTGCCGCGCCCGGTCGATCTCGCCGTCCATGAGCGGCCCTTCGGTGCCCGCCACCACGAACCCCGCCGGCGTGCCCTGCATCGCCATCCCCTTGTGGGCCAGCATCTGTGCGATGCGGTCGGCGGCATAGCCGCCCGCCTCCACCACCCAGCGCAGCGGCACCGGATGGATCGTGTCCAGCGCGATCCGCGTGTCGAACATCGCCACCGGCACGTTGCGCGCGCGCTCGTCCAGCCCCTCGCAGAATTCCGAGATTTGCGGCGTCGGCCGGAAGCCGCGCGTCGGCGAGCCGACAATCAGCAGCTCGACCTCCGGATCCGCCAGGTCGAGCCCCTTGGCCTCACCGACCTGGAGCAGGCGGACGCTGTTGTGCGCCCCAAGCTCGGTCGCGATCGCCTCGGCGACGCTGCGGGTGTTTCCGAACATGCTGTCGTAGACGATGACGATGGACATTGCGGCCTCCTGGATCGGCCTCATCCTGCCACCGGCAGTTGTCCTCGCGCTTGACCGTGATCAAACGGTTTCAGCCGCCGACGGTCGGCAGCGTCAGGTCGGCTGTCGTCAGGCGTTCGGCGCTCAGCGCCCGCGCCGGCGTCTCGTGCGGCAGCTCGAGCTCCGCCCACACACTCACCAGCGCATCGCGCAGCGCGGCGATCATCGCGTCGGTATGCAGCGGCGTCGGCGTGATCCTCAGTCGCTCGGTGCCCTTGGGCACCGTCGGATAGTTGATCGGCTGGATGTAGATGCCGTGCTTGTCGAGCAGCAGGTCACTCGCCGCCTTCACAAGCCGCGCATCGCCGACGATCACCGGCACGATATGGGTGGTCGTCGGCAGCACCGGCAGCCCCGCGGCGCCCAGCATCTGCTTGGTCGTCCGCACCTGCCGCTGCTGCGTCTCGCGCTCGTCCGCCGACACCTTGAGATGCTCGATCGACGCACGCGCCGCCGCGCACAGCGCCGGGGGCAGGGCGGTGGTGAAGATGAACTCCGGTGCATAGGAGCGCACCGCATCGACGATGGCGCGGTTGGCGGCGATGTAGCCGCCCATCGCGCCGAACCCCTTGGCCAGTGTGCCCTCGATGATGTCGATCCGCTCCATCAGCCCGTCGCGATCGGCAATGCCGCCGCCGCGCGGACCGTACATGCCCACCGCGTGCACCTCGTCGACATAGGTGAGGGCGCCGAACTCCTCGGCCAGCTCGCAGATTGCGACGATCGGCGCCACGTCGCCGTCCATCGAGTACACCGACTCAAAGCAGATGAGCTTTGGCCGCTTGCGGTCGATCCCGGCCAGCAGTTCGCGCAGATGCGCCACGTCGTTGTGACGGAAGATGCGCTTTTCCATGCCGCTCTGCCGCACGCCCTGGATCATCGAGGCATGGTTGAGCTGGTCGGAGAGGATTACGCAGTCCGGCAGCAGACGCGCCAGCGTCGAGATCGCCGCTTCGTTGGACACAAAGCCCGAGGTGAACACCAGCGCGCTGTCCTTGCGATGGAGGTCGGCGAGCGCATGCTCCAGCTCGACCAGCGGCCGGCTGGTGCCGGAAATATTGCGCGTGCCGCCGGCGCCGACGCCGAGCCTCGCGGCCGTCTCCTGCATCGCCGCGATCACCTTGGGGTGCTGGCCCATCCCCAGATAGTCGTTGGAGCACCAGATGGTGATCTCGCGGGCATTGCCGGCGGTGTCGCGAAAGATCGCCGCCGGGAACTGCCCCGCCACCCGCTCGAGATCGGCAAACACCCGGTAGCGCTTTTCCTGGCGCAGCGTATCGACCGCGTCCTCGAAAATGCCGCGATAGTCCATCTCGTCGTCTCCGGTCGCGATCTTGGCCAGCATGGGTCGAGTGCCGACCGCCGGCTTTGATGTGGATCAGGCTCCGCCGGTGGCAAACGCCCGGCTCGCAAATCCTCGAACTGAGCCCCCAGTCTAGCGGCGACCGGGCCCAGCGCCAACCGCCGCAATTGCCGCACGGGCCCGCCGTGCTAAATCTCCCGCGACGAGGGCCCGATGGCAAGTAACGCCGCGAACGATCCAACCGCCGGGTTCACCGATATCCAGTGGTACATGTACCATCAGCGCAATGTTGCGTTCTTTGCGGCGTTCAGCGAGCGCGCCTTCACCGCCGCCGATCTCCTCGCCTCGGCCCGCACCCTTGTCGACCTCGCGCCGCAACTCCGCCTCGGCTTTTCCGGCGGCTCCGCCGACCGGCCGATCCCCGACTCCGTGCTCGAGCGGCTCATTCATCGAGAGAGCGTCGCCTCGCTCGATGGCTTTCCCGAAACCTGGCTCGACGACGGCGCCGCCGTCTTCGCCGATCCGGGGCTGCCGCTGTTTCGCATCCGCTATGCCGAAGTCGAACACCCCGGCCCCGATGGGCGCGCCGGCTTCATTCTCGTCCAGGTCTGTCACGCGCTGGTCGAAGGCGCGGACTCGGCGCTGCTGAGCCGCTCGCAGTCGGCCGCCCATCCGGTGAGCAGCAGCGATCGTCGCGCCGCCCCATTGGTCGCGGCGGGAGCTGTGGGCGTCGGTGCCGTGCTGGCAACGCTGCATCTCATCGCCGGCAATCTCATGCCCGGACGACCCGGCCCTTATGGCTTCGCCACCCGGGCGTTCCCGCGCCTACTGTTTTCGGATCTGGCGCGGCGCTACGGCGTGCGCCAGCGCGCCCTGTTCTATGCCCTCGCCATGCACACCCTGTTCGACGTCGACGGTCCGGCGCCGCCGCGCGGCATCAGCTCGACCTATTCGGCCATCGACGATGGCGGCGGCGCCAATCGCGACACCTATATGCGCATGCGCATGCTGTTCGCGACCTTTGACACCCATCCCGGGTTTGCCGACTTCGTTCGCGCCGTCGACGCGCAACTGACCGAGGCCGAAAGCAAGGAGAGCGGCTTCGGTTCCGAGATGGCGGCCGAAGGCATCCGCATGCATCGGCGGCTGAGCCGCCTGGTGCCCTTCGCCTACACCCCGAAACTCTATCAGTTCCTGCCCTACGACGTGGTCCTCGGGCTCATCCCGCCGCACCGGCTGGGCGGCGCTTTGACCCGCGGACTGGTCGAGCCGGTCTATGCCGGCGCGGCGCTGGGCGGCGCCAATGCCTGCGTCATCGTCCCCAACCGGCGCATGGTAACGTTCAACTTTTACGTCCAGGAGGCGCTTCTGCCGCGGCTGAGCCGGCTGGATTCGCTGCTGAATCCGCTCATCTGACGTTCAGGAATCCCCGATTAGCAACAATTCTAGCGATGCAGCGTTTCGGTCACGCCGTTAACGTCACCGGCCAACCGCCGGTTGACCGGGGGTTTGCCGGGCGACTATCACTGTTAAGAAGTCACTAACGAAGTAGTAGGAGGCCCGCGTTGAAGAGCTTTTCCTCGTCCAGTTTTGCCAATGACCACACCGAGGTGCTGGAGCTGGCCAAGGCTGCGGTCGCGCGGAATCCGCAGGCGCTGTTCACCAATTTCCAGTGGTTCCTCTACCAGGGCCGCGACACCGTATTCTTCACCGCCTTTTCCACTCTCAGCTTCGATCAGGAGCAGATGGAAAAGCTGGTGGGCGAGATGGTGACGCTGGCGCCGCAACTGTCGCACGGCTTCTATGGCGCCCATCCCGGCCAGCCGCTGCCACGCTCGCTGCTCTCGGCCATCACCAGCGTCGAGTATGTCGACGAGTTCGACGGCTATCCCGACAAGTGGATCAGCAAGTCGACCGACATCTTCGAGCGCGACGACCTGCCGCTGTTCCGCGTCATGGTGGCGATCCGCCGTGGTGGCCCGGATGCCGAGGGTCGCCGCTCCATTCTCCAGGTCCGCTCCAGCCACGCATTGCTCGAAGGCTCGGACTCGGCGCTGCTCACCCGCTCGCAGACGGCGGCGCACGGCGTCATGTCCGACAAGTCCAACAAGGTTCCGTTCTGGACCCGGGTGTCGTCGTCGTTCCGTGGCCTGTCGCTGACCCTCATGTATCTGGCGGTCGCCAACATCATGGCGCCCAAGGAGAAGGAGTGGGGCTTCACCACCCTCGCCATCAAGCGCCATCGCCTGCGCCTGCTCGCCAACAAGCTCGGCGTCCGCCAGCGCTCACTCTATTTCGCTCTCGTCACCCATGCGCTCAACGGCGACGGTCCGGAAAAGCACATGAGCAAGCGCGTCATCGGCGCCGCCTACACCATGCTCGATGGCAACCGCACGGCTAGCGATGACGATTTCTTCCGCGTCCGCGCCCTCGAAGCCAAGTTCACCGTCGATGACAATTTCATCGAATACGTGCGCCACGTCGATGACGCCATCGATCAGATCGAGGCCAAGGATCTCAGCAAGTTCCAGGTGACCGTGAACACCATGTTCCGCACCCTGCGCGCGCTGAACCGGATGCTCCCGTTCCTGCCCAACAAGCGCTTCTGGCGGTTCAACAACTTCATCCACATCGTGCTGACTCTGGTGCCGCCGCACCGCACCTATGGGCCGATGACCGCCGGCATGGTCGAGCCGATCTACTGCGGCGCCTGGCACACGGCGGTCAACATCTGCACCTTCTGCCCCGGCCGCGAATACATCACCATGAACTTCTCGATGGAACAGCGCCACATCGTCAACGTCGACAAGATCACCAAACTGCTCGAGCGCGTCGAGGCGATGGACATCGCCCCGACCGGCCGGGTCGTGGTCGACGCCGACGCCGAGTAATCGCAGGGCGCGCCCGGCGCGCCTTGCCGCCTTCCCTGCGTCTCGCTAAGAGACCGGCAACACAGCCGAGGGGAGCCACCATGCCAGCCGATTTCGCCATCTATCCGAGCCTCAAGGGCAGGCCTGTCGTCGTCTCCGGTGGCGCTTCCGGCATCGGCGAGTCCCTTGTCCGCGAGTTCGCGGCCCAGGGCAGCAAAGTCGGTTTCGTCGATCTGATGGTCGATCGCGGCAAGGCCCTCGAGGCCGAACTCAACTCCAAGGGCCAGACCGTCAGGTTCAGCCCCACCGACATCACCGACACCAACGCCTACCAGGCGGCGATCCGCGGCTTCGAGGCGGCGCACGGTCCGGCGCTGGCGCTCGCCAACAACGCCGCCAACGACCGGCGCATGGAATGGGACAGCGTTACATCCGAAACCTGGGACTGGTCGGTGAGCGTCAACCTCAAGCACTCGTTCTTTGCGGCGCAGGCAGTGGTTCCCGGCATGATCAAGGCGGGGAAGGGCTCGATCATCAATTTCGGCTCGATCAGCTGGATGATCATGCTCGGCAATCTGCCCGCCTACACCGCCAGCAAGGCGGCGATGCACGGCATGTCGCGCTCGCTGGCGCGCGACTTCGGCCAGCACGGCATCCGCGTCAACACCCTGGTCCCCGGCTGGATCATGACCGAAAAGCAGCTCACCACCATCGTCGGCGATGCCGAGAACAAGATGATCGACGCCGGCCAAGCGCTGAAGGGTCGCGTCTATCCTGTTGATGTCGCCCGCATGGCCCTGTTCCTTGCCGCCGATGACAGTTCTATGATCTCGGCGCAGGATTTCGTCGTCGACGGCGGCTGGGCCCACGCCTAGCCGCATCACGCTGTTGCCGCATTGTTTGGCGACACGGACATCGCGTTTCGGCACCGGGGGTTTGGCCCATGAGATCGTCTGTTCTGGTCGCGGCGGTTGCGGCTCTGTCGCTGACCGCCTGTTCGAGCCTCAATCCCTTCACCGGTGACCAGCAACTGTCCAAGACCGCCGGCGGTGCCATGATCGGCGCCGGCAGCGCCGCCGTCATCGGCGCGATGGCGGGCGCCGCCACCGGCAACGACCCGCGCGTCGCTGCACTCATCGGCGCTGGCATCGGTGGGCTGACCGGCGCCGCCGTCGGCCGCTACATGGACCAGCAGGAGGCCGAGCTTCGCGCCCAGTTGCAGGGCACCGGCGTCTCGGTCACCCGCGCCGGCAACCAGATCGTCCTCAATATGCCGTCTAACATCACCTTCTCGATCGACTCGGCCACCGTGCAGCCGGGCTTCAACGAGACGCTGGTGTCGGTCGGCCTCGTCCTCAAGAAGTTCAACAAGACCATCGTCGACGTTTACGGCTACACCGACGACACCGGTTCGCTCGCCCACAATCAGGATCTGTCGCAGCGCCGCGCCGTCGCGGTCGCCACCATCCTTGCCAACCAGGGCATCGACCAGCGCCGCTTCTACATCGAGGGCAGGGGCGAGAACGATCCGATCGCCTCGAACGCCAACGAGGCCGGCCGCGCCCAGAACCGCCGCGTCGAGATCCAGATTTCGCCGATCCAGAACGGCTGAGGCTTATTGCGCCTCAGGCGTTGACGACGATCGGCGTTCCCACCGGGCAGCGGCCGTAAAGGTCGATGATGTCGTGGAACAAGAGCCGCACGCAGCCCGACGATACCGCCTGGCCGATGCTCCACACCTCCATCGTGCCGTGCAGCCGGTACAGCGTGTCGCGGCCGTTCTGGTAGATGTACATGGCGCGCGCCCCCAGCGGATTGGTCAGCCCGCCCGGCATGCCGTTGGCGAACTCGCGCGTCTCCGGCTGCCGCTCCTGCATCTCCTTGGGCGGCGTCCAGGTCGGCCACATCGCCTTGCGCCCGACCGACGCCGTGCCCGACCAGGCAAAGCCCTCGCGGCCGATGCCGACCCCGTAGCGGATCGCCTTGCCGCCCTCCTGCACCAGATAGAGGTGCCGCTCCGAGGTGTTGACGACGATCGTCCCCGGCCGCTCGCCCGTCGGGTCCGGCACCTGCGTGCGGAACATATTGGGGTCGAGCTTGGTGAG
>JBDTVO010000097.1:0-9400 GCA_040007135.1 Devosia sp. | reverse complement strand
GATCATCAGCAGATTGTGGCCGCCGGCCGCAGCCACCTCGAGGGCGCGGCGCGCCACCTCCTGGCCGCGCACATCGCTGAGATCGGGGAGACCGGCGCCGGGCTCGTAGCGCTTGGGCAGCGGCCGCGGGCAGAGCTGGTAGCCGCCGAGGTGATTGACCAGCGCCAGCAGCGATTCCGGGGCGACGATCTCGATGTCGTCGCCGGCCCACGCCGCCTCCGGTCCCGAGGCGGCGGGACAGACGATGCCGAGGCCGCGCCCGTGCGCCGCCATTGCCGCCGGCAGGATGCCCGAGGTCGGCGCGAGGCCGCCGTCGAGCCCGAGTTCGCCGAGCGCCAGGTAGCCGGCCAGCGCGTCGGCGGGGAAGGCGCCCATCGCCGCCATCAGGGCGAGCGCGATCGGCAGGTCGTAGTGGCTGCCCTCCTTGGGCAGATCCGCGGGGGCGAGGTTGATCGTGATGCGCTTGGGCGGCAGCGCGAGGCCGGAGGCGACCAGCGCCGCGCGCACCCGCTCCCCGGCTTCCTTGATCGCCTTGTCGGGCAGACCGACGATGGCGAAGGCCGGCAGGCCCGGCGCGATCTGCGCCTGGACGTCGACCGGCACCGCATCGATGCCCTGGAACGCCACGGTCTGCACGCGGGCGACCATCGGCCCATCCCCCAACCCCGGATGGCGGAGCCTAGCAATGAGCCACCGGGAGAGTAAAGAACAATCCGTGAACATTCGTCGCCGCGGCGGCCCGCGCAGTTGTGCGACGCGGCAGGCTCGTGATTCAATGGCGGGCTCTTTGCGCCGGACCCCGCCTTGCCCACCACCCGCGACCCCCTTGCCGTGCTGCACGAGGTCTTCGGCCATGCCGGATTCCGCGGCCAGCAGGAAGAGGTGGTGCGCCACCTCACCGGCGGCGGCGATGCGGTGGTGCTGTTTCCGACGGGCGCCGGCAAGTCGGTGTGCTACCAGGTGCCGGCGCTCTGCCGCGCCGGCGTCGGCATCGTGGTGTCGCCGCTGATCGCCCTGATGCGCGACCAGGTCGAGGCGCTGAAGCAATCGGGCATCCGCGCCGAAGCGCTCAATTCGTCGCTGACGCCCGAAAAATCCGCCGAGGTGCGTTTGGCGCTTACGCGGGGCGAGCTCGATCTGCTGTACGTGGCGCCCGAGCGGCTGACGACGCCGGGCTTCGCGCACATGCTCAGCGACGTGCCGATTGCGCTGTTTGCGATCGACGAGGCGCATTGCGTCAGCCAATGGGGCCACGATTTCCGCCCCGAGTATCGCGACCTCCGCCGCATCACCGAGCTGTTCCCCGGCGTGCCGCGCATCGCGCTGACGGCGACGGCCGATCCGGCGACGCGCGCCGACATCATCGAGCGGCTCGGGCTGGAGACGGCGCGGGTGTTCGAGAGCAGTTTCGACCGGCCCAACATCAGCTACGCCATCAGCCAGCGCAGCAGCGGCCCGAAGCAATTGCTGGCCTTCCTCGAGCGCCACAAGGGCGAGAGCGGCATCGTCTATTGCCTCAGCCGCAACAAGGTCGACAAGACCGCCGAGTGGCTCAACGACCACGGCGTCGTGGCGCTGCCCTATCATGCCGGGATGAATGCGCGGGAGCGCAGCCGCAACCAGGACGCGTTCCTCACCGACGACGCGGTGTGCCTCGTCGCCACCGTCGCCTTCGGCATGGGCATCGACAAGCCGGATGTGCGCTACGTCGTCCATCTCGATATGCCCGCCTCGATCGAAGCCTATTACCAGGAGACGGGTCGCGCCGGTCGCGACGGGCTGCCGGCCGAGACGCTGCTGCTCTACGGCATGGGCGACGTGGTGCAACGGCGGCGGATGATCGAGGAGGGCAACGCCCCCGACGCCGTCAAGCGGGCCGAGCGCGGCAAGCTCGAGGCGCTGCTGGCGCTGTGCGAAACCACGGAGTGCCGGCGCAAATCGATCCTCGGCTATTTCGGCGAGGCGCATGCGGGCGCCTGCGGCAACTGCGACAATTGCACTGCACCGGTCGACAGCTGGGACGGCACGGAAGCAGCGATCACCGCGATGGCGGCGATCTATCGCACCGGCCAGCGTTTTGGCGCCGCCCACATCATTGATGTGCTGCTCGGCAAGCCGACCGACAAGGTGACGCGCTTCGGCCACGAGACGCAGAAGGTGTTCGGCGCCGGCAAGGCGCACGACAATAAGACCTGGCAATCGGTGCTGCGCCAGATCAGCGCGGCGGGCCTTGTCAGCGTCGACAGCGCTGGGCACGGCGCCCTCGTTCTCACCGAGGCGGCGGGCACGGTGTTCCGGCACGAGCGCAAGGTAATGCTCCGACGCGATGTTGCCCAGAAGGCGGCCGACATCCGCCGCGCCCTCAGCCGTCCAGCCGATCTGCCCGAGCACGCGGCGCCGCTGTTCGACGCGCTGCGGGCCGAGCGCAGCCGGCTGGCGAAGACGCAGGGGGTGCCGCCTTACGTGATCTTTCACGACACCACGCTGCGCGCCATGGCGATGGCCAAGCCGCGCGACCTCGAGGAGATGGTCGACCTCCCCGGGATCGGCAGCGCCAAGCTCAATCGCTACGGCAAGGCGTTTCTCGAAGTTATCAGAACGATAGTTTAGTCACCCGGCTCTACCTCGCGATCTGGCCGGCGCGGCCGTACTCGAGCGCCTCTGCAAAACCGTCAGGGGGAACTATTCCACCGCGCAGATGCCAGAGATGGTTTCGTGCCGAGCGGGTGTCGGCGGTGGCGACAAAGAGCGCACCAAGGTCGAACCGGTCATCTTTCGTCCAGGGGCGCGCGAACCAGGCTGGTTCGGACGTGACATGGTGATCCAGTGAGAACATGAAGGGCGCGGTGCTCGACAACTTCATCGTAAGGACCAGCCCGCCAGATCCGATATTGAGGTGAATTCGCACGTCGTAGCGATTTTCGCTGCCATCTTCTGGAAAAACGGCCAACACGATCTTGAGCGTATCAGTTTCGTGACGATGGGCCCGGCTCCACTGGATTGTCTTTGAATCTGGACGAAGGACCAGCGCGGTGATCGGCTCCTTAGCGGTGACGATCCCTTCCCAGCGAACTTGTCCCACATAGGCCACGGGCTGGTACTCGCCGATGATCGAAACTGGGATGCGTCGTAAAGCGGCCATCTACTTCACCCGCTTGATCAGCTCGGCCTTCAGTGCGCCGAGATCGTCGGGGCTGAGGCGGCCGATGTCGCGGGCGAGACGGTTGGCGAGTTCGGTGGCCTCGGGCACGAGCCCCGCGGTGTCGATGGCGACCTTTGGATCGGAGAGTTCGGCGAGACGCTGCAGTTCCTCGGCCTCGTCCCAGATGACGTTGAAATAGTGGATGATGCGCTGCAGCAGGATCCAGGTCGGCTTGCCGCGACGGCCGTGCTCGAGGGCGCTGAGATAGGCCGATGAGACATTGAGCGCGGCCGCCATCTGCTTCAGCGTCACGCCGCGTTCGGACCTGAGGTCGCGGATCTTCTGGCCGAGCGGGGTCATGGCGCAACTCGCCTCAACCGGACGTACCAGGCGCCCTCGCCGCCGTGATGCTGCGCTGACTGGTCCCAGCCGGCGACGAGCGGGCTGAGTTCGGGGGAATTAAGCCAGCCCGGCAGCATGGTCCGGAGGACGCCGCGCTCGATGATGGTGGTCGGGTCGCCGTTGAGCTTCTTGAGGCCTTTGCCGGTGATGACGAGGATGGTGCGGTCGCCGCGCGCGGCTCGCGCCGTGAGGTAGCGGACGAGCGCGGCGCGGGCCTCGTCCTGGCGCATGCCGTGGAGATCGAGGGTGCCATCGATGGGCACGCGGCCGCGGCCGAGCTTTTGCCTGAGCTTCGGCTCGATCCCGCCGATGGCCGGTTTTCCGGGCGTTCCCGGGGACTGGTATGACGGCATAGCAATGATCTTGACCGGCTTTGGCCGGGGCTGATCGGCCGGCGGCAAGGCGGTGGAGGTGCTCGGCCGGGCAATTTTGGGCGGCCCCAGCTTGGGCCGGACGCGGCGGCGCTGGCGCAGCGGACGCAGCGTCAGGACGACGTCTTCCCACAGATGAAAATCGGGAAGGAGCGGCTTGTCTGGTCCGCCCCGCTTAGCCATGGCCGGCGCCCCCGCGCTACGTCAGCTCAGCTGGTTGGTGGCAACCAGCTTCCAGTTCGGGTCGCGCGCTTTCGGGCTGCGGGCGAAGGTCCATTCGTCGGCGATCGACTGCACATCGGTGGCGTGGCCCTCGAGGATCGCGCCGGCCGAATCCTTGGTGGCCTGCACCACTTCGGCGTTGAAGCGCACGGTGACGCGGGCGTCGCGGCGGTCGATCTCGGCTTCGGTGATTTCGATCTTGGGGAGGCCGACAAAGGTGAAGTCGACGCTCTTGCCGGCGGCCTCGCGCTCGGCGATGGCGCGCTCGAAGCCATCATAGACGTCCTTGTCGAGGAGGGTCTTCAGCATCTTGGTGTCGCCGGTGGCGAAGGCAGTGACGATCATCTCGTAGGCGCCCTTGGCACCCTCGAGGAACGCCTTGGGCGAGAATGCCGGGTCGGCGTCGGCGATGGCCTTGAGGCCGGTGGCGACGTGACCGTCGCCGTGGCTGAGCTGGTCGATCTCGGCCTCGAGCTCGCGGGCGCGGCGTTCGGCGTCGGCCGGCGGCGCAGGTGGCGCCAGCGGCTTCAGCGGGACCACCTTGTCGTCAGTGGGCTTCGCCTGGCGCTGCTGCTGCGCCCGCTGCAACGGCGTACGCTCGGTGCCGGTGCGGGTGCCGAGGGCCGAGCGCAACCGGAACAAGACGAAGATCGCGATGGCGATGGCGATCAGGGTGGGAATATCGAAGAACTCGTCCATGCCGGTCGATCCAAAATAGCCGCGTGGGAACAGCGCACGCTCAATATAGGCGCAGCGGTAGCCTGAAACCAGTTCACGAAAGGTGGAGGGGCGGAAACCGCCGCGCCGCCGTGTGCTTGTGAGGGTTGGGCAAACCTGCTAGGCCCGCCCGCGCCCGATTTGGACGGTGAAGGAACTCTCAATGGTCGACGAAACTGCGGCAGCCGCCCCAAGCTTCAACCTCGTCGGGCAGTATATCCGCGACATGAGCTTTGAAAACCCGGGTGCCCCGGGCTCGATCATGCTGGGCGGCGCCAATCCCAACTTCCAGGTCGGCATCAATGTCGGGGTCAAGAAGCAGGCGGACGACATCTACGCCGTCGAGATCACCCTCAACGCCCGCGCCGACC
Organism: Devosia sp.; assembly: GCA_040007135.1. Lineage (GTDB taxonomy): Bacteria > Pseudomonadota > Alphaproteobacteria > Rhizobiales > Devosiaceae > Devosia_A. The sequence goes on along the minus strand of JBDTVO010000097.1, from coordinate 4,175 downwards.
GCGAAAAGAACGTCCTGTTCAATGTCGAGCTGGTCTATGGCGGGGTGTTCCGGGTCAAGGGCGTGTCCGAGGCGCAGCTGGCGCCGCTGCTGCTGGTCGAGTGCCCGCGGCTGATCTTCCCGTTCGCCCGCCAGGTGCTGGCGACCATCACCCAGCAGGGCGGCTTCCCGCCGCTGATGATGGAGCCGGTCGACTTCCAGGCCATCTACCTGCAGAACCTCAAGTCGCTGCAGGAGACGCAGGCCCAGACCAATGGCGGCGCGCCGACCCCGACCGTCACCAACTAGGCGATCCCGGCTACGCCGCCTCGTCGGCGTAATATCCCCACAGCGCCGCCTCGCCCATGGTGCGCACCAGCGCCAGGTGGGCTGCGATCTGCTCGTCGTCGAGCCGCGGCGGCAATGGCGCAGGGCGCTGCGGCGCGGCATAGACGATGCTGGTGACGTTGACGGTGGTGACGCGGATTTCCTCGACCAGCGCCAGCGCCACCTGTCGGCCGCCAATCAGCTCAAGATAGACTTCGGCGAGGATCTGGCTGTCGAGCAACGCCCCGTGCAGCGTCCGCCGCGAATGGTCGACGCCGTAGTGCTTACACAGGGCATCGAGACTGACGCGCGCCCCCGGGTGCTTTTCGCGGGCCACCTCCACCGTATCGATGACGGTATTGCCGAGCTGTGGGCGGCGCGTCTTCTCGAGCTCGAAATTGAGGAACTGCATGTCGAAGGGCGCATTGTGGGCGATCAGCGTCGCGTCGCCGAAAAAATCCACGAGGTCGTCGGCGATATCGGCGAAGCGCGGCTTGTCGGCGAGGAACTCGTCGCTGAGGCCGTGGACGCGAAAGGCGTCCTCCGACATCGGCCGCTCGGGGTTGAGGTATTTGTGAAAGTGCCGGCCGGTCGGGATGTGGTTGATGAGCTCGACGCCGCCGATCTCGACGATACGGTCGCCGGTCAGCGGGCTGAAGCCCGTGGTTTCGGTATCGAGCACGATTTCGCGCGTCATCATGATTTGTCGGCGGTCAGCATGTGGACGAGGCGGGCCACCACGGCCCGGGTTGCGGCAAGCGGCGCGTCGGTGTCGATGACATAGTCGGCGCGCTTCTGCTTTTCCGCCTGGGGCAGCTGCCGGGCAAGGATGGCGTCGAGCTTTTCCCCGGTCATGCCCTCCCGAGCGAGGGCCCGGCGGAGCAGTGTGTCGTCGTTGGCGATGGTGACCGCAACGCCATCGAAGCCGTAGTCGAAGCCAGTCTCGAACAGCAGCGGCACGTCGACGACGGCAAGCCGGGCGCCGCTCGTTTCGGCGTCGGCGAGGAAGCGTTGCAGGCGCTCCCTGACCATCGGATGCACCGCCTTTTCCAGTTCCCGCAACCGCCACGGCGCCGCCAGAAGCTTCCGGCTCAGCGCTTCGCGATCGATGATGCCGCTGTGGCTAACTCCGGGGAAAAGCGCCTCGACCACCGGCACCGCTTCGTCCTCGTAGAGCTCGTGCACGGCGGCATCGGCGGAGAACACCGGCACGCCGAGATCAGCGAAAGCCTGGAGCACGGTGGACTTGCCGGAGGCGATGGAGCCGGTGAGGCCGAGCTTGTACATCAAAGGCTCGCCTCGACCAGGGCGCGCAGTTCCGCCGTCACCTCTGGCTTCACTCCGAACCAGGCTTCGAAGCCGGGCACCGCCTGGTGCAACAGCATGCCGAGGCCGTCGACGGTGCGAAGGCCAAGCGCCCGGGCCTCAGCGAGCAGCGGCGTCACCAGCGGCGTATAGACGAGGTCGGTCACCAGCGCGTCCTGGGGCAGCGCGCCGAGGTCGAGACCGTCAAAGCGCGTCGACTTCATGCCCACCGATGTGGTGTTGATGAGCAGCCCGGCGCGCCGGGCGCGCTTCGGAAACTCCGCCAGCGAGCCGGCGGCGATTGGCCCTTCGAGTTCGATCGCCATGTCCTCGGCTGTGCCGATCGTTCGGTTGAGCAGATGAATACAGCGCACGCCGCGCGATTTGAGAGCAACCACCACGGCGCGGCAGGCGCCCCCGGCGCCCAGCACCACGACCTCGTTGAGCGCCTCGCTCCAGCCGGGAGCGTTCTGGTCGAGATTGCCGAGAAAGCCGAGATAGTCGGTGTTGCGTCCCTCGACCGCGCCGCTGCCGAGACGGACGAGCGTGTTCACCGCGCCGATGCTGTCGGCGAGCGATTCGCGTTCGTCCGACAAGAGGTACGCCGCTGCCTTATGCGGCAGGGTGACATTGCCGCCGACATACCGTCCCTCGCGGATGCGGTCGAAGAAAGCCGGCAGATCGTCCGGCAGCACATCGATCGGCTCGTAGGTGCCGGCGATGGCGTTGGCCTTGAGCCAGTAGTTGTGGATCAGCGGCGAGCGCGAATGGGCGATCGGGTGGCCGACGACGAAGGCGTGTTTCACGTGAATCCCAGGCGGGTGGTGGGGCGGCGTTTTGCTGTCGACACGCGTCGCAGTTTCGAGTCCGTCCTGCAATCCCTGCCTCTGCCCGAGGCGAGTCGCGGGAGGTCGGCGGGACCGCTCCGGGGTTGTCCACGCAGTCCCCGCTGCGGCGGGGCGGAGGGTGTCGGAAAGACGGGCCTGGAACGGGTCGGATGGGGTTGTGCCCGCTGACCGTTCCGGGCGTCCACAGCCACGCCGCCACAGGCGTTAATGAAAGGTTAACAGCGGAATCGGGGACAACGGCATTCCATCGCGCCGGGATTTCGACTCTTTCTCCCCAGCCCGGCGCCCCGCGCCGCAATGGTTAACGAGCCGTTAGCGGAGGCGAGTCCGCCGATGCTCTTCACTGTCCCCCGGATGTTGTCCCCAGGCTGCGGATGCGGCGATCCGGCACGGCGGCTGGAACGGGCCGGGCTATGCCGCTTGCATGAATTCCTGCAAAACACGGACATGATACTGATAATAGAAGAGATAGACTCTTCTCTTGGATCCCGACTGTGAGCCCGGTGCGCAAACCACTGCTGGCGACGGTGAAGGGGCAGCCCCAGGAGCGGCCACCGGTCTGGATCATGCGGCAGGCCGGACGCTATCTGCCGGAATATCGGGCGGTGCGGGAGAAGGCCGGCAGCTTCCTCGATCTCTGCTACGCGCCTTCGCTTGCCGCCGAGGTCAGCCTGCAGCCGTTGCGGCGTTTCGATCTCGATGCGGCGATCGTCTTCTCCGACATCCTCGTCATCCCCGATGCGCTTGGGCAGGAGGTCCGGTTCGAGACCGGGGAAGGCCCGGTGCTCGATCCGATCACCCAGGAGGGGCTGGGGAGGTTGCATCCGGTTGATGTCCTCGAGCACCTCGCTCCGGTCCTCGAAACCATCGAGCGCATCAAGGGGGGGCTGGCACCGGAGAAGACGCTGATCGGCTTTTGCGGTTCGCCGTGGACGGTCGCGACCTACATGATCGGTGGCCGCGGCTCGCCCGACCAGGCGGCGGCGCGGGTGTTTGCCCTCGAGCATCCGGAGGCGTTCGCGACGCTCATCGACATCCTCGTCGAGGCGTCTGTAGATTATCTCGTGGCGCAGTTCAAAGCCGGCGCCGATGTGGTGCAACTGTTCGAGAGCTGGGCGCTGAACCTCGACGAGCCGGCGTTCCGCGCTCAGGTGATCGCCCCCAACCGCCGCATCGTCGCTGGCGTACGGGCGAAAATCGCCGGGGCGCCGATCATCGGCTTTCCGCGCGGCGCCGCGGGGATGCTCGCTGAATACGCGCTGGCGGTTGGCGTCGATGCGCTGGGGCTCGACACCGCGACGCCCACCGGCTGGGCCGACACGACGCTGCCCCGGGGCCTGCCGGTGCAGGGCAATCTCGATCCGTTGCGGCTGGTGGCGGGTGGGGCGCAGATGGAGGCGCGGGCGCAGGAGATCATCGAGGCTTTCGCCAATCGGCCGCATATCTTCAATCTGGGGCATGGGATATTGCCGCAGACGCCGATCGCCCATCTCGAGCGGCTGATCGACATCGTCAAAGGGGGACGCTGATGGACTGGGGCAGTTTCGCCGCCACCTGGATCAAGGCGCTGCACGTCATTTCCGTCATCGCCTGGATCGCCGGCATGATGTACCTGCCGCGGCTGTTCGTTTACCACGCCAGCGCCGAGAAAGGCTCGATCCAGTCCGAGACCTTCAAGATCATGGAGCGCCGCCTGATGCGCGGCATCATCACCCCG
>JBDTVO010000096.1:0-9418 GCA_040007135.1 Devosia sp. | reverse complement strand
TCCTCTACGGGCTGCGGCTCGGCGGCTTCCTTACCCTGCGCGAGCGCAGCGCGTCCTTTGCCCGCGAACTCGAAGCGTCGAGGGAACGCAGCGCCCGCATCAACGGCGGGGTCAAGCTCGCGATCTGGATCAGCGTCGCGGCGCTCTATGTGGCGATGGCATCGCCGGCCGTGTTCACGCTCTCGGCCGCCAACGGCGGCATCGTCGTGCCGACGCTGCCGCTTGGCGTCCTGCTTATGGCCTGCGGGCTTCTCCTCGAAACCGCCGCCGATCAGCAAAAGGCCAACCGCAAGGCGAAAGAGCCCGGCCGCTTTGTCAGCTCCGGGCTCTTTGCCATTGTCCGGTCGCCAAACTATTTCGGCGAGATGGTGTTCTGGTTCGGCAGCTTCGTTTCGGGCCTTGCCGCCTATCGCAGTCTCGTCGCTTGGGCGATCGCGCTCACCGGGCTCGTGTGCATCGAGCTCATCATGCTGGGCTCGGCTCGCCGTCTCGAGATCAAGCAGGCCGAGCGCTATGGCAGCGACCCGGCCTACGAGGAATATGCACGGCGCGTCCCCATCCTCATCCCGCTGCTGCCGCTCTATTCGCTGCGCAAGCTGCGGGTCTATCTCGGATAGAGCGGCGATCTAGTTGAGCGCCTTCGCCAGTGCCACGTAGCCGGCGCAGGTGGTATTGCCGCAGATCGCCTTGATCTTGGCGAGGTTGGCCTTGGCCTCGTCGAGTTCGCCGAGCTGCACATACAGCACGCCCTGGTACGACAGCGCCCCGGTATGGTTGGGGTTGAGCTTCAGGGCGCGCTCGTAGGCGCTGTCCGAAAGCTTCAGGTCGCCGTGGTTGCGGTAGGCGAAGCCGAGCAGGTTCCAGCCGTCGGCGCTCTTGGCGTGGGTCTTGAGATAGGCCTTGAGGTCGGTGATGGCCTTCGACCAGTTGTGGGCGTCGAGATCGGCCTGGCCGTCGGCGAGCGACGGTCCGCTGCTCGGCGCCGGCGTCGTGTCGGTGTTGTCGCTGCTGCTGCCGCCGCCGCCGCCATTGGGGATGGCGAAGGCGGGACCACTGAGGCAAAGGGTGAGGACGAGCAGGGCCGTGCCTGTGAGGCGGCCGAAATGAAGGGGGGTCATGGACTTCTCCTGTGCCGGACGTCCGGCATCGGACAAGACAACGACTGCGATCCGGCTTTAATCCCGGGCGACAGTCGCCCCTGACGGCCGACGCAGTTCAGGTCTCGTTGTCGCCGCGGCTCCGGCGGTCGGGCTTCGGCTCGCCCGGATGGGCCAGCCGCCACCACGCGGCGGCGACAAATCGCAGCAGCAGATTGGCGGGAATGAGCAGCAGCCAGAAAAACTTCGCCCCGTCGGGGTGCGCAAATGAGATCGGCACCGAGATCGCGAACACCCCGCTCGACAGTAGCGTCGTGAGCAGCAGTCGCTGCCGTTCCTGCGGCGGCAGCCCTGGGTCGATCAGCCCGGCGCGCTCGGCATGCAGCCAGAGCCAGGTGAGCGCCAGCCCGCACGCCACCATGCCGCCGGCATAGATGGCGGTGCCCACAGCTCCCGAGTTTTCGGCGATCAGCGACGTGGTGAACGGCACGATGCAGACAAACAGCAGGAACAGCAGATTGATGAGCAGCAGCGCGCGGTCGGATTTGACGATGTAGCGGAATTTTGCGCGGTGGTTGATCCAGTAGACCCCGATCACCGCAAAGCTGATGAGGAACGCCATCAGCCGCGGCCACATCGCTCCCAGTGCCGCCCATAACTGGGCATCCGACAATTCGCCGACACCGTCCGGCAGGCGGATGTCGAGCACCAGCAGCGTGATCGCCACCGCCACCACGCCATCGCTGAACGCTTCGAGGCGGGTGTTCGGGTTCTCCTCCGTCATCCGATCTCGATCTCGCAGAAATGCGCGTACGGGCGCTCGGGGGTGATGATGATCGAGGGGAAATGCGGATGGTTCACCGCGTCGGGGAACGCCTGGTCCTCGAGGCAGAAGCCGGAGTTCTTGCCATACATGCGGCCCGCGAGCCCCGGAACTGGAATGTTGGTATAGACGGCGTTGTAGAACTGCAGGCCGGGCTGGTCGGTCCACAGCCGCAGCTGCAGCGATTTGTCGGGCGCACGTACCACGGCCACCGGCTCCGCCGGGTCGCGGCCGCTGTCGAGGACGAAATTGCCGTCGTAGTCGAGCCCCTTGCCGGACGCATCGCGCAGCGTGCGCGGCGTGCTGAAGTCGCGGTCGCTGCCTGGTGTGACCTCGAGGATGTTGCCGGTCGGAATGAGCCCCGCACCAACCTCGGTATAGGCGTGCGCCGCAAGCTGCACCTCGTGGTCGAGCACGTCGGCGCCGGTGCCGAGGTTGAAATACTGGTGCTGTACGAGGCTCACCGGCGTCGGCCGGTCCGTCGTCGCGGCAAAATCGAGCCGCAGGCGATTGCCGGTCAGCCGGTAGGTGGCTGTGGCTTTGACCGTGCCGGGAAATCCCATGTCGCCGTCAGCCGAGGTGTGGCTGAACACCACGGCGTTGGCGGCATCGTCGGGCTTCGCCTCCCACACCAGCTTGCCGAACCCCCTCGGTCCGCCATGTAGCGTGTTCGCCCCCTCGTTGGCGACGATCGCGTAGGTCTTGCCATCGAGGCTGAAGCGGCCGCCGCCGATGCGGTTGGCCACCCGCCCGACCACGGCGCCGAAATACGGCGAGTGCGCCGGGTAGGGCTCGAAGCTCTCGAACCCCAGCACCACCGAGCGCTTGCCGCCGCCCACCGGCACCCGCCAGTCGCGCACCACGACGCCCCAGTTGAGGATGTCGACCTCGACCCCGGTGGTCGAGGTCAGGGTGAACTGCTCGACCTGCTTTCCCTCGAAGCTGCCGAACGATTTGACCGCGACCATGTTTCCTCTCCGCCGTGCCGCCGGTGCAGCCCGGCGGCAGGGGCGCAACAAAGCCGAAATCTGTTGACGCTGGAAGGTCCAAACGCCAACGTTCCGCCCCGAGGGAGGACGGCCTTGGACGAAGCCATTTCGAACAAGCGCGCCACCGTGCACGACGTGGCGAGGACGGCGGGCGTGTCGCTGGCAACCGTCGACCGGGTGCTCAACGCCCGGCCCGGCGTGCGGCCGGCCACGGCCGAAAAGGTCGCCGCCGCAATCCGCGCCCTCGATTTCCGGCGCGACCTCAGCGCCTCGCTGCTCGCCCGGGCCCGCGACCTGCGCGTCGTGTTCCTCATCCCCGATGGCGGCAACGCCTTCATGGCCAGCCTGCTGGCGGCGGTGCAACGCCGCTCGCGCGCCAGCCGCAATGAACGGCTGACGCTCAGCGCCTCCGAATATCACGCCCTCGACCCGACGGCGCTGGTCCGCCGCCTCGCGGCGCTCGACGGCCGCCAGACCGATTGCGCCGTGGTCGTCGCCCCCGACGATCCGGCCGTGGCCCGCGCCATCGACGACGCCAGCCGCCGCGGCGTCGCCGTCATTACTCTCGTCTCCGACCTGCCAGGGTCGGCCCGGCGGCTGTTCATCGGCATCGACAACCAGGCCGCGGGGCGCAGCGCCGCGTCGCTGCTGGGCCGCTTCTGCCACAAGGGCAAGGTCGGGGTTATCGCCGGCTCCCTCGGCCTCCGCGACCACCGCGAGCGCTTCGAGGGCTTTGCCGGCGTGCTCGGGCGCGAATTCCCCGGCCTCGAGCTGGTTGGCCCGCTTGAAGGATTCGACGACGACGCGGCGACCGAGGCGGCAGCGCTGCAATTGCTCGAGGCGCACAGCCTCGTCGGCATCTACAATCTTGGCGCCGGCAATGGCGGGCTGGTGGCGGCGCTAGGCCGGACGCACCGGGCCGGCAACGTCCGCGTGGTCGCGCACGAGCTCAGCGACACCACCCGCGACGCGCTGCGCGCCGGTACGCTCGACGTCGTGCTCGACCAGAATCCGGACGGCGAAATCCGTGCCGCCATCGCCGCCGCGCGGCAGGTGGCGCTGTCGCCGGACGCGGCGGTCCACGCCGAGTCCATCGAAATCGGGGTTTTCCTCAGGGACAATCTGCGGTAGGCAATCGCTAACAACCAGACGGCGGAAAGCCGCGGTGGGGGAGGCAGGGGACGATGCGCGCAAGGGCCAATGAGGCACGTGCCTCATGACGTATCTGGGCATCGACATCGGCACATCGGGCGTCAAGGCGCTGTTGATGGATCGCGCCGGCAAGGCGCTGGGCGAGGCAACGGCCAAATCGGTCGAGCCGGTCCGCCCGCATCCGGGCTGGAGCGAGCAGAACCCCGCCGACTGGTGGGGCGCCGTGCTCGCGGCCTGCGACAGTCTGAGCAAGGCGCACCCGGCCGAAATGGCGGCCGTCCGCGGCATCGGCCTCTCCGGCCACATGCACGGTGCCGTGCTGCTGGGTAAGAATGACGACGTGCTGCGCCCCTCGATCCTGTGGAACGACGGGCGCGCGGCAGCCGAATGCGCCGAGATGGAAGCGGCGCTCCCGAGTCTCCGCGACATCGCCGGTAACATCGCCATGCCGGGCTTCACCGCTCCCAAGATCGCCTGGGTGCGCAAGCACGAGCCGGACATCTATGCGGCGATCGCCAAGGTCCTCCTGCCCAAGGCCTATGTCCGGCTGCTGATGACCGGCGAGGCGGTGGAAGAGATGAGCGACGCCTCGGGCACGCTGTGGCTCGACGTCAAAAAGCGCGATTGGTCCGACGCCCTCCTCGCCGTCACCGGCCTCAACCGCGCGCACATGCCGCGCCTCGTCGAAGGCTCGGCGCCCTCGGGCACCCTCAAGCCGGAGCTGGCGACACGCTGGGGCATGGCCGGCAGCGTGGTGGTCGCCGGTGGCGCCGGCGACAACGCCGCGGCCGCCTGCGGTATTGGCGCCATCCGCCCCGGCGAAGGCTTCGTCTCGCTCGGCACCTCGGGTGTGGTGTTCGTCTCCAATGCCCGCTTCAGCCCCAATACGGCCGGCGCCGTGCACGCCTTCTGCCACGCCATCCCCGACACCTGGCACCAGATGGGGGTGATCCTTTCGGCCACCGACAGCCTCAACTGGCTCAGTGGCGTCACCGGCAAGAAGCAGGCCGAGCTCTCGGGGCTCGCCGAAGCGCAGTTCACCGGTCCGGGCGAAGAGATCTTCCTCCCCTACCTCAGCGGTGAGCGCACCCCGCACAACAATGCCGGGGCGCGCGGCAGCTTTGTCGGGCTCAGCCATCTCAGCGATCCGGCGCGCCTGGCGCAGGCGGTGATGGAGGGCGTGGCGTTTGCCTTCCGCGACTGCCAGCGCGTCCTCAACGACGCCGGAACGTCGTTCTCGCGATTGCTCGCCGTCGGCGGTGGCTCGAAATCGCCGCTGTGGCTGAAGCTCATCGCCACCAATCTCGACATCGAGCTGGCTGTGCCCGAAGACGGCGATTTCGGTGGCGCGCTCGGTGCTGCCCGGCTCGGCCTCTGTGCCGCCGAAGGCGCCGACCCGCGCGACATCATGACCATGCCGGGCATCAAGCAGATCATCCAGCCGGACGCGTCGTTGCGGGACGCGTACACGGCGCAATACGAGCGTTACCGCGCGCTCTATCCAGCCATCGAGGAGGCTCGCAATTGACTGATTTCTTCAAGGGCATCAAGCAGGTCACCTACAAGGGCGCACGCTCCAAGGATCCGCTCGCCTACCGTCACTACAACAAGGACGAGATGGTGATGGGCAAGCGGATGGAGGACATCATCCGTCCCGCCGTCGCCTATTGGCACAGCTTCGCCTGGGAAGGCGGCGACCCGTTCGGCGGCCGCACCTTCGCCCGCCCGTGGTTCACCGGCGACATGGCCGGCGCCCGCCTCAAGGCCGATGTCGCCTTCGAGCTGTTCGATATCCTCGACGTGCCGTTCTTCTGCTTCCACGATGCCGACATCGCCCCCGAGGGTGCGACCCTCGCCGAGAGCAACAAGAATGTCCGTGCCATCGGCGATATCTTTGCCAAGAAGATGCAGAAGCAGCGCACCAAGCTGCTGTGGGGCACGGCCAACCTCTTCTCCAACCGCCGCTACATGGCGGGCGCCGCCACCAACCCCGATCCCGACGTCTTCGCCTACGCCGCCGGCCAGGTGAAGAACGTCCTCGAGCTGACCCACGAGCTGGGCGGCGCGAACTATGTTCTATGGGGCGGTCGCGAGGGCTACGAGACGCTGCTCAACACCGACATGAAGCGCGAGCAGGACCAGGCGGCGCGCTTCCTCAGCCTCGTCATCGAACATAAGCACAAGCTCGGCTTCAAGGGCACCATCCTGATTGAGCCCAAGCCGCAGGAGCCGACCAAGCACCAGTACGACTACGACGTTGCCACGGTCTATGGGTTCCTCAAGCGCTACGGCCTTGAGAACGAGGTCAAGGTCAACATCGAGGTCGGCCATGCTTTCCTCGCCGGCCACTCTTTCGAGCACGAGCTGCATCTGGCGCGCTGCCTCGGCATCCTCGGTTCGGTCGACGCCAACCGCAACGATCTGCAGAGCGGCTGGGACACCGACCAGTTCCCGAATAATCCCGGCGAGATGACGCTGGCCTTCATCGAGATCTTGAAGAACGGCGGCCTCCACAACGGCGGCTTCAACTTCGATGCGAAAATCCGGCGGCAGTCGCTCGACCCGGCCGATCTCGTCCACGGTCATGTCGGCGGTCTCGATGTGCTCGCCCGCGGCCTCAAGGCTGCGGCCGCGATCCTCGATGACGGCACTTTCGAGCAGACCCGCGAGGCCCGCTATGCCGGCTGGGACGAGCGCGAGGCCAAGGCCATGCTCTCGGGCAAGCGCAGCCTCGAGCAGATTTCGGCCCGGGTGCTCAAGAACAACATCAACCCCGAGCCGAAATCCGGCCAGCAGGAATATCTCGAGAACCTGGTCAACCGGTTCGTGTGATGGCGGCGCCGAAGCTCACGCTGCATCACGTGGCGATCATCGTCACCGATCTGGATCGGTCTTCGGCATTCTATCGCACGCTGTTCGGGCTCGATCCGATCGAGCGGCCGCCCTTCACCATCCCCGGCCTGTGGCTGGGGGTGGGTGAGCTTCAGGTCCACCTGACGGTCTATCCGAACGGCAGTTTCCGCAGCCGTCCGGTCGACAACGACGACTCGCATTTCGCCTTCACCACCCGCGACTTCGAGGGTTTCGTCGCCCACGCCAAGACCCTGGGCTTCAAGGAAGACGCGGACCCGGACGACAAAATGCGCATGCTCGTCAAGCGCCAGGGCCTCGCTGGCTTCCCGCAGGCCTTTCTGACCGATCCCGACCGCAACATCATCGAAGTCAACGGCGCCTAACCGGCGAGGAACGCATGCCAATCATCCGCAACCCCATCCTTCCCGGCTTCAACGCCGATCCCTCGATCCTCCGGGTCGGCGACGACTACTACATCGCCACCTCGACCTTCGAATGGTACCCCGGCGTCCAGATCTATCATTCGCGCGATCTCGCCAACTGGGACCTCGTGACCCGGCCGCTGTCCCGGAAGAGCCAGCTCGACATGCGCGGCGATCCCGACAGTTGCGGCGTCTGGGCCCCGTGCCTCTCCCACGATGGAACGCAGTTCTGGCTGGTCTACACCGACGTCAAGCGCAAGGACGGCTCGTTCAAGGACGCGCACAACTATATCGTCACCGCGCCCGCGGTCGAAGGCCCGTGGTCCGACCCGGTCTATGTCAATTCGTCGGGCTTTGATCCGTCGCTGTTCCACGACGACGACGGGCGCAAATGGTTCGTCAACATGATGTGGGACCATCGCGCGCGGCCTCTGACCTTCGCCGGCATTGCGCTGCAGCAATACGACGCGACGACCCACAAGCTCGTCGGTCCGCGCAAGAACATCTTCACCGGCACCGACCTGAAGCTGGTCGAGGGCCCGCATCTCTATAAGAAGAACGGCTGGTACTATCTGCTCACCGCCGAGGGCGGCACCGGCTACGAGCACGCCGTCACTTTTGCCCGCTCGCGCACCATCGACGGGCCCTACGAGCTGCACCCGCTCAAGTATCTCGTCACCGCCAAGGACACGCCGCTCAATCCGCTGCAGCGCGCCGGCCACGGCGACTGGGTCGATACGCCCGACGGCCGTTCGTATCTCGTCCACCTCACCGGCCGGCCGACGACGCAGAAACGCCGCTGCGTCCTCGGCCGCGAGACTGCAATCCAGGAGCTCGAATGGCGGGACGACGGCTGGCCCTGGCTCAAGGCCGGCGGCAATGTCGCCCAGCTCGAGGTCGATGTGCCGGGCACCCGCGACGAGGGCGCCTACTGGGCCGAGCGGCGCTACGATTTCTCCGGCGGCCTGCACCAGGATTTCCAGTGGCTGCGGACGCCCGAACCGGAGCGCATCTTTTCGAGCGGCGGCAACCGCCTGCGCCTTGTCGGCCGCGAGTCGATCGGCAGCTGGTTCGAGCAGGCGCTGGTGGCGCGCCGGCAGACGCATTTTTCCTACGACGCCGAGGTCACCCTCGACTTTGCGCCTACCGACGAGCGGCAGTTCGCCGGCCTCACCGGCTACTACTCGCGCTACAATTTCCACTATCTGACGGTCACCGCGCACTCGGACGGCAAGCGCGAGCTGCTGATCATGAGCTCGATCATCTCGTTTCCCGACGGCAAGCTGACCTTCCCGGCGGCGCCGGTGCCGTTGCCGCAGGCGGGCACGGTGCGGATGAAGCTCGAAGTGCGTGGCCCCGAGCTGCAGTTCTTCTATGCCCTCGATGCCGGCAGCTGGCAGAAGGTCGGCCCGGTGCTCGATGCCTCGATCCTCTCGGATGAGTGCGGCGGCCACGCCGAGCACGGCAGCTTCACCGGCGCTTTCGTCGGCATGGCCTGCTCCGATCTCAACGGCACGGCGCTGAGCGCCGACTTCCGCGACTTCGTCTATCGCCCGGTGCACCACGAGACGGATCGGTACTGACATGAAAGTCGCCGTCACCGGAGGCACCGGATCGTGGGATCGCGGCGTCGGCCCTGTGGTCATTGCCGCGCTCGAGGCGAAGGGCCACGAGGTCACCAACCTCGATCGCGCCGTGCCCGGCGGCATCGAGAGCCGCGGCTTCGTCCGGGTCGATCTCACCGACTACGGCCAGACCTTCGCGGCGCTCTACGGCCACGACGCGGTGATTCAGCTTGCCGCCAACGGCGAGCCGGACTGGGACCACGTTTCGGGCGCCGCGCGCTTCCACGTCAATTCGTTGATCGCCTACAATGTCTTCCAGGCGGCGTGTTTTCTCGGCATGCGCAAGGTCGTCTGGGCCTCGTCCGAAACGGTGCTGGGCTTTCCCTTCGACCGCGTCGCGCCAGCGAGTCTCCCCACCAGCGACGATGACCCGCCGATCCCGACCTCGTCCTACGGCATCTCCAAAGCCAACACCGAGGATCTGGCGCGCCACATGAACCGCCGCCACGGCGTGCCG
>JBDTVO010000095.1:0-9491 GCA_040007135.1 Devosia sp. | reverse complement strand
AGAGGTCGCCGACGACGCTCATGCCGGTCATCAGCGGACCCTCGATGACATGGAGCGGGCGGGCGGCCTCAAGGCGCGCGGCCTCGGTGTCCTCGTCGATGAACTCGGTGATGCCGTTGACCAGCGCGTGCGAAATCCGCTCGCCGACGGACTTGGTCCGCCAGGTGAGGTCCTTGGCTTTGGCCTCCTGCGCGGTGCCGCCCTTGTAGCGCTCGGCCAGCTCGAGCAGGCGCTCGGTGGCATCTTCGCGGCGGTTGAGGATGACGTCCTCGCAGGCTTCGCGGAGTTCGGGGTTGAGCGAGTCATAGACGGCGAGCTGGCCGGCGTTGACGATGCCCATGTCCATGCCCGCCTGGATGGCGTGGTAGAGGAACACCGAATGCATCGCCTCGCGCACCGGCTCGTTGCCGCGGAACGAGAAGCTGAGATTGCTGACACCGCCCGAGATGTGGACGCGGGGAAGCGTTGCCTTGATCCGGCGGGTCGCTTCGATGAAGTCGACGCCGTAGTTGCGGTGTTCCTCGATGCCGGTGGCGACCGCGAAGATGTTGGGATCGAAAACGATGTCCTCGGCGGGAAAGCCGATCTCCTCGGTGAGGAGCCTGTAGGCTTTGCTGCAAATCTCGACCTTGCGGGCCTCGGTGTCGGCCTGGCCCTGCTCGTCGAACGCCATGACGACGACCGCGGCGCCGTAGGAGCGGACGAGGCGGGCCGTCTCGAGGAACTTGTCGACGCCCTCCTTCATCGAGATTGAATTGACCAGCGGCTTGCCCTGGACGCATTTGAGACCGGCCTCGATGACGGCGAATTTCGAGCTGTCGATCATCACCGGGACGCGGGCGATGTCGGGCTCGGCGGCGAGCAGGTTGAGGAACTCGACCATGACCTTCTCGCTTTCGATCAGACCCTCATCCATGTTGATGTCGATGATCTGCGCGCCATTGGCGACCTGGTCGCGGGCGACGTCGAGCGCGGCCGTGTAGTCACCGGCGGTGATGAGTTTGCGGAAGCGGGCAGAGCCCGTGACGTTGGTGCGCTCGCCGACGTTGACGAACGGAATTTCGGGCGTGAGCGTGAAGGGCTCCAGCCCCGACAGGCGAAGACGGGCGGGGACTGTCGGCACCTTGCGCGGCTTGTGCCGCCACCTCGGCGAAGGCGCGCGTGTGGTCGGGCGTGGTGCCGCAGCAGCCGCCGATGATGTTGACGAGGCCTTCGCGGGCGAAGATTTCGAGCTGCCGCGCCATGAATTCGGGGCTCTCATCGTAGCCGCCGAACTCGTTGGGCAGGCCGGCGTTCGGATAGGCCATGATGAAGGTGTCGGCGACGTCGCTGAGCTCGGCGATATGGGGACGCATGGCATTGGCGCCGAGGGCGCAGTTGAGGCCGATGGTGAAGGGGTGGGCATGGCGGATGGCGTACCAGAACGCGCTCGGCGTCTGGCCGGAGAGGGTGCGCCCCGAGAGATCGGTGATGGTGCCCGAGATCATGATCGGCAGCTCGACGCCGCGCTCGGCGAAAATGCGCTGAGCGGCGAAGATGCCGGCCTTGGTGTTGAGCGTGTCGGTGATGGTTTCGAACAGCAGCAGATCGGCGCCGCCATCGATCAGGCCGTTGATGGCCTCGGCGTAGGAGGTCGCAAGCTGGTCGAAGGTGATGTTGCGGGCGCCGGGATTGTTGACGTCGGTCGACATCGAGGCGGTCTTGTTGAGGGGGCCGAGCGCACCGGCGACGAAGCGGCGGCGGCCGTCCCTTTCTTCGGCGAGCAGCGCGGCCTCGTGGGCGAGACGCGCGCCCTCGAGATTGAGCTCGTAGGCCAGCGCCTCCATGCCGTAGTCGGCCTGGACGATCGAGGTGGACGAAAAGGTGTTGGTCTCGACGATGTCGGCGCCGGCGAGGAAATAGGCCAGGTGGATGTCGCGGATAGCGTCGGGGCGCGTCAGCACCAGCAGGTCGTTGTTACCGCGGATGTCGCGCGGCCAGTCCTTGAAGCGCTCGCCGCGATAGCCGGCTTCGTCCAGCTTCAACTGCTGGATCATCGTGCCCATGGCGCCATCGAGCACGAGGATGCGCTGGGCGGCCGCTGCGGTGAGCGCGGCACGGGCATCATTGTGGGGCAGTGGGGGCGTCATGCGGGGCATCCTCGCGCAGACCGGACTGCGCCGAAAAAACTACGAGGCAGGATATAAAGATATCTTTATATGATTGCCAGAGCCCGGACAAGTCACGGTTTTTTGCGCTAGGGGTGAGGTGAGAAACACTGTCCCTGACGGTCCATGTCGCCCTTTGTGCTCATTCCAGGTCTCAATGCCACGGCGCGCGTCTACCGCGAGGCCATCGAGGCGCTTTGGCCGCATGGCTCGGTGACGATTGCCAACACGCTCGCCGGCGAAGGGATGGCCGGAATTGCGGCGGCGATCCTGCGGGGGGCGCCGCCGCGGTTTGCGCTCGGCGGCTTCTCGATGGGTGGCTACCTCGCGTTCGAGATGCTGCGACAGGCGCCGGACCGGGTGACGAAGCTGGCGCTGATCGATACCTCGGCGCGGCCGGACACGGCAGAGGCCTCGGAGGTGCGCCGGCGGCGCATAGAGCAGGCGAAGGCAGGGAAGTTCGGCATGGTGGTCGAGCAGTCGTTCCCCGCATCGGTGCACCCGCGGCGGGTGGAGAACGAGGCATTGAAGGCGATGCACCGTGAGATGTCGCTGGGCAATGGCGCCGAGGCGTATGTTCGGCACCAGGAGGCGATTATCGGCCGCCCCGACTCGCGGCCGACGCTGGCCGCGATCGGCGTGCCGACAGTGGTGATCGTCGGCGAGGCCGACCAGATCGTGCCGCTCGAGGTGGCGCAGGAGATGCACGAGGGCGTCGCCGGTAGCCGACTGGTGGTGGTGCCGGACGCTGGACACCTGGCGCTGCTGGAACAGCCGGAAGCGGTTGCGACCGCTCTTGCCAGTTGGGCGATGCGGTGAGCGAGGCGCTGATCGATGCTCTGCGGCAGGCGGTGGGTCGCCGCCAGGTGTTGACTTCGCCGCGCCGGACCGAGCGTTTTCGCAGCAGCTTTCGCGGCGCCGAGGGCGAGGCCGCCGCTGTTGTCCGGCCGGGCACGCTGCTCGAGCTCTGGCGTGTCCTCGAAGCCAGCGTGGCGCACGGCGCCGTCGTCATCATGCAGGCGGCCGGGACGAGCCTCACTGACGGCAGCACTCCCGCACCGGGTGGCTATGACAGGCCGGTGGTGATCGTGAACACCCTCCGCATCGCGGACATCAGGCTGCTTCGCGGCGGCGCGCAGGTCGTGAGCTTTCCAGGCGGCACGCTCTACAGGCTCGAAGACTTGCTGCGGCCGCTCGGTCGCGAGCCGCATTCCGTGATCGGCTCGTCGTGCATCGGCGCCTCGATCGTCGGCGGTGTCTGCAACAATTCCGGTGGATCGCTGGTTCGCCGCGGTCCGGCCTACACCGAACTCGCGCTCTACGCGGAAATCGACGGCGGCGGCAGACTGCGGCTGGTCAACCACCTCGGCATCCGGCTTGGCGACACAGCGGAGGAGATGCTGAGGCGGCTGCAGAGAGGCGACTTCAACGACGACGATATCGAGGATGGTGGCGGCCCGGCCTCCGATGGCGACTACGCGTCGCGTGTCCGCCAGATCAACGAGCCAAGCGCCAGCCGCTACAATGCCGACCCGACCCTGCTGCACGAGGCGTCGGGCTGCGGAGGCAAGCTGGCCGTGTTTGCCGCGAGGCTGGACACATTCAGATCGGCCGGCCCCGAACAGGTGTTTTACGCCGGAACCAACGACCCAGCCGTGTTGACCGGGCTGCGCCGCGCCATCCTTGGCGAAATGTCCTCGTTGCCAATTGCCGGCGAATACATGCACCGCGATCTGTTCGACATGACGCGCCGGTACGGCAAGGACACGTTCGTCATTATCCACCACCTGGGAACCGGGGTGATGCCTGCCTTCTTCGCCCTCAAGGGACGCGTGGACGGCTGGCTGCACCGCCTGGGCTTTCTCCCGCACAAGTTCTCGGAGCATCTGCTGCAGTCGTTGATGTCGCTATGGCCCGAGGTGTTGCCGAAACGGCTGCTCGACTATCGCGACCGGTTCGCCCACCACCTCATGCTTCGCGTCGCCGGTGACGGCGTTGCCGAGATGGAGGCCTTGCTTGCCCGCACGTTCGCCACGGGGGAGGGCGCCTACTTCAAGGCGACAGCAGATGAGGGTAAGCGCGCGTTCCTCCACCGCTTTGCCGCCGCCGGGGCAACGGCCCGCTATGCACTGGTAAAGGGGCAGGAGTTGCTGCCTCTCGATATTGCACTGCGGCGCAATGACCGCGACTGGTTCGAGACGCTGCCGCCCGAGATCGAGGCTGACCTCGACCACAAGCTCTACTACGGCCATTTCCTCTGCCACGTGTTTCACCAGGACTATGTGCTGAAGCGTGGCGCCGACGGCCATGCAGTCAAGGCCAGAATGCTGGCGCTGCTGCGTGATCGGGGCGCCGAGTATCCCGCCGAACACAACGTCGGCCACCTCTACGAGGCGCCCCCGGCCCAGCGCAGCTTCTTCCGGGCGCTCGATCCGACCAACAGCTTCAATCCGGGGATCGGCAAAGACTCGCGGCGTCGCGACTACGCCTGACGATCGCGTCGCATTCGA
This sequence comes from Devosia sp., assembly GCA_040007135.1. Lineage (GTDB taxonomy): Bacteria > Pseudomonadota > Alphaproteobacteria > Rhizobiales > Devosiaceae > Devosia_A. Next base: position 4,834 of record JBDTVO010000095.1, on the reverse strand, counting down.
TACAAATTAACTGCATCGCAACCACGTTCCAGTTGTTTGCGCCTGTGGCGCGCACGCTCTTGTAAAATGCTGCGGGTCGGCAGTTGAGGGTGGCGTTGTGGGTCCGAGTTTGCGCGTCTGGCGCCTGGTTGCGCTGGCCCTGCTGATTGCTCCCGTCATCGCCGCGTGCGCGACCAACCACAGCGGCGTCAAGCGCAAGGCCTTCACCTCTCGCGAGTTCGGGGTCGCCGTGTCGCCGCGGGTGACCACGGCGAAGTATCCGCCGCACGGAGGCGGGCGCTACCTCAGCCCGTCGAGCTACGTGGTGCGCGGCGTCACCTACCGGCCGGTGGACGGGCCGGGCTACGTCGCTCGCGGCGAAGCCTCGTGGTACGGGCAGGATTTTCACGGCCGACGCACGGCCAATGGCGAAATCTTCGGCGCCTATTATCTGACGGCGGCGAGCCCGGTGCTGCCGGTGCCGTCGTATGCGCGGGTGACCAATCTCGAGAACGGCCGGTCGGTGCTGGTGCGGATCAACGATCGCGGCCCGTACATGCAGGGGCGGATCATCGACGTCAGCTACCAGACGGCGACGGTGCTCGGCTTCGTCAACCAGGGCAGCAGTTCGGTCGAAGTTCGCTACGTCGGTCCGGCGCCGCTCAACGGCGACGATTCACGGATACTGACGGCATCGCTCGGCCAGACCACGCCAATGGAGCAGGGCGACGCGCGGGTGGCGGTTGCCTCGGCGCCGGTGCCGATGCCCGTCCCTGCGGCGAGCCGGCCGACCAGCCGCGATCCGTTCTCGGGCGGGATTGTGGGCGGGGTGTTCGAGGATATCGGCAGCCTGTTCGGCTATAGCGAGACGCAGGACGTCAACGCTGCAGTGAATGCCGCAACGGCGATGGCGACACGCGCCACGGAGCTCGACGACTGGAAGCAGGCGGTGGACGACGATGCCCGCGCGATTCGGCTGGAACTGGGGGTGTTCGGCGATCCGGCGCGGGCAATCTCGGTGGCCGAGTCCTTCGCGATGCTCGGCGCGGTCGATGAGGATGGCGCAGAAATCGGCGGCAAACCGGCCACACGATTGACATTGACGCACCTTAAGCCCGGCGTAGCGCGGTCGGACGTGGTCAGCCTCGTTCGGCAACTTGGCCTCACCGGCGTAGTTCTCTATTAGTCACAGGGCGTCCCGCGGCGGACGCCTCGAGTTTGAAAAGATGCTGTTTCGCTTTGGCTTGGCGGCTGTCGCTGGCGTTTTGGCGCTGGCCTTGGCGCTGCCCGCTTTCGCCCAGGAATTCGAGAGCAAGGCGAAGTTCGCCGTGCTGATGGACTACGAGACCGGGTCCATCCTCTATTCCAAGGCGGGGGATGACCGGCTCGAGCCGGCGAGCATGGCCAAGCTGATGACGCTGGCGGTGGTGTTTACCTACCTGCAGCAGAAAAAGCTCAGCCTCGACGACGAGTTCTTCATCTCCGAGCACGCCTGGCGCGAAGGTGGGGCAGCGTCGGGCGGGTCGACGATGTTCGCCATCCTCAACTCAAAAATCCGGGTCGAGGATCTGGTCAAATCCGTCGTCATCCAGTCGGGCAACGACGCGGCTATTGCGCTTGCCGAAGGCATTGGCGGGACGGAAGAGACGTTCGCCAAGATCGAGAACACGCTGGCCAAGCAGATCGGCCTCGCATCGTCACACTTCACCAACGCAACGGGGCTGCCCGACCCCGACATGTATTCGAGCGCGCATGACCTCGCGACGCTCAGCCGCTACATCATCGAGACCTTCCCGGAATATTACCCGATCTTTGCGACGCCGGAATTCACCTGGAACAAAATCCGGCAGATGAACCGCAACTCGCTGCTGGAGATCGGCATCGGCGTCGACGGCCTCAAGACCGGGCACACCGAGGAGGCCGGATACGGCGAGGTGGTGTCGGCCCCCAACGACGGACGGCGGCTGATCGCGGTGCTGCACGGGCTGACTTCGATGAAGGAGCGCGCCGAGGAAGCGCGCAAGCTCATCACCTGGGGCATGCGCGGGTTTGAGCTGCTGCCGGTTTATCCGGAGGGCAAGGTCGTCGCCTACGCCAACGTCTTTGGCGGCTCGAAGCCGAGCGTCGGCCTTGTGGGCAAGGGCAAGATCGACCTGTTCGTGCCCAAGGGAGCCGAGAACTGCCCCACGGCGACGGTGACCTACAAGGGACCGCTGCGACCGCCGGTGGAAGAGGGCCAGCAGATCGGCAAGCTCAACGTTTTCTGCGGCGGCCAGCTGGTGCAGGCCGTGCCGCTTTTCGCCTCGGAAACGGTCGAGGCGGGTGACCTGGTGCGGCGGGCGACCGATGCCGCCAAGCATTTGCTGCTGGGCTGGCTGCCCTGATGCTCGACACGGCTCCGGCGCCAGCGCGGTTCATTACCTTCGAAGGCGGCGAGGGCGTCGGCAAATCGACGCAGGCGAAACGGCTGGTTGCTGCGTTGAGCCGCCAGTCGATCGCGGCGGTGCGGACGCGAGAGCCAGGGGGAACGCCCAAGGCGGAGGCGGTGCGCGCCTTCATCCTGCAGGGGCGCTCGGAGATGTGGGGGCCGGGATCGGAAGCCGTGCTGTTCGCGGCGGCCCGGCTCGACCATGTGAACCAGCTCATCGCGCCCAACCTCAGCGAAGGCCGCTGGGTCGTGTCGGACCGGTTCAGCGATTCCACCCGTGCCTACCAAGGCCTCACCGGCGGGGTTGAGCCCAAGCTGATCGACGCACTCGAAGTGCTGGCGCTCAATGGCCACACGCCGGACCTGACGATCGTCCTCGACATGGAGCCGGAGGCGGCGTTCCGGCGGGTGATCGAGCGCGAGACGGAGGCCGCGCTGGTCGAGACCGGGGACCGCTTCGAGAAGGAAGACCTCGACTGGCACCGGCGACTGCGCGACGCGTTTCTCGAAATCGCCCGCAGCAATCCCGAGCGCTGCGTGGTCATTCCCGCCGGGCAGAGCGAAGACGCGCTTGCCACCGAAATCTGGGATGTGCTGATCCGGCATTTCCCCGAGTTGAGCCTCGAGCGCACGGCGTGAGCGACGACGAGTCGCCGCGCGAGCCGGACCAACTCGAGGGAGTGCCGCTGCCGGAGCAGCGGCAGGAGGTCGTCGGCCACGACGCGGCGCGCGCCAATCTGTTCGCCGAACTCGATGCGGCCCGGCTGCCGAGCGGCATCCTGCTGCATGGGCCGCGCGGCATCGGCAAAGCGTCGCTGGCGTTCGACTTTGCCCGCGCCGTGTTCACCCGCACCAGCGATGAGAGTGCGGGCCACATCGCGGCGCAGGTGGCGGCCGGCAGCTATCCGAACCTCAGGGTGCTGCGGAAGGCGCCGAAGGACACCGGCAAGGGGTTCTATACCGCCATCCGGGTGGAAGAGGTGCGGTCGCTGATCGGCGAGACCCGCCTGACGCGCGGCCGGGCGGGCTTCCGCGTCGTCATCGTGGACTCGATCGACGACTGCAACCCGTCGTCGGCGAACGCGCTGCTGAAGGTTCTCGAAGAACCGCCGGCGGAAACTCAGTTCATCCTCGTGTCGCATCGGCCTGGCGGGCTGCCGCCGACGATCCGCTCGCGCTGCCGGTCGGTCGCGTTGAGGCCGCTGGCGGACGACGACGTTCGCCGGGTGCTGGGCAATGTGGATGGCGCCGATGCGGCCGTCGCCCTGGCGAGCGGACGCCCGAGGCGGGCCTACGAGGCGCTGGCGATGGGCGACAACGAGGCGCTGCTGAAACTGCGCGGCTGGCTGGCGGAGCCGGGAGGCGGGGCGGCGGCGGTGCATCTGTCGATCGCCGAGGTACTCGCCGCCGACAAAGACGGCACCGCCTACGGTTTCGGGCGCGACTTGCTGACCGGCTGGATCGCCGCCGAGGCAACATTGGCGGCGGAATCCAAGCAGAAACCGCGGCTTGTGTCGGCGACGACCCTATGGGACAAGGCCACCGCCCTGTTTGCGGACGCCGAGGAATACAATCTCGATGCCCGGCAGACGCTGATCTCGCTCATGGACGCGATCAGGCGGCACGCCCAAACCCATCTGTTGCTGACACCGGCGCAATGACCCGCAACGCCTACTACATCACCACTGCCATCGCGTACCCGAACGGCGATCCGCATATCGGCTACGCGTACGAGCTGATCGGCACCGACGCCATCGCCCGCTGGCGCCGGCTGGAGGGCCGCGAGGTCTATTTCCTCACCGGCACCGACGAGCACGGCATCAAGATGGTGCAGACTGCCGCGGCTGCCGGCGTTCCGACGCGCGAGCTTGCCGACCGCAATTCGGCGAAGTTCCGGGCGCTGACCAAGACCCTCGACATCTCCAACAGCGACTTCATCCGCACCACCGAAGACCGCCACACCCTCGCCAGCCAGGAAATCTGGCGGCGAATGGAGAAGGCCGGCGACATCTACCAGTCCACCTACAAGGGCTGGTACTCGGTGCGCGACGAGGCCTATTTCGACGCGAGTGAGCTGACCGACGCACCAGGGGGCAAGAAGCTCGCGCCATCGGGGGCCGAGGTCACCTGGGTCGAGGAGCCGAGCTACTTCTTCCGGCTCTCGGCATTCCAGGATCGGCTGCTGAAGCTCTACGCAGACAACCCGGGCTTCATTGCGCCGAACGAGCGCCGCAACGAGATCCTGTCCTTCGTCAAGGGTGGACTCGAAGACGTCTCGATTTCGAGAACGACGTTCGACTGGGGCATCCCGGTGCCGGATGCACCGGGGCACGTGATGTATGTGTGGATCGATGCCCTCACCAACTACATCACCGGTGTGGGCTTCCCGGACGACAAGGGGACGCAGTTCCTGAAGTTCTGGCCGGC
>JBDTVO010000094.1:0-9665 GCA_040007135.1 Devosia sp. | reverse complement strand
GTCTCGCCGATGAACAGCATCGGCGCCTCGTCGCGCTCGCCCTCGCCGATGACGATGCGGCCGTCGATATCGACCCGGCTCAGCTCGGCGCGCATGGCCTCGACGGCGGCGTGGTCGGCCGCCTTCTCGTCGCCCTTGCCGCGCCAGGCGGCGGCGGCGATAGCGGCGCGCTCGGTGACGCGCACAAGCTCAAGAGTCAGCGAGCGATCGATGATCGCCGGAGCGAGCCCCGATGAGGTCTTGGTCAACTGCATGGAGCCCTCGCGTGACAGGTCCGGCCGCCCGGGCGATCCCGCGCGCTCCCCTAGAGACTCTCGATGCGGATGAGCTGGGGATCACCGACGATAAAGCCGTCGGCGGCGATGAGCGCAAGGGCTTCGCGCACGGACTGTTCCAAAGTCGAATGCGTGAGGAGGACGATGGTGCGGACACTGCCGGCGCTGGCGGGGACGGTGTCGTCCTTGAGATCGGGCCGCTGGATGACGCTTTCGAGGGAAATCCCCGCCCCTCCCATGCGCGAGGCGATATTTGCGAGAGCTCCCGGGACGTCCCTCGCATTGAGGCGGATGTAGTAGCCGCCCTCGTGCGCCTTCATTGGGGCGCGGCGATACGGGGTCAGCTCATTGCTGGGGACGCCCAGCGGCGGAACCCGGGTGCCGCGGGCGATGTCGAGGATGTCGGAGAGAACCGAGGAAGCGGTGGGCGGGCCGCCGGCACCGGGGCCGGCGAGGAGCAACTGGTGGACGTGATCGGTCTCGAGCGCGATGGCATTGAGCACGCCGTCGACGCCGGCGATGGCGGACGTCCGGGCGACCAGCGTTGGGTGGACGCGCTGCTCGATGCCGTCGGCGGAGCGGCGGGCGATGCCGAGAAGCTTGATCTTGTAGCCGAGGTCGCCGGCGACCTTGATGTCGGCCTGGGTGATGGTGGTGATGCCTTCGACGAAGATCTCATCGGGCGCGATCTCGCAGCCGAAACAGAGGGACGCGAGGATGGCGAGCTTGTGAGCGGTGTCGAAGCCGCCGACATCGAAGCTCGGGTCGGCCTCGGCGTAGCCCAGCTTCTGCGCGTCGGCGAGGCACTCGGCAAAGCCGATGCCTTCGTTGCCCATGCGGGTGAGGATGTAATTGCAGGTGCCGTTCATGATGCCATAGACGCGGGCGATGCGGGCTGAGCCGAGGCCTTCGCGCAGCGTCTTGATGACGGGTATGCCGCCCGCCACCGCCGCCTCGAAGCCAAGCTGGGTGCCGCCCTCCTCGGCCAGCCGCGCCAGCGCCACGCCGTGGCGGGCGAGCAGCGCCTTGTTGGCGGTGACCACGGGCTTGCCGATTTCAAGTGCGGCGCGCACGGCGGCCAGCGCCGGACCGTCTTCGCCGCCGATCAGCTCGACGAAGAGGTCAATGGTATCGGACTTCGCCAGCGCCACCGGATCGTCGAACCAGGCGACGCTGCTGAGATCGATGCCGCGGTCGCGGGAGCGGCTGCGGGCGCAGATGGCGGTGACGACCAGCGGGCGGCCGATCTTGCGAGTGAGCTCGCCGCCGTCCTTTTGCAGGATGCGCACCAGCGTACCGCCGACATTGCCAAGGCCGGCGACACCGATGCGGAGCGGCGGCGCGGCCGGAACCTCGGCCTGCTCGGACATCGCCTTGAGGATGCGGGTGCGGGTGTCGCTGCGCGGCTCGCGACCCTCGCGCAGGTCGAAGACGAACAGCGGATCCCCGGCCATCTGGCGGCCGAAGCGGGTCGCGGTCCAGCCGCGGGCGCTGATGAAGGCCTCGACGGCATCGCGGAAAGACTGGATGTCGGACATGACGCGCTCCTCGGATGGGCGCGTCATGCTAGGAGTTTGCCTATTCGTCAATAGGAGTGTGGCCCGTGCGCCTGTGCTAAGGCGGGTTGGGAGGCAGCATGCGGATTGCCATTCATACGCTCGGAACGCGCGGCGACATGCAGCCGTATGTGGCGCTGGCGCTCGGGCTGCGGGCTCGCGGGCATGAGGTGCAGATCGCAGCGCCGGCTCGGTTCGCGGACTTTGCCACTGGCCGGGGACTCGGATTTGCGCCGCTGCCGGCGGAATTCCTCGAAATGATGAACACACCCGAGGGCAAGGCAGCCATCGGCGGAGGCGAGGGATTCAGCGCCGGCTTCAAGCTCTTGAAGCAGGCGCGGCCGCTGATGCGAAGCTTGCTCGATTTGGAATGGGCGGCTGCGAAGTCGTTTTCCCCGCAGGTCATCGTCGGACATCCCAAGTCGCTTGCGGCGCCGCATATCGGCGAAGCTCTCGGCATCCCGGCGGTGCTGGCGTCACCCCTGCCCGGCTTCACGCCGACCTCGGCATTCCCCAGTCCGTTGCTGCCGTTTGCCGATCTCGGGCCGCTCAACCGGCCGAGCCACGCGCTGGCGATCCGCGGCGGCGAGATGCTGTTCGGCCGGGCGCTGGCGGAGTGGAGGACAGGCGTCCTGGGCGTCGCGGCCAAACCGAAACGACGGCTGGAGCCAGCCGGCGTCCTCTATGCGTACAGCCCGCAGGTCGTGCCGGTACCACCGGATTGGACGTCCAACGTGCTGGTGAGTGGATACTGGTTCCTCGACGATCCCGACTGGCAGATGCCCGCGTCGTTGCGGGCTTTCATTTCGGCGGGGCCGCCCCCGGTCTATGTCGGCTTCGGCAGCATGCCGGGGCTCGACCCGGCGGCGCTGACGGAAGCTGTCGTGGGTGGCGTGGCGCGAGCGGGCAAGCGGGCGATCCTTGCTACGGGTGGCGGGGCGCTCGACGGACATGCGGCACCACACGTGCACATGATCGACGGGGCGCCGCACGACCGCTTGTTCGGCCTCGTGTCCGCGACCGTGCACCACGGCGGGGCCGGCACGACAGGCGCCTCGCTGCGGGCCGGAGTGCCGACAACGATCATGCCGTTCTTCGGCGACCAGCCGTTCTGGGCGCGGCGGGTGGCGACGCTCGGCGTCGGCCCTGCCCCGCTCGATCGACGACGGCTTTCGGCCGAGTCGGTGGCGACGGCTCTGGTCGCGATGGACGACCCGCAGATGCGGGCGCGAGCCAAGGCCATCGGCACCGGCATCCGTGAGGAGGACGGCGTCGGGGCGGCCTGCGATTTTCTCGAGGCGCGAGTGCGGCCGCGACGCTGACCTACTTCGCGGCGGCGAGGGGTACGACGTTGCCCTGGCTGGCTTTGCCGGCGCTGAGGAACTTCTTGATGTTGCGGGCGGCCTGGCGGATACGCTGTTCGTTTTCGACCAGCGCGAGGCGGACGTACTGGTCGCCGTATTCGCCGAAGCCGACGCCGGGGGCGACGGCGACACCCGTTTCCTGTATGAGCAGCTTGGCGAATTCGAGCGAGCCCAGATGCGCGAACTGGTCCGGGATCGGCGACCAGACGAACATCGTCGCCTTGGGCGACGGCAGGTTCCAGCCGGAGCGGCTGAAGCTCTCGACCATCACGTCGCGGCGCTCGCGGTAGATCCTCCGGACGTCGGCGATGATCTCGTCGGTGCCGTTGAGGGCGGCGGCGGCGGCGACCTGGATCGGCGTGAAGGCGCCGTAGTCGAGGTAGGACTTCACCCGGGTCAGAGCCGAGATCAGCCGCTCGTTGCCGACGGCAAAGCCGACGCGCCAGCCGGGCATCGAGTAGGTCTTGGACATCGAGGTGAACTCGACGGCGATGTCGATGGCGCCCGGAACCTCGAGCACGGACGGCGGCACGTCGTCATCGAAGTAGATCTCGGCATAAGCGAGATCGGACAGGATGAAGATGTTGTGGGCTTTGCAGTAGGCGACGACCTCTTTGTAGAAATCGAGCGTCGCGGTGTAGGCCGTCGGATTGGACGGGTAGTTCAGCACCAGAGCGATGGGTTTTGGAATCGAGTGCCGCACGGCGCGGTCGAGCGAGCGGAGGAAGTCCTCGTTGGCCTCAGCGGGCATGGATCGGACGACACCGCCGCTCATGATGAAGCCGAAGGCGTGGATCGGGTAGGTCGGGTTGGGCACCAGCACGACATCGCCGGGCGCGGTGATGGCCTGCGCCATGTTGGCGAAGCCCTCCTTGGAGCCGAGCGTGGCGACGACCTGGGTGTCGGGGTTGAGCTTCACGCCGAACCGGCGGCCGTAGTAGCTGGCCTGCGCCTTGCGGAGGCCGGGGATGCCCTTCGACGACGAATAGCGGTGGGTGCGCGGATCGAGCACCGTTTCCTGCAGCTTGGCGACGATGTGCTCGGGGGTGGGCAGGTCCGGATTGCCCATGCCGAGGTCGATGATGTCGACGCCGTTGGCGCGGGCCTTGGCCTTGATCGGATTGATGTGCTCGAAGACGTAGGGCGGCAGGCGGCGGATGCGGTGGAAATCGTCGTTCATTCGATCCTCGCGGGAAGCTGGCGACACCTGCGGCGCACGGCGCGACTTGAGGCAGGGATTATCGCCGAATTGTGGTTTGGGCGGAGTTAAGGGCAGTGCCCTCGCCCGGCTCGTTCGATCCGCTCTCTCCGGTCGCCCGGCGACCCGTGGAGAGAGCTAGCGAGCGGGGGCGCTGGCCGCGCGAGCGGCCGTCCCCAACACCAAGATGTATTTCCGCGGAGCCATAGTATTTCCCTTAGAAGCGGCCACCACGATTGTCCAGCCGATGGCGGCATGCTTGATGGCCGCTCCATCGAGGGGGCGCAGGGTTGAAGTTCGGGGCGTTCGAGTTCGACGGCGACGCCGGCAGGCTGAGCCGCAATGGCAGCACCGTGGCGGTTGGCCATCGCGGTGGCCAGCTTCTGCGCCTGTTGCTCGAGCGCGCCGGCGAAGTCGTCGGCAAGGACGATCTGATGAACGCCGCCTGGCCCGGGCAAGCCGTCGAGGAAAGCAACCTCACGGTGCAGATTGCCGCGCTGCGCAAGGCGCTTGGCACCGCCCCCGAGGGGCAGGAATGGATCGCAACCGTGCCGCGCGTCGGATACCGCTTCCTGCGCAGCGCCGCGGCCAGTCCGCCGCAGGAGCCGGCAAAGCCCAGCATCGCCGTGCTGCCGTTCGAGAACATGAGCAACGATCCCGAGCAGGAGTTCTTTGCCTCGGGCCTGTCCGAAGACCTGATCACCGACCTGTCGAAGGTGCAGGGATTGATCGTCATCGCCCGGAACTCGTCGTTCGCGATGCGGGAGCGGCGCAGCGACATCAGGGGCATCGGGGCTGAACTTGGCGTGCGCTTCATCGTCGACGGCAGCGTTCGGCGCGCGGGCGACAAGGTGCGCATCAACGCGCAGCTGATCGAGGCCGGCGAACAGGCGCAGCTTTGGGCCGGGCGGTTCGACGGCGACACCGCCGATGTCTTCCTGCTGCAGGACCAGGTGGTGGCGCGCATCGTCGGAGCGCTGTCGAGGGTGCTCTCCATCGGCACGGCGCCGGCGACAAGGCGGCCGGTCAACCTGGAGGCATACGAGCTGTTCGTGCGCGGCCGTGCACTCGTGCTCCAGTCGAACGAAGGATTGCGGGCGGGACAGCCGCTGCTCGTGGGGGCGACCCGGCTCGATCCCGATTTTGCCGAAGCCTATGCGTGGCTTGCGATGAGCCATGTCCACGCCTGGTTCAACTTCGGCGAGTCGCCGGAGATCAACAAACCCGCGTCCGTCGAAGCGGCGAAGCGGGCCGTGGAGATCGACGGCAGCGCCATGGCTCGAGCGTTCCTTGGATACGTGCGGGCCTATGACGGGGACACTGCGGCGGCGCTGACGGAGATCGAGGAAGCTCTGCGCCTCGACCCCAGCCTCGCTGACGCCCTGATCTTCAAGGCGGAAGTCGAGGTGCAACTCGGCCGCCCGGAGGATGCCATCGCCACCGCGCGGCGGGCGTTCCAGCTCAATCCGTTTCCGCCGCACTATTTCTACTGGATCCTCGGCTTTGCCCAGTATGCCGGCGGGCTGGACGAGGCGGTGGTGGAAACGCTCGACCGCGACATCACGCGCGGCACGGGCTCGCGCCGGCTGCTCGCAGCGGCGTACGCGCAAGTGGGGCAGACGTCGAAGGCCAAGGCCGTCGCCGCCGAGTTCCTCGCCGCCGTGCCGAACTTCTCGATCGAGCGCTGGTCCTTGGGCCAGCCGTTCCACCGTGAAGGCGATCGGGCGCGCTTCATCGAGGGCTATCGCAAGGCCGGCCTTCCCGGCTGAGCCGTCGTCCGGTTTCGCAATCCTTCGCGCGCTTTTGGATCATTTCGGACCCCGGTTCAGGACCGGAAGCCGGGGTTCACGGCAAGGTCACGTGCATCACCACAGCGCTACGGCGCACAGCACGGAGAGCGAAATGTCCAGGTTCATCAGCTTCCTCAAGTCCCTGTTTCCGGCGCCGGCGGCGCAGCCCGCAGACGGCGTGGCCTACGCCAGCTTCGAGTGGGTCGCGCTCGCGCGCCCGCCGATGGTCTGACGCAACCCGGCCGAAGGAGAATCCCAAGATGCTCAAACTCACGCTCATCAACGCCGGAACCCTGGCTCTCGCCGCGGTCGCTTGCCTGGGACAGGTCGGCGGCGCCACGGCCGCGGACCTCACGCCACTCGCGGCAAAGGAGGCGGCCTATGTCGCCCAGGCACTCGGCATCGCGTTCCTCGATACTTATGTGGGGATGTCGCGCGCCGATCAGACGAGGGTCCTCTTCCGCGTCGCCAACAGCCTGCCCAGCGACAAGGGGCCGGCGGTCGCCGTCACCAGCGACTGCGGCGTACTGCAGGCCTCGCTGAGCAACTAGACGCGGCGGGCGGACCCTGCCGCCAGACGCTGACCGCCGCGGGTCCCTCTGCGGTGGTCAGCGGACAATCGTTGGCAGATGCGCGAGAAACTGCTCGGTGCTTGCCGACCAGGAGAAGCCTTCGGCATAGGTGCGGCAGGCGTGGCGCGGGATGTCGAGAGCCTTGAGCGCGGCAGCCTGCAGGTCATCGGCGAGGATACCGACCGGGGCGTTGCCGATGACGTCGATCGGACCGGTGACCGGATAGGCGGCCACGGGGGTGCCGCTCGCCAGCGCCTCGAGGAGAACGAGCCCGAAGGTGTCGGTGCGGCTCGGGAAGACGAAGGCATCGGCGGAGGCGTAGTAGCGGGCGAGTTCATCGCTGTGCTGTGGGCCGACGAAGGTCACGTCGGGGTGCTGCTTCTTGAGCTGCTCGAGGCTGGGGCCACCGCCGACGACGAGGCGGGTGCCGGGCAGGTCGAGGGCGAGAAACGCGCCGATGTTCTTTTCGACCGCGACGCGGCCGACATAGAGGAAGACGGGCCCGGGATAGGGCAGCCGGGCGCGCCTCGACGGATTGAACTGTTCGGTGTCGACGCCCTTGGTCCACAGCGCGATGTTGGAGAAGCCCCTCGCCTCGAGCAGGGTCATGAGGTGCGGCGTGCCGACGAGGCAGGCGGTCGCCGGACGATGGAAGCGTTGCATCAGGCTGTAGCTCCAGCGCAGCGGCACCGGCAGGCGGGCGCGGAGGTATTCGGGGTATTGCGTGTGGTAGGCGGTGGAGAACGGCAGCCTGCGGCGCATGCAGTAATTGCGCGCGATCCAGCCGAGCGGGCCCTCGGTGGCGATGTGGATGGCGTCGGGCGCCAGCGCCTCGATGCGGCGCACGACAGGGCCGGAGGTGGTAAGCGCGAGGCCGATCTCGGGATAGCTCGGCATCGGCAGGGTGCGGTAGTCGGCCGGGGTGATGAGGTCGACCTTGATGCCGAGGCGGCGCATCTCCTCGGCGGTCTTGTCGATCGAGCGGACGACGCCGTTCACCTGCGGGTACCAGGCATCGGTGACGATCAGCACGGAACGGGGACGCGACGCCATGGCTCAGGTTCCTTGACCCGATCGAGACTAGCCCGAAAAGCACGAGGCCGGGATCGCTCCCGGCCTCGCCAGATATACCAGCGGCTGAGATCAACGCTTGGAGAACTGGAACGAGCGGCGGGCCTTGGCCTTGCCGTACTTCTTGCGCTCGACCACGCGGCTGTCGCGGGTGAGGAAGCCGCCCTTCTTGAGCACAGCACGGAGCTCGGGCTCGAAAAGGGTGAGCGCCTTGCTGATGCCGTGACGCACGGCGCCGGCCTGGCCGCTGAGACCGCCGCCGGAGACAGCAGCGATGACGTCGTACTGGTCCTTGCGGGCGGCAGCGACGATCGGCTGCTGCAGGATCATCTGCAGCACCGGGCGGGCGAAGAACTCGTTGTGAGCCTTGCCGTTGACGGTGATCTTGCCGTTGCCCGGCTTGATCCAGACGCGGGCGATGGCGTTCTTGCGCTTGCCGGTGGCATAGGCGCGGCCCTGGGCGTCGAGCTTTTGCACATAGACCGGAGCCGCGGACGCGACCGGGGCAGCGGCGCTGAGGCCTTCGAGCGAATTGATGGTCTCGGCCATTACTTGGCCCTCACGTTCTTGGAGTTCATGGCGGCGACGTCGAGCGTTTCGGGCGCCTGCGCCTCATGCGGGTGCTTGTCGCCGGCATAGACGCGCAGGTTGCGCAGCTGCTGGCGGCCGAGCGGGCCACCGGGGAGCATGCGGCGAACGGCGTTCTCGAGCACGCGCTCGGGGAAGCGACCGTCGAGCAGCTGGCGCTGCGTACGGTCCTTGATGCCGCCGGGGAAGCCGGTGTGCCAGTAGAACTTGCGCTGATCGAGCTTGTTGCCGGTCAGCTTCACCTTCTCGGCGTTGATGATGATGACATTGTCGCCCATGTCCATGTTGGGCGTGTAGGTCGGCAAATGCTTGCCGCGCAGGCGGAGCGCCACGATGGAAGCGAGGCGGCCGACAACCAGATTGCTGGCGTCGATCAGCACCCATTTCTTCGTGATGTCACTCGGCTTGGCCGTGTAGGTCGACATCTCAAAATCCTGAACTTTGGCGGCAGGCCGCCGGTTTTGGTGGCGCGTGTTTAGCGGGGATTCGCCGGGTGTCAAGCGCGTGTAATTATGCCATATCGATCAATGATATAGCTGGTTGGTATCATATTACCACAAGGCAAGTCGCGGTGGGACTTCCCGCTCCCGCCGGTTGCGGGTAGGTAGATCGAACCGCCCGTTTGAGCCCGTCGCGCCGTGAGATTCCATATCGCCCACATCGTCCCGCGGCCCGAAATGCACGGGCTCAACGGCTACCAGGAGGTCATCGACAGCTTCGAGTGGGGGCTGAGGGAACTCGGCCACGAGGTGAGCGTCGGGCTCAATACGATCGACGCAGGGGCGCGGAACATCGTGTTCGGGGCGCAGGTGATGAAGCGCGAACTGGCCGAGCAGCTTCCCAAGGACAGCATCGTCTACAACCTCGAACAGGTGCGCCAGGTGCCGGGCGAGCCGCCGGCGGCGCCGCGACCGGAGATCCAGTTCTACCTCGAGCGCTTCCAGATCTGGGACTACAGCGAGTTCAACATGGAGCGCTGGGGGCAACTGGGGACACGTTATCCGCCCAAGGTCGTGAAGGTCGGCTATGCGCCGGTGCTCGAGCGCATTCCCAAGGCGGAGCTCGACATCGACGTGCTGTTCTACGGCTTGCCCAGCGACGTGCGCTTCGGGGCGTTCGCGGCGCTGACGAAGGTGGCGCTGAAATCGGTGTTCGTCGTCGGGCTCTACGGCGCGGCGCGGGACAGCCTGATTGCCCGCAGCAAGGTGATCCTCAATGTCGGGCTCTACAACCGTTCGCGCATCTTCGAGA
>JBDTVO010000093.1:0-9711 GCA_040007135.1 Devosia sp. | reverse complement strand
GTGGGTGAGGCCTGGCTCGGGCGCGTCGGCGTCGAGCGCCGCGGGCTCGGCGTAGAAGATCTCGCCGTCGACCTCCAGCGGCAACAGTTCCTTGCGGCGGACGCGGCGCTCGACGATGGCGGCGATTTCGGGCGAGAAGCGCAGTTTCGGATGCATCACCGAGGCGCCGTTGACGAGGCCCTGCGAGCGGAGGGCGCGATCGAGCAGGTATGCGGCGGTCTGGTTCGCGGTGGCGGACTTCGGCAGAGTGGTCCAGCCAAAATGGCGTTCCATCAGCTCATAGGTCTTGAGCATGCCCTCGCGGCCGGAAATGGCGAGGCGGCCCTCGAAGAAAGCGCGTTGCAGCGCCGCCTTGGACGGCTTGCGGCTGGCCCACGGATGGTCCTTCTCGACCAGCACGTCGTCCTCGACGTCGCGGATGCTGAGCGGGCCGCCATCGTGGATGAGCCGCACGACGCGGTTGACGTCGATGGTTCCGACGCCGGCGTACCATTTCATCGGCTCGCGGCGGTAGGCGCGCATCTGTGCGGTGTAGTGGGCGATATCGGCGGTGGGGATGTAGGCGAGGGCGTGGGCCCAGTATTCGAACACCGACTTATCGGCCGACTGCGCCGCGCCGAGGTCAGCGCCGCGATAGCCCGGAATGCGGCTGAAGAGAATGTGGTGATGGGCCCGCTCGATGACGTTGATGGTGTCGATCTGGACGTAGCCCAGATGCGCCACCGCCGCCGCCGTCGCGGCTGGTCCGGCGCCGAACGGATCGCGGCTGTCGAGGCGCTGGGCGTGGAGCCACAGGCGACGGGCCCGGACCGGCGGCAGGGAGATGGGTTTTGCCGTCATTTGGCCGCCGGATTATTGGTTGATTTTAACGATGCGGCGGGAAAGCCGTTCCAGTTCGGGCGCGCATGGCTAGGGTCGCGGCGCGGCACTGGAGCCGAGACATCATGACCACCGCTCTGTTCATCGTCCTGTTCGCCCGCGACAAGTGGTGGATCGATCTCAATGGCAAATCGCGCGGGCCGTTCGAGACGCGCGAGATCGCCGAGACCGACGCCATCGCGCTCGCCAAGGCCTACGCGCAGAACGGCCGCCGTGCCGAAGTGCAGGTGGTCGACCCGAACGCGCCGCGTCGCGTGGCGTGGCAGAGCGACGACAAGAGCTTCCTGGTCCGCTCGTCGAAAGGCGTGCTCGCCGAGCACTAGCCGAGGGTGTGCTGCCTTTTCTTTTCTGAGCGCAGTGCGGTCAACCCCCTCCTGTCCTCCCCCTTTCTGGGGGAGGGACCTGCCTGAGGGGGTTGCGCCCCCTCCCCCAGAAAGGGGGAGGGTCGGGGCGGGGGTTGACCCACCGAAACACAAAACTCCGCTCACTTCGCCCACATGTCGCGCATCTGGCTGCGCACGTCGATGCGCGTCGTCGGGGTGGCGACGACCGATGGGTCGAGGGGCTTGAGGGGCGGCCATAGAATATCGTCGTAGTGCGGCAGCATGGCGCGGGTGATGAAGCGGGTGCGCTGGGCGTAGAGATGGCGGTCGCCACGCTTGGTCTGCTGCGTCACGTAGAAGCGCTGCGGCAGCGTCAGGTGCAGCTCGTCGCGGGCCCGGGTCATGGCGACATAGAGCAGCCGGCGTTCCTCTTCGAGCTCGTGCGTCGAGCCGGTGCCGAGGTCGGACGGAATGCAGCCATCGACGGCGTTGAGGATGTGCACGGCCTTCCACTCCTGGCCCTTGGCCGAGTGGATGGTCGAAAGGATCAGGTAGTCCTCATCCTTGGAGCCGGCGCCGGACAGGTCCGACGTCGCGTCGGGCGGATCGAGCGTCAGCTCGGTGAGGAAGCGCTCGCGGTTGGGAAAGCCGGCGGCGATCTGTTCGAGCTGCAAAAGATCGAGCAGGCGGATCTCGGCATCGTCGTGCGCCTCGCGCAGCACCGGCTCATACCAGAGGCGGGCGCGGCTGAGGGTGCCCGGCCAGTCGCGCGCTGCGGCGAGGTCGGCGATGAGCTCGGCGAAAGCCGACCAGCCCTCGGCCCGGGCCGGGGATGGCGTCGCGGCAAGAGCGGCGTGCGGGTGCGGCTCGGCAATGATGGCGTCGAGCAGCTTGCCGGCAATGCCGGGCCCGACGCCGGGCAGCAATTGCAGCACGCGGAAGCCGGCGACGCGGTCACGCGGGTTCTCGGCGAAACGCAGCAGCGCCAGCATGTCTTTGACGTGCGCCGCCTCGAGGAACTTCAGGCCGCCGAACTTGACGAACGGAATGTTGCGCCGCGTCAGCTCGATCTCGAGCGGGCCGGAATGCGACGAGGTGCGGAACAGCACGGCCTGGTCGCGCAGCTGCAGGCCGCGTTCGCGCGAGGCCAGCACCTGCTCGACGACGTAGAGCGCCTGTCCCGCTTCGTCGCGCACCGTCACCAGTTGCGGCTTGGTGCCCGAGCTGCGCTCGGTCCACAAATCCTTGGTGAAGCGCTCAGCGGCTTCGGCGATGACGGCATTGGCGGCATCGAGGATGGGGCGCGTCGAACGGTAGTTGCGGTCGAGGGTGACGATGTCGGCCGGCGGCGCGAAGCTCGCGGGGAAATCGAGGATGTTGCGCACCGTTGCGGCGCGGAACGAATAGATCGACTGCGCGTCGTCGCCGACCACGGTGAGGCCGGCGCCCGTCGGACGCAGCGCCAGCAGGATGGCGCCCTGCAGGCGGTTGGTGTCCTGGTATTCGTCGACCAGCACGTGGTCGAAGCGGGCGCCGAGATCGGCGGCAAGCGCCGCGTCGCGCATCATCACCGCCCAGTAGAGCAGCAGATCGTCGTAATCGAGGACGTTCTGTTCCTGCTTGGTGGCGACGTAGCGGGCAAACAGCTGCCGCAGCTCGGTCTCCCACATCGCGGCCCACGGGAAAGTCTCGCGCAGCACATCGGCGAGGTCGCTCTGGCCGTTGACGGTGCGCGAGTAGATGGCGAGGCAGGTGCCCTTGGCGGGGAAGCGCGATTTGCTTTCGTGGAGGCCAAGATCGTGCCGCACGATGTTGAGCAGGTCGGCGGAATCCTCGCGGTCGTGGATGGTGAACTGCGGATCGAGGCCGAGATTGTGGGCATAGTCGCGCAGCAGCCGCGCACCGATGCCGTGGAAGGTGCCGGCCCAGCTCAGGGCGTCCAGCACCGCGCCCGATGAGGTGCCCATCACCTGCCCGGCGATGCGTTCGACGCGGCGGCTCATTTCGGCGGCGGCGCGGCGCGAGAAGGTCATCAGCAGGATGCGGCGCGGATCGGCGCCGTTGACGATGAGATGGGCGACGCGGTGGGCGAGGGTGTTGGTCTTGCCCGAGCCGGCGCCGGCAATCACCAGCAGCGGACCGCCCGGGGCGGCGCCGCCGATGCCATGCTCCACCGCGCTGCGCTGCGCGGGATTGAGGCGCTGGAGGTAGTCGACCTGGGCGAGCACGAGCGAATCAGCGGTGAATCGGATGGCCGCCAGTGAGCCTCATTCCCGTTTTGTTCGCAATGTCCCGACGCCACGATCGGCGCCGGTGGGTCAACCGCGTCGGCTCCCCTTTCCGGGGGGAGGGACCTGACTGCGTCGGTCCGTTAGGTCCCTGAGGGGCTGAGAACAGCAGGGACCGGCAGTCTGGAGGGAGCTGCCGGTCCCGCTTTGCGAGGACGGTGTGCCGGTCCCGGGTCCGATGCAGTGCCGACGTGAAGGTCGGCCAGCGCTCGGAGGGAATCGGAGTGGACCTGGGTGCCGCGCGCAGCCGCCCTTGCGGAGCCGGACGGTGACGTCCCCGTCCGGCAGGCGGACGCAGGCAGATGGGCTTCCCCTGCGCCGCCGTTCGTGGTCGCTCGATCAGGCCTTGGCCATCGTGATCTTGGTAACCCAGTCAAGCTTGTTGACGACCTTGTAGGTCACCGTGACGTTCTCGCCGACCTTGAGCTTGGTGAGGTTCGACTTCTTGGAGAAGTGATAGACTACCTTGTCGATGGTGACGGTGTGGGCCTTGAGGTCGATGGCCGTGATGGCGCCAGTGGCGGTCAGCGGCGCGACGACGGCAGGAACCGAGGCGTGGGTGGTGGTGGCCATGGTGGTGCCGGCGGCCATTGCGCCGGTGGCTCCGAAGGCGGCGACGACCGCCAGGGCCAGTGCGAGTTTACGCATGAGATGCTCCATCTGTTGTGGCCCGCCGGCTGAAGGCCGACGCGGGCGGTTTCGACGAAGCCAGAGTGCGGGCAGGGCTTTGCCGCTGCCTCTCGCCAACTATACTTCGAGGTAATGTTGCGGTCGGGAGGCTCAGGCGGCGCGCGGCAGCGCGTGGCGACGGACGGGTACCGCCGGGAAGGCGATGGTCGCCCTGAGCCCGGGCCGGTTGTCGGTCAATTCGAGCCGGGCGTGATGGCGCGCCGCAATGGCCGCCACCAGCGCCAGGCCCAGACCGGAGCCCGGCGCGGTGCGCTCCGACTCGATGCGGAAGAAGGGCTTCAGCACCTCGGCGCGATAGGCCGCCGGCACCCCGGGCCCGGTGTCGCCGACGATGAGGGCGGGACCGGTGGGCCGCGCCTCGAGCGCCAGCTCGATGAGGGTGTTTGGCCCGGCGTAGCGCGAGGCGTTTTCGATCAGGTTGACCAGCATCTGCTGGATCATGCGACGGTCGCCGAACAGAGGCACCTCGGCCAGCGGCAGGCGCAGATTGAGCTTCTGGCCGGCGGCTTCGGCCACCGGCTCGAAGGTCTGCGCCAGGTCGCGGACGAGGTCGGAGGCCGAAAAGGTCGCGAACGACGAGCTGTCGTTGCTGGCCTCGATGCGCGAGATGCGCAGCACCGTGTCGATGATCTGGCTCAGCCGGTCCATCTCGGTCTGCGCGTCGTCGATCATCGACGCGGCCTCGCGCGGCGTGCGGGCGGCGCCAGCCTGCTGCAACAGCATGTAGGCGTGGCCGAGCGGGGACTTCAGGTCGTGCGCAATGGCAACGATGGTGTTGCGCATGGCGCCCATGAAATCGCTCAGCCGATCGAGGTGAGCGTTGATCTGGCGCGACACGTGGTCGATCTGGTCGCTGCTGCGGCCGATGGGGAGGCGCACCTCGGTGTTGCCGCCGGCAACTTCGGCGAGGGTGTCGTCGATGATCGCGAGCTTCACCGAGACGCGGCGGCTGCTCGCATAGCCGATGACGAGTGCAGCGCCGCCGATGACGATGCCCGAGGCGATCAGCGCTTCGAGAATGGCATCGGCGATGGCGGCAGCAGTGTGCTGGCTGCGGGCGACGACGATGACGCGGTTGCCGAGCTTTTCGGTGTAGGCGAGGAACGGCGGGTCGCCCTCGCTCTGGGCGGTCGGCGCTTCGATGCTGCCCCAGCCGTGGAAGGACGGTGCACGGGTGATATTGCCGGCGATGACGCGGCCGCTGGGCTCGAACAGGCCGAAGGCGAACTGCTTGTCAGAGCGCGTCGCCACGGCGTTTTCGATGAAGCGCGTCAACTCGTGCTCGCCGCCGGTGGTGTAGGCGTCGTGCAGCAGGTTGACGTCTTCGAGGATCACCGACTGGCCCTGTGCCGCCATGGCGGTGCGCGTGGTGTTGAGGATGGCCCAGCCGGCGACGCCCATGACCAGCGCCAGCACCACGAGGATCAGCATCGCCGAGCGAAGGGCGACGCCCGACAGGATGCTAGCGCGGGGCATGGATCGAGTATCCGGAGTTGCGGGTGGTGTGGATCAGCGGCACGTCGAAGGGCTTGTCGACCTTGGCGCGCAGCCGGCTCATGTGGGTCTCGACCACGGTGGTGCGCGGATCGAAGGTGAAATCCCACACCCGCTCCAGCAGCATGGTCTTGGTGACGATGCGTCCGGCGTTGCGCATGAGGATTTCGAGCAGGGCGAATTCCTTGGCCTGGAGCTCGATGGCGGTGCGGGCGCGCACCGCCGTGCGCTCGAGCAGGTCGAGTTCGAGATCGTGCAGCGCGAGGCGCGTCGCCTTGGGGTTGTGCTGCGGGCGGCGGGCGAGCGAGGTGACGCGGGCCGAAAGCTCGGAGAAGTGGAACGGCTTCACCAGATAGTCGTCGCCGCCGGCGAGGAGGCCCTCGACCCGGTCGTCGATGTCGCCCATGGCGGTGAGGAACAGCACCGGCAGTTGGCGGCCGGCGGCGCGCAGCGACTTCAGCACGCTCAGCCCATCCATGCCCGGCATCATGCGGTCGAGGATGAGCATGTCGTATGGGGTATAGAGGCAGGCCGACAGGACGTCGCGGCCGTCGGCGAAGCTGTCGACCTGATGCCCCTCCTGGATCAGACCCTTCCTGATGAAGGCGGACGATTGCGGATCGTCTTCGGCGACGAGCAATTTCATGAAAGGCCCCGCTGGATGCGGCCGGCAGGAATCGGCCTCAAGCATGGCGCGATTGCGGCAGGCCAGCGCTCCGGCTACCGTCGAAATGACGCAGGGGGACATCGATTTGGCCAAGGCAAAACCGGAGCAGCGGCCATTGCTGGTGATCGACGGCGACAGTTTTGCGCATCGGGCGTATCACGGTGTGCCCAAGAGCGTGCGCCGTGCCGGGGGCAAGGGCGGCAACGCCATTCTGGGCTTTGCCAATTACCTGATCCGGCTGTGGGAAGCCGAACAGCCGCGGGCGGTGTTCGTGGGCTGGGACAAGCTCAGCGAACCCAACTGGCGGGCGCGGATCTTTCCGACCTACCAGGGCGGCCGCATTTTCGAGGAGTCGATCGTCGACCAGCTCAATGTGCTGCCGGATCTGGTGGCGGCGCTTGGGTGCCTCTACGGCAAGGGCGGCGGCTACGAGGCCGACGACTTCATCGCCTCCGCGGCGACATCGGAGGAAGAGGCTGGCGGCACGGCGCTGGTGGCGAGCGGCGATCGCGATGCGTTCCAGCTGGCCTCGGCGCAGGTGACGATCCTCAATCCGGTGAAGGCGGGCGAGATTGCGCGGATCGGGCCGGCGGAGGTGATGGAGCGCTACAGCGTGCAGCCCTCACAGGTGCCGGACTTCATCGCCTTGCGCGGCGACCCGTCGGACAAGATCCCGGGCGCCAAGGGCGTCGGCGCAGTGTCGGCGGCGAGTTTGTTGCGGCGCTATCCCAACCTCGAGGCAATGCTGGCCGACGGCCGCTTCGAGGTGCAGGCCGACGATCTGCGCCTCTACAAGAAGATCGCGACGATGGAGCGGCACATGCCACTGCCGCCGATCCCGACGGCGGTGCCCGACTGGGCGACAGGCGCGGCGCTGGCTCGGCAGTGGGAGCTCAACGGGCTCGCCGACCGGCTGGGGAAGCTGGCCGAGGCGGGCTGACCACGCTCCGGTTGACGCCTTAAGGACGGTGGCCTAGAGCCGGGCAAGCGCTTTTCTACCGCTTTGGCGACCTCTCGCCCGCACACCCGACTCGCCCCTCGCGATTGCCGTCTGTGACGCCCGAGCCGTTCGGCCGAAGCGACGCGTTCACGGATATTCGCATGGACCAGCCCGCCGCCCCGACCCCGATGACCGACCGTGAAATCTCGGTGACGATGTTCGGCATCCTGACCGCGATGTTCCTCGCGGCGCTCGACCAGTCGATCGTGACGCCGGCGATGCCGACCATCGGCGGCGAGCTCGGCAATCCGCAATACCTGCCGTGGATCGTCACCGCGTATCTGCTGACGGCGACGGCGGTGGCGCCGCTCTACG
The DNA here is from genome assembly GCA_040007135.1 of Devosia sp. Classification (GTDB taxonomy): domain Bacteria; phylum Pseudomonadota; class Alphaproteobacteria; order Rhizobiales; family Devosiaceae; genus Devosia_A. The sequence continues at coordinate 2,055 of JBDTVO010000093.1, read as the reverse complement.
GCAAGATTTCCGACATCTATGGCCGGCGGCGCACGCTTTACGCCGCACTGGGGCTGTTCCTGCTTGGCTCGCTCCTGGCGGCACTATCGCCGAACATTTTCGTCCTGATCGGAGCGCGGGCGATCCAGGGCGCCGGCGGTGGCGGCCTGTTCGCGTTGTCGCAGATTCTCATCGGCGACATGCTGCCGCCGCGCGAGCGCGGCAAATACGCCGCGTGGATTTCCGGCATGTGGGCGGTGGCCGGCACGGCGGGACCGCTGCTCGGCGGTACGCTCGCCGAATGGCACTGGTCGCTGATCTTCTGGCTGAACCTGCCGCTCGGCGCGATTGCGCTAATGGTCATCGACCGGCCGCTGCGGAAGCTGCACGTGGTGACGCGGGCGCATCGGCTCGACACGATTGGCGCGGGCCTCCTGGTGGCGGCAACGACGCTGCTGTTGCTGATGCTCAACTGGGGCGGCGCGATCTATCCCTGGCTGTCGCCGCAGGTGATCGGCGCCGGCCTTGCGGCCCTGGTGCTGTTCGTCGGCTTTGGTGTCCGGCTGACGCGGGCAAGCGAACCGCTGGTGTCGCTCGAGGTCCTGTCCAACAAGATCGTGCTCGCCGGCTGCTTTGCGATGTTCATGGTGGCGGGGGCGAATGTCGGGCTGGCGGTGTTCCTGCCGATTTATGGACAGGCGCATTTCGGCCTGTCGCCGGCCGGCTCGGGCTACGCGCTGCTCGGATTTCTCTTGGGCACCACCGTGGGCGCCACGATCAGCGGGCGGCTGACTTTGCGGGTCGAGCGGATCAAGCGCGTCTCGATCGCCGGCGGCCTGGTCGCGGTTGTGGCGCTGCTCGGCATGGCGATCTTCGTCGGCCAGACGTCGCTATGGGTGCTTGAGGCGCTGCTCGTCGTCGTCGGCGTCGGGCTTGGAACGATGTTCCCGGTGACCACGATGTCGGTGCAGAACGGCGTCGACCAGATGCACCTCGGCGTTGCCACGGGAACGCTGACCTTCCTTCGCTCGCTGGGCAGTGCGCTCGGCGTTGCGGTGCTGAGCGCCATCGCGCTCGGCTACGGCATTGCGCTGGCCGCCGAAGGCAGCCGGCAGGTTGCACGTGTCGACGATCCATTCCCGTTCGCGGTGCTGTTTGTCGCGGTGGCGGCGATGATGCTGGCGGCGGTGGGCTTCACCATCCTGATGCCGCACAAGGTGCTGCGGGGACGGGCGCCGGTGCCGGCGGTGGTGGACTAGCCGCCGCCGCGCGGTGACGACCATCCCCCTTGCGCGTCCACGGCAACAAGAGTATCTGCGGCCTCAGGACACTCCACCCTAACGTGGAGCTTTCGACCTGGGAGGGTCGCCATGGCTGACATGCCCACCGCACCGGCGGTTAAACCGGCTAATCCAAATTTCTCTTCGGGTCCGTGTGCAAAGCGTCCAGGCTGGACGACGGATGCGTTGAAGTCGGCGCTGGTCGGCCGCTCGCATCGCGCCAAGCCGGCCAAGGCGCGGATCGAAAAGGCCATCGCGCTGACCCGTGAGCTGCTCGAGGTGCCGGCGGACTATCGCATCGGCATCGTGCCGGCGTCGGACACCGGCGCGGTCGAGATGTTCCTGTGGTCGGCGCTGGGCGCCCGCGGCGTCGACATGCTGGCGTGGGAATCGTTCGGCGAAGGCTGGGTGACCGACGTCGCCAAGCAGCTGAAGCTGCCGAACGTGCGCACGATCACGGCGCCCTACGGGCTGCTGCCTGACCTGAAGCAGGTCAATTTCGACAACGACGTGGTGTTCACCTGGAACGGCACGACGTCGGGTGTGCGGGTGCCGAACGCCGACTGGATCCCGGCCGACCGCAAGGGTCTTACCATCTGCGACGCGACCTCGGGGGCATTCGCGCAGAACCTCGATTTCGCCAAGCTCGATGTGGTGACTTTCTCTTGGCAGAAGGCGCTGGGCGGCGAGGCGGCGCATGGCGTCCTGATCCTCAGCCCGCGCGCCGTCGAGCGGCTCGAGACCTACAAGCCGGCCTGGCCGCTGCCGAAAATCTTCCGCATGACCAAGGGCGGCA
>JBDTVO010000092.1:0-9833 GCA_040007135.1 Devosia sp. | reverse complement strand
GCTTGTTGTCCTCATCCATCGAGCCCGACGTATCGATCAGGAACGTCAAATTCTGAGGCTGCCGCTCGGTCTTGGGCGGCACATAGCCCTTGATGCCGATCTCGAGCAGTTCGGTCTTCGGATTCCACGGCGTCGGGATGATCGCCATCGTCGGCTTGAACGGCGTATCGAGCGAGGTGGGCGTCGGATAATCGTAGGGGAAGTAGTTGATCATTTCCTCGAGCCGCACCGCATCCGGCTCAGGCAGATAGCCGTCCTCAAGCAGCCCGCGCACATACGAATACGACGCCGTGTCGACATCGATCGAGAAGGTCGAGACCGGCTCGTTGGCGGTTACCTTCACCCGGTTCTCATCGAACTTCTGGAAGCTGTCGCCCGATGGCTCCGTCGGCAGCGCGCGATAGCCTAGACCGCCTGCTGCCGTCGCGTTGGCCGCCGGCGCCGGCATTGCCATGAGATCGGCCTCGCCCTCGTCGGCGAGCGGCGCGTCCTCGGTCATCGGCATTGCTGCCACCTGGGCGGCATCACGGCTCAACTCAGGTGACTGTGCCACGCGGCCGAGGCTGTTGGCGGGCTCGGCGCGCAGCGGCTCGACCGTCGACACCGTGCCCTGGACGGCCATCCGGGCCTCCGATTTGGCGACGGGCACGGTGACAGTCTTGACCTTGCGCTCGGCGAGCTGGTCGACGGCAACCGGTGTCGCCGGGGTATTGGATGCGGATGCCACCGTGATCGTTTCCTTCGGCGGCGTCACGTCGGTGAGCCGGCTCGAGGTGGCGGTCATCGTCTGCAGGCTGAGCGGCACCAGAACGATCGCCGCTGCGGCGGTTCCGAGGCCCGCGCCAAGCCCGGCCGCGCTCCATCTCCACTGCCGCGCCAGGCGGCCAAACCAGCCGTTTCCGGCGCCGGCTGCGGCGCGCGGCCCCACCGCCTGGGCGGCATCGAACGCCACCAGCGCCGCATTCAGCGCCAGCTTCTTGGCTTCGGGCGACGGCGCATTGCTGCGCAGCGTCTTCAACTGGAACAGGGTTTCATCGGTCATCTTGTCGTCCATCACAAAAGCCCCCTTAGGGTCTTCTTCGCCTCGTGCACGTGCCAGGAGACGGTCGCCTCCTTGCACCCCATGATCTCTGCGGCAGCCGCGTGACTCATCTCGTCGGCGTAAACCAGCATGATCGCTTCGCGCTGCTTTTCGGGTAGCCCGCTCACCGCTGTCCAAAGTTCGTGCGCTGCAACCGTCTCCTCTTGTCCGCCCGGATCGTCCTCCGGATGCACCACGCTGAAGGCGTCGATGGTGCGATTTTTTCGGCTGGCCGAGCGCTGCAGGTCACGCACCATGTTGAGCGTCACCCGGTACAGCCAGCTGGTAAACGCCGAGCGCCCGTCGAACTGCTGGATGGCAGTGGCGAGCTTGATGCACACCTCCTGCGCGACATCCTCGGCGTCCGATTTTCGCCCCGTCCACTTGCAGGCGGTGCGATAGATGAACTCGTAGTGCTGCTCGAGCAGCGCCGCGAAAGCCTGGCGATCGCCCGATTTGGCTCTGGCGACAAGCGCCGCGGCGCTGTCGGGGACCGTCACCGGCCGCATAGGAAGCGCACCTGTTTCAGGCGTCAAAGCTACTGACCCGTTCACCACCAAGACCCTTGAATTGGCATCTTTGCAGGTGAGACGCCACCATCAGGCAGGTCCTTGGGGAGATGGGACGAAATTTTCAGCCAAGTCCCAGTGCTTCCGTCGCGCACGGTGTCGAGATAGAAGGAGGCTATGACCGACCAGCCGCCAACCTCGCCATTTGCCATGAACCCGGCCCGCATTACCTTGCTGGTGCTGGGTGCCCTGGCGCTGGTGCTGATTGTCGGCGCCATCCTCGGCGGTGTCGGCAACTACCAGGCCTTGCGCGAATCCGCCTCGTCGGCCGCAAGCGCCGCCTCGTCGTCGAGCGCTCCCTGATGGCCGATCGCCAGATTCTTACCCCGGCTCACACGCCGCTGGTGCTGCTGATCGCGGCGCTGGTGATTGCGGTGATCCTTGGGATTTCGACCGGCGCCATCGACGAGCATTGGCTGAAGCAGCCGGTGCCCGGTCCGAACGATCCGATCACGGTCCCCTAGGCGACCAGCGCGGTCGGAACGGCTTCGGCGATGAAGCCGCCACCCAGCACTTCGCTCTCTTCGCCGTCGTCGGCGTAGAATACGCAGGCCTGGCCGGGCGAGATGCCGTACTCGCCGGCAAACAGCGTCACCTCTACCTCACCGCCAACGATCTGCACGGCGCCCTGCTGCGGCGGGCGTGTCGAACGGACCTTCACCTCGAGCGGCAACCCGTTGCCACCCACTGTCGCGACCAGCGGCGCATCTCCGAGCCAGTTGACGTCGCGCAGGCGGACGGTCCTCGTCATCAGCGCCTCGCGGGGACCGACGACGACGCGCTGCGCCTTGTGGTCGAGCTTCACCACGTAGAGCGGCGCATCGGCGGCAACGCCGAGCCCCTTCCGCTGCCCGACCGTATAGTTGACGATCCCATCGTGCCTGCCCAGCACGCGACCGTCGAGATGCACGATCTCGCCGCCTGCCAAAGTCTCTGGATGCATCTTGCGGATCACGTCGGCGTACTTGCCCTGCGGCACAAAGCAGATGTCCTGGCTGTCGTGCTTGTCGGCGACCTCGAGCCCCAGCTCGCGCGCCAGTTCGCGCACCGCCGGCTTGCTCAGGCCGCCCAGCGGGAAGCGCAGGAAGTCGAGCTGCGCCTGCCGCGTCGCAAACAGGAAGTAGCTCTGGTCGCGCGAGGCATCGACCGGCCGGTAGAGCCGGCGACGGCCATCGACCAACCGTGACTGCACATAGTGCCCGGTCGCCAGCACATCGGCGCCAAGGTCCTTCGCCACTTCCATCAGGTCGACGAACTTCACCGACTGGTTGCAGGCAATGCACGGCACCGGCGTCTCGCCCTGCCGGTACGCATTCGCAAACGGCTCTATAACACTGTTCTTGAAGCGCTCTTCGTAGTCGAGCACGTAATGCGGCACGCCCAGCGCGGCCGCCACTCGGCGCGCATCGTGAATGTCCTGCCCGGCGCAGCACGCGCCCTTGCGGTGCGTCGCCTCGCCATGGTCGTAGAGCTGCAGGGTGACGCCCACCACGTCGTAGCCTTGCCGGGCCAGCAGCCCAGCCACCACCGAGCTGTCGACGCCGCCAGACATCGCCACGACAACGCGCGTGTCCTGGGGGCGCTTGGGGAGATCAAGCGAGTTCAGGTCCATCGTCTCATCCATCTGCGGTTCAAGGCCGCGGCGAACGGCGGCTCTATACGGCGTTGGTTGACGCCGTGCAATCGCGGCCCTAAGTCGCCGCGGCCAACCAACAGGAGGCACCAATGAAACACTTCGACGAAAACCAGCCCTGCTTTTGAGGTCTCCTCGAAGCGCCGGAAGTCCTTCCCCTCCGAGACCCGCGTCAAACGCGGGACCCGCATCATCCACGGCGATGTCGAGCTGAGCGAAAAGCTCGGCCGCAACGACCTTTGCCCATGCGGTTCAGGGAGGTTGTTTCAAAACCTGTTGCCTGAAATCCGGCCGCTATGACGGCGTACGCCGCGATCACTACTTTTAGGGGCGGCTAGGCAAAACTTGCCTGCGGGGACTGATTTCGTCCCCGCAGGCAACCGCCGCGACGGCGCTAAGCCACTGAAATCCAACGCCCACCAGTCTGGCCCGCGGCTTGCATCGCTTTCCCCGGATCATTGCGCCCGGAGTCTGCCCTGTCACCGCATCTGGCCATCAGCTACGCCTCCCCAACGCCCGCGAGCAGCACCGCTGCGGGGGCCGTCGGTGATGCCGCGGGCGGAACCAGTCCCGGCGCCGGCTTCCTCGCGGCTTTGATCGATCAACTGCTGGCAGGCGCCGGGGCCACGGCTTCGACGACAACTGCAGCCGCCGATTCTTCTGACCCTGCTGCTTCGCTGGGTGCGATCCTCGATGCCGGCCTCAAGGTGCAGGCTCAGTCACCGGATGGGGGCACCCCGGTCGCATCGCTGCTGGCAACGCTGACGCAGCAATTGTCTGCGCTCAAGGATCAGCTCGATGCCGGCGAGACACCCGACGCCGGCACGCTGAAGAAGCTCGGCGATACGCTCGACGCCCTCGCCGCACTGATCGCGTCTCCCGCGCCGGCGGCCACCCCGGCAGTTGATGCAGCAACGCTGCTCGATCCGTTGGCCGCCATCGGCAAGGCTGGCGCGACACCCGCCATCGCGCCGCAGACGGCTGCCTCGATATTGCCACAGCAGCCGGTCGCCACCGATCAATCGGTGAGCCTGTTCGCCGGTCTCATAGACGGAGACGGAGTCCCAGCGAGTGTCCCCGCGACCACCGCGCCACCGCTGGCTCCTGCACTTGCCGAACTGGCAAAGACCCTGACGAGCCTCAGCCAGGCGGTCGTCGCTGCCTCACCGGAGGTCTCGCGCAAGCTCGAGGCGCTGGGGCAAAAGCTCGACGCGACCGCGAACGATCCGCAGCTTCTGGCGCAGCTCGATCCGCAGGCGAAGACCGGGTCGTCCCTCGATACCATCGTCCGCAGCCTCCTGCCGCAGAATCCGGCACCCGCGGCTGGCCAGCCGCAACTCGCGAGTACGGCGACCCTGGCGATCCCGGCCGTGGTGTCGACGTCGAGCGGCAGGGCCGACGATGGTTCTGCGCCGCCAGACGACGGGTCGGCGCCGACAAAAGTCTCGCTCAGCTCTGCTGCGCCCGTAGCCCTCAACTCGACGACCCCGAAGCCCGACGACGGCTTGCCCAAACCCAAGACCGATGCCACCGAACCGGCCGCAAGGGTCGCCGATGCCTCTGCTCTTGGCGCCCAGCCGGCCACGTCGCAGGCGTCCACGCCGGCACGCGCCCTCCCGGCCGCGTATCAAGCCGCGCAAAACCCCATCAACATGGGCCAGCTCGCCTTCGAGATGGTGCGCCAGGTGCAGCAGGGGCAGTCGCGCTTCTCGATCCGCCTCGATCCGCCCGAACTGGGCCGCATCGACGTGAAGCTGCACGTCGACGCTGCCGGTACCGTCAACGCCAAGCTCACGGTCGAGCGCGCCGAAACGCTCGACATGTTCCAGCGCGATCGCGGCACACTGGAACGCGCGCTGAGCCAGGCCGGCCTCGATTCCGGCAAGACCAACCTCGAATTCTCGCTGCGACAGAATCCGTTCGCCAACATGGGCGGCGACCGGCGCCAATCCGGCAGCGGCGCCGCACCGCACTTCGCCGCCTCCGGCGACGATGACCCAGTCGCCCAGCCTTCCGTCACCCTTTATCGCGGCCTTGCCTCGGCAGGCGGCGTCAACCTCTTTGTCTAGGAGCTCGCCATGACCGTCAGCGGCGTCGGATCGACCTCATCGACTTCGTCCACCTCCACCGATCGGGCATCGATCGCCGGGAACTTCGATACCTTCCTGCAGCTGCTCACCACGCAGCTCAAGAACCAGAACCCGCTCGATCCGCTCGACACCAACCAGTTCACCCAGCAGCTGGTTCAGTTCTCCTCGGTCGAGCAGCAGCTCAAGACCAACGACTTCCTCTCGGCGCTGGTCAGTGCCAACGCCAACTCCACCAACACCAATGCCGTGAGCTATATCGGCAAGACGGTCACCGCATCGGGCGTACGGTCCGACCTCGTCGGCGGCAAGGCCGTGTGGAACTTCTCGCTGCCCGACGCGGCCAGCGTCAACGTCACCATCAAGGATGCGGACGGCAACGTCGTCTATACCGAGAAGGGCGACCTGAAGGCTGGTGCCGGACAGTTCACCTGGGATGGCCTGACCTCGACCGGCACCCAGGCGCCCAACGGCACCTATTCGATCGCCATGCAGGGCACCAATGCCGACGGCAAGTCGGTGACGGTCTCGACCGAAACCACCGGCGTTGTCTCCGGCGTCGACTTCACCGGCAGCGAGCCGATGCTGCTCGTCGGCGCCTCGCGGATCAACATCTCGGGTGTCACCTCGGTCCGCCAGACCTCTTAACCGCGCGCTAACCCTGTCACCGTCCCGCCACGATTGCGACCGGCGGGTTCGGCACGCGGCCTGTCGCCACAAGTCCATGATTCTCTAGTGATTCCTTCCGGCAACGCCCGGCAATTTTAACGGCTTGTAGAGGTTAGCTTAGGCAAATTTTAAGCGCGACGGGGTAGGCTCAAAGCTAGGTCAGGTTTCGAGTTAGTGAGTAAAATGACCGTCGCAATGCGTCCACGCGTTAAGTACGTGATTGGCCCGGACGGAAGTCCGTTGACCATCGCCGATCTGCCTCCGACCACCACGCGTCGCTGGGTCATTCGCCGCAAGGCCGAGGTCGTCGCCGCCGTTCGCGGCGGGCTGCTCTCGCTCGAGGAGGCGTGTGATCGCTACACGCTCAGCGTCGACGAGTTCCTCAACTGGCAGGCAGCCATCGACAAGCACGGCCTCGCCGGCCTCCGCACCACCTGGATCCAGCACTACCGCGAGGGCTGACGCCCGCCTGTCCGAGGCGGAGCTGCGCGGCCTGAGGGACTACGGAGTCTCCGCCCCAAGATATGCCACGGCAGGGGCGCGTGACTTCACCCGCGCGTAGTGCGCCGCGACCGCTGGCAATTTCGGCTTGTCGAACGGCGTCATCATCCAGCGGTGGGTCGACAGCGCCAGAACAATGTCGGCGAGACTGAAGCGGTGGTTGGCGACGTAGTCTCCCGTCGCCTGCAGCCGGTCCTCGAGGATCTGCATCCCCTCCGTCCACTTGCCAATCGAGGCGGCGATCCTCTCCTGGTCGGTATAGGCCGGGTTGCGCCGCAGCAGAGCATAGACGGCATAGGTCCATGCCGGATTGAGCTCGGTCGCCTGCCAACTCATCCATTGATCGACCAAGGCGCGCTCCCTCGGTTGCGTCGGCCACAATGGACTGGCGTGCCTCTCGCCCAGGTAGCGCATGATCGCGTTGCTCTCCCACAGAGCAAAGCCATCATCGATCAGCACCGGCACCTGAGCGTTTGGATTGAGCGCCAGGAACTGCCCGACCCTTGGGTCGCGGATCGGCAGCCCCCAGTCCTCGCGCTCGTAGGTCAGCCCGATTTCATCCGCCGTCCACAGCACCTTCCGAGCATTGATCGACGTCACGCGGCCCAGAACTCGCAGCATCAAGACTCCTCCCCGGCATTTCCTGCCGCCAAATCGCATTCCGCACCAGCGCGTTAAGGGCTTCTTTACCATCCACTAGGTAATTTTTGCCTATGAGGTTCGGGCCCACGCCCAGAGTCTCGGGGGCATCTGGTGAACGCACTCGTCCAGCTCTTCAACCGGCTCGGCCTGCAACGGGTTGCCGCAATGGCGGTGGTTGCGGTGCTGATGCTGGGATTTTTCGGCTTCCTCATTATGCGGGCGACGACGCCGCAGATGGCGCCGCTCTACACCGGCCTCAGCCTCGATGATTCGTCGGCCATCGTTGCCGAGTTGCAAAAGCAGAACGTCCCCAACGAAATCCGCGGCGACGGCGACACCATCCTCGTGCCGCGCGACCAGATCACGGCGCTGCGCATGTCGCTGGCCGAGAATGGCCTGCCCAACAAGGGCCAGGTCGGCTACGAAATCTTCGACCAACAGAACACGCTGGGCGCCACCAGCTTCGTCCAGAACATCAACAATGTGCGGGCGCTCGAGGGCGAACTGGCGCGCACCATCGGCTCGCTGGCCCGCATCAAGTCGACCCGCGTCCACCTGGTCCTGCCGGAGCGCACGCTGTTCTCGCGCGACAAGAAGGAGCCGACCGCCTCGATCGTGGTGTCGGTCCGCGGCCAACTGGCGCCGGAGGAAATCCGCGCCATCCAGCATCTCGTCGCCTCCGCCGTCGAAGGCCTGATGCCCAATCGCGTCACCATCGCCGACGACCAGGGCAACCTGCTCGCCGCCGGCGTCGGCGACAGCAACGATGCGTCGGTGATTGCCGGCGAGGCCGACGAGCGCGTGGTCAGCGTCGAGAATCGCATGCGCATGCGCATCGAAGACCTCCTCGGCAACGTCGTCGGCGATGGCCGGGCGCGCGTGCAGGTGACGGCCGAGCTTGACCTCACCCACATCACCAAGACCGCCGAGACCTTCGATCCCAACGGCCAGGTCGTCCGCTCGACGCAAACCAAGGACGTCGCCAACACCTCGACCCAGAGCACCGGCCAGGTGTCGGCCTCAACTCAGCTGCCGGGCACCAGCACCTCGAGCACCGCATCGGCCCCGACCGAGGCCGGCTCGACCAACGAAGAGACCACCAACTACGAGATTTCAAAGACCAGCCAGACGGAAATGACCGATCCGGGCGGCATCAAGCGCCTGTCGGTGGCGGTTGTCGTCGATGGCACCTACACCACCGATGCCAGCGGCAATGCCACCTACGCGCCGCGCGACCAGGCAACGCTCGACCAGATCAAGTCGCTGGTGCAATCGGCCGTCGGCTTCGACCAGACCCGCGGTGACCAGATCACTATCGCCAATCTGCAGTTCGCCCAGGGGCCGACCGCAGCAGCCAACGGCACCGCCGGCCCCAGCCTCTTCGACTTCACCCGCGATGATCTGGTGAACTGGGCGGAAATGGGGGTCACCCTCCTGATCGCCCTGGCGCTGGTGTTCTTCGTCATGCGTCCGCTGCTAAAGCGCGTGCTCTCCCCCGAGAACCAGCCGCTCGCACTTCCCATGAGCGCCGAGATCGCGAGGCCGGCGAGCGCCCCGGCGCAGGTGCACGAGACCGTGCCGATGACCGAGATGACCGAACAGCCTCAGGCCCGCATTCCCGCCTGGATGGCCGACGCCCGCTCGCAGGGCGTCGCCCAGGCGCAGACGCTGAAGACCGTCGGCACGCTCGTCCAGGACAACCCGAAGCAGGCGGCCACCATCGTCCGCGACTGGCTCTCGAGCGCGGTGTGATCTAGCCCATGGCGCAACTCTCACAGGCACTGAGCCGGCAACTGGTGGTGGGTGGCGACGCCACCCAGCGCGAACTGCAGGGTGACGAAAAGGCGGCCGTGCTGCTGCTCTCGCTTGGGCCCGATTTCGGCAAGTCCATCCTTGAGGAACTCGACGAGGTCGAGATCAAGGTGCTGTCCCGCACCATGGTGCGCATGGGGCCGATCACGCAGGAAATGCTCGACGAACTCTATGCCGAATTCGTCACCTCGATCTCGTCGAACGGCACCGTCTCGGGCAATTCCGAGAGCACGCAGCGGCTGCTGCTGTCGTTCCTGCCGCCCGACCGCGTCGATGCCATCATGGAAGAGATCCGCGGGCCGGCCGGCCGCAATATGTGGGAGAAGCTGTCCAACGTGCAGGAGGATGTCCTCGCCTCCTACCTCAAGAACGAATACCCCCAGACCATCGCCGTCGTCATGAGCAAGATCGCGACCGAGCACGCCAGCAAGGTGCTCGCGGCCCTGCCCGAAGACCTGGCGATGGACGTGGTCAAGCGCATGCTCAATCTCGATCCGGTGCAAAAGGAAATCCTCGAGAAGATCGAGACGACCCTGCGCACCGAATTCATGTCGACGCTGAGCCACTCTAAGCGCCGCGACAGCCACGAGCAGATGGCGGAAATCTTCAACTCGTTCGATCGGCAGACCGAGGCGCGCTTCATCACCACACTCGAGGAACTCGACCGCGACGGCGCCGAGCGCATCAAGGCGCTGATGTTCACCTTCGAGGATCTGGCGCGGCTCGATACCGCGGCGATCCAGTCCCTCATCACCAAGATGGACAAGAAGGAACTGGCGCTGGCCCTCAAGGGCGCCAACGACCAGATGCGCGACTTCTTCTTCTCCAACATGTCGGCG